>JAWOHV010000287.1:0-29152 GCA_046484965.1 Prochlorococcaceae cyanobacterium
GGATCTGGCGCTCCACGTAGCGGCGGTAGGTGTCACCAAACAGCTTCGGCTCATTCACAAACAACGTGAAGCTGGGGGGCCGCACCGCCACCTGGGTGCCGTAATAGAGGCGGCCCTGCCGCCCGCCGCGGCTGGTGGGCGGCGTGCGCCAGCTGAGCGCTTCGGTGAGCACCTCGTTCACCACCGAAGTGGTGACGCGGCGGCGGTGCTGCTCCACCGCCAGCAGGGCCAGCGGAAAGATCGCCTGCACCCGCTGGCCGCTGAGGGCCGAGGTGAACAGCATCGGCGCCCAATCCAGGAAATAGAGCTTGGCGCGTAGTTCCTTCTCCATCGCCGGCATGGTGTGGCTGTCCTTCTCAATGGCATCCCATTTGTTCACCACCACCACGCAGGCGCGGCCGTCCTCCTCGATGCGGCCGGCCAGGCGCTGGTCCTGCTCGGTGACGCCATCGAGGGCATCGATCACCAGCACGCACACATCGGAGCGCTCGATCGCCTTGAAGCTGCGGTTGATGCCGAAGTATTCGGGGCCGTAGCTCACCGAGCGCCGGCGCCGGATGCCGGCGGTGTCGAGCAGCTTCCAGGTTTTGCCCTCCCGCTCGATCGTGGTGTCGATCGTGTCGCGGGTGGTGCCGCGGATCGGGCTCACGATCGCCCGGTTCTCGCCGCAGATGGCATTGAGCAGGCTGGATTTGCCCACGTTCGGCCGGCCGATGATCGCCAGCTGGATCGGCTCCTCACCCTCCTGCTCCTCGGTGGGCGGCAGGAAGCTCACCACCTTGTCGAGCAGGTCGCCGGTGCCGGCGCCGTGGATGGCCGAGATCGGGAAGGGCTCGCCCAGGCCCAGGCCCCAGAACTCCGCCGCCATCGCCAGGCCCGCATCGGGCGACTCGCACTTGTTCACCGCCAGCAGGGTGGGCACCCCCTGGCCCCGCAGCCATTCGGCGATCGACTGGTCGGCGGCGGTGCAGCCTTGCTGACCATCCACGATCACCAGCGCCACGGCCGCTTCTGCCAGAGCCAGGCCCACCTGCTCGCGAATTTCGGGCAGGAATTCGCTGTCGTCGTCGAACACCAGGCCGCCGGTGTCGACCACCCTGAAGCTGCGATCAGCCCAGTAGCCCTCCTGGTAAGTGCGATCGCGCGTCACGCCAGGCTGGTCGTGCACGATCGCCTCGCGGCTGCGGCAGAGCCTGTTCACCAGGGTGGATTTGCCCACGTTGGGGCGGCCAATGATGGCAACGACCGGCAGGGCCAAGGCAGGTATCACAACAACTGTCGTGTCTTGACCCTACAGAGCAACCACCGGGGCTGCCAGCAGCGGCGGCTCAGTGCACAGGCAGATCACCCGGGTGGCCCGCCACCGGATCGGCCGGTGCCTCCAGCAGCTGCGGCAGGGGGCCGCCCTCGGGCAGCGCTTCGCCCCGCTCGACCAGGTGGGCCAGCAGCCAGTTCACGGCGGTGGCGCGGCGGGTGCGGCGCGGATAGAGCTCGCCGATCCGATAGCCCGCGAAGCCGAGCTGCTCTTTGAGCAGTTGCTTGTGCGCTTTGGGGATGGAGCGGGTGAGGGCGACGCTGGGCGGCCGCTCGGCGATGAACTGGGGTTCGATCGGGAACGACTCCCGCCACACGGCGCCCGCAGCCGGGCCGGCGCTCCAGGTGCCGGAGCCGTTCTGCGCGTATCCCAGGCGCGGCCAGATCAGTTCACACACGAAGCGATCGCTGGTGCGGTCGGCCAATACCGCCTCCAGCAGCGCCAGGCTCAGTGGATAGGGAACGGGGCTGGCGGCGGCCTGAACAGAAGCCATCGGCCTGGAGCCTCACAATCGGATCACCATGATCACCGCTTCACTGATCACTGCTTCTCCCCCGCAGGCCCCGCTGCAGTTGCCGGGCAATGGCACCACGCGCACCCTGCGCTGCCGGGTGCTGCAGTCGCCGCTGGCGGGGGTGAGCGACCGCATCTTCCGGGAGCTGGTGCGGCGCTGGGCGCCGGATGCGCTGCTGTTCACCGAGATGGTGAACGCCACCAGCCTGGAGCTGGGCCACGGCCGCCAGAAGCTGGAAGAGCTCGCCAGCGAGGCCGGGCCGATCGGCGTGCAGCTGTTTGATCACCGCCCCGACGCCATGGCCGAGGCGGCCCGCCGCGCCGAGGCCGCCGGCGCCTTCCTGATCGACATCAACATGGGCTGCCCGGTGAAGAAGATCGCCATCAAGGGCGGCGGCAGCGGCCTGATCCGCGATCCCGAGCTGGCGGCCCGGATCGTGGACACCGTTGCCGCGGCCGTGCAGATTCCGGTGACCGTGAAGACGCGGCTGGGCTGGTGCGGGGCCCCGAGTGCCGCCGACACCACCGCCAGCGCCGTGAGCTGGTGCCGCCAGCTGGAGGCCGCCGGCGCCCAGCTGCTCACCCTGCACGGCCGCAGCCGCGAGCAGGGCTTCAAGGGCCGCGCCGACTGGGACGCCATCGCTGCCGTGAAGGCGGCGCTCACGATTCCGCTGATCGCCAACGGCGATGTGAACAGCCCGGAGGATGCGTTGCGCTGCCTGGCCGAAACGGGCGCCGAGGGCGTGATGGTGGGCCGGGGCACCATGGGCGCCCCCTGGCTGGTGGGCCAGATCGATGCGGCCCTCAGCGGCCGGCCGATCCCGGCCACGCCGGGCCCCGCAGAGAAGCTGGCCCTGGCAGCCGAGCAGCTGGCCGCTCTGGTGGCCGCCAGGGGCGAGCACGGCCTGCTGATCGCCCGCAAGCACCTCAGCTGGACCTGCACCGGCTTCGCCGGCGCGCCCCAGCTGCGCCACGCCCTGATGCGGGCAGCCACGCTGGCGGCGGCCCTGGCGCTGCTGGAGCAGGCCGGCGCGCGGCAGGCCTGTGCGGGCCGGGTCCGGCTCAAATGAACGCCGCCCTGCTGCAGCCCTGGCTGCTGCTGCCCTGGCTGGCGCTGCTCTGGCCCCTGTGGCTGAGCCGCCGGCCCGAAGCCAGCCGGCCGCTGTGGATGCGCCGCAGCCTGCTGGTGCTGCTGGCCGTGCTGGCACTGCGCTACCTGCAGTGGCGATTCAGCGCCAGCCTCAATCTGGAAACACCCCTGGCCGCGGGGCTGAGCCTGCTGCTGCTGGCAGCGGAGAGCTGGCTGTTGCTGAGCGGTCTGCTGCCGCTGCTGCTGGCCTGGCGTCGCTTCAGCGATGGCAACGCCGAAGCCGCCGCCGCCGCCGCGCTCTGGCAGCAGAGCAGCTGGCGCCCCTGGGTGGACGTGCTGATCCCCACCTGCGGCGAACCGCTGCCGGTGCTGGAGCGCTGCCTGCTGGGCTGCAGCAGCCTCAGCTATCCACACCGCACCATCTGGCTGCTGGATGACGCCGGCCGGCCGGAGCTGGCGGCCCTGGCCGCGGAGTATGGCTGCCGCTACCAGCACCGGCCCCAGCGGCTCCACGCCAAGGCCGGCAACCTCAATGCCGCTCTGGCGCTGAGCAAGGGCGAACTGGTGGCGGTGTTCGATGCCGACTTCGTGCCCCAGCAGCACTTCCTGGATCGCACGATCGGCCTGCTGCTGAATCCGAGGGTGGCCCTGGTTCAAACACCCCAGTGCTTTTTCAATGCCGATCCGGTGATGCGCAACCTGGCCATGGAGGCCTGGCTGCTGCCCGATGAGGAGAGCTTCTACCGCTGGATCCAGCCGGTGCGCAGCGCCTGGGGCGCCGTGGTGTGCGCCGGCACCAGCTTCCTGGTGCGCCGCTCAGCGCTGCAGGAGATCGGTGGCTTCGTGGAGGCGGCGATCTCGGAAGACCTCGTAACCGGCATCGCCCTGGCGGCCAAGGGCTGGCAGCTGCGCTACCTGAGCGAGAAGCTCAGCGCCGGCCTGGCGGCCGAATCGATGCACGATTTCGTGCGCCAGCGCCAGCGCTGGGCCGCCGGCACCCTGCAGGCCCTGCGCCTGCCCCAGGGTCCGCTGCGCGTGCGGGGCCTGGGCTGGGGCCAGCGGCTGGCCTACCTGGAGGGGGGCCTGCACTGGTTCAACACCGTGCCCCGGCTGGTGCTGCTGCTGATGCCCCTGAGCATTGGTCTGCTGGGGGTGGTGCCACTGCAATTCACGGCTGAGGCGCTGCTGGCGCGGCTGCTGCCGCTCTGGCTGGCCCTGCTGCTGAGCGTGGGCTGGCTGAACAGGGGCAGCCGCCATGCCCTGCTGGCGGAGCTGCCCGGCTGGGCCCTGGCGGTGCCGCTGGCGACCACGGTGCTGGCGAGCCTCTGGGGCCGCATCCAACCCTTCCGCATCACCCCAAAGCACCGCATCACGCTGCAGGGCGGCATCGCCCCGGCGCTGGCGACGCCACTGCTGCTGCTGATCGGTCTCAACGCCCTGAATCTGATCGGGATCGGGCGGGCCCTGGCTCAGGCGGGAGGCGCAGGCAGCCAATGGCCCCAGCTTGCGCTGGGGCTGCTCTGGGCCGCGCTCAACCTGCTGGGCCTGGTGGTGGCCCTGCGCAGCTGCTGGGAGCCGCCACGGCTCGATCCCACCCCCTGGCTGGCCGTGCCCCTGATCGCACGGCTGCGCGAGCGCTCGGGCAACGGGCCGCCCGCAGATCACGTCTGGGCCGTGCGGGCGATCAGTGAACAGGGCGCCGAACTGGAAGCGGCAACGGCGCTCGAGTGGCAGAGCGATCCAACTGAACTGGCGCTGCCGGCGCTGCAGATCGGCCAGATGCGGCCCATCCCGGGGCGCCAGCCGCGGCTGCGGCTGAGCTGGGATGCGGCCGACCCCCAGGGCCAGCGGGCCCTGCGGAGCTGGCTGTTCTGCAGGCCTGGCGCCTGGCCCGATCGCCAGGCCCCGCCCGAATGGCGGGCCTTTGCCGCCCTGCTCAAACGGTTGCTCAGCTGGCCGCAAGCGGCGGCTGCCGAGCGGCTGAGCCTGGTGCCCCAGCAGCTGGCAGCTGGGCCTGGGGCGGCTCCGGGCAGATGCGGGCCTGAAAATCGCAGCGGTAGATCGCCGGCTTCTGCCAGCTGAGCGGAATCTCGAGCAGGTCGCGGCTGCCCGTGATCGCCTGCACCGCCAGCAGCACCATCACCAGCAGGTTGGCCGCCACATGCAACCGCCGCAGCCGTAGCTGGCGGCTGATCTCCGGAACGGCCGCCAGGTTGAACAGCAGCAGGCCGGTGAGCAACACGCCACTCCAGTAATGGGAACTCCAGAAGCCGGCACTGAGGGGGTTATCGGATACCCGCCAGATCTCCGGTTGGGCGCCCAGCCCCAGCAGCCCGGCCCAGCAGAGCAAGGCAAAGCTGGCCCGCAGCAGCGGCCGCTTCAGCCGCAGCAGGGCCAGCAGGGCCACCAGGGTGCCGGCGGCCACCAGCAGCAGCGAGGCCAGCCGCACCGCTCCACCACTGAAGCCTTCGCCTGCCGCCAGGGTTTTGCTGCTGAAGGAATAGATCAGGGCGATCAGCACGGCCACCACCACAGCGGCGGTGAGCCAGCGGCCGTGGTCGGCATGCTCCCTGGGCACCAGGGCCAGCTGCTTGGTGATGCCCAGCCGCCGCTCCCGCACCAGGATGCCAAGCCGGATCGTGGCCCCCACCACGGGATACACGAACAGGATCACAAGCACCGGATGCAACAGGGCGAACCAGTCGATCGGGGTCATTTCGGCAGCTCAGCAATGGCAGCAGCTTTGTTATGGCAGCAGCTTGGCTATGGCAGCACCTCAGGCCAGCCCTGGCGCACCAGCAGAAGGGAAAAGTAAGGCTGTTCGCAGCTGGGAACGGCCGCGGCCGCGGCCAGCAGCTGATCGGGCCAGCCCACCCGCTGGGCAAAGAGGGCACCGTCCAGCAGCCGGCGGTGCTCAAGCAGCTGCCGCACCCAGGGCCAGCGGTGTCCGAGCTTGAGCAGGGCCAGCACCGTGCCATCGCGGGCGGCCTGCGCCAGCAGGCTCTCCAGCTCGGCCGGCGTTTCCGGCGTGGGGCGGATCAGCAGGCCCTCCTGCTGCAGGGCCAGGGGCCAGGGCATCCCCTGGCTGGAAGCCGCGGCGGCGGCCGCAGCCACCGCCGTGATGCCGGGGATCACCGCCACCGGACAGCCGGGATGGCGCTCCGCCAGGGCGAGCAGGGCATAGGAGCAGCTGGCGTAGAGCGAGGCATCGCCTTCACAGAGGAGCACCACCGCCTGCGCGGCGGCCACTTCGGCGGCCAGGGCATCGGCGGCGGCGCGCCAGGCCACACGCCGGGGTTCGGCCTCCGCCACCATCGGAAACAGCAACGGCAGCCGGCGCTGAGCTGGCCGGATCCAGGGGGCGGCGATGCGGGCCGCCATGCCATCGGCATCGGGCCGGGCCACCGGGTAGGCCACCACGGCCGCCGCGGCCAGGGCCCGCAGGGCCGCCAGGGTGAGCAGCTCCGGATCGCCCGGCCCCACCCCCACCAGGCTCACCCCCACCGCCGCCGGCCGGCTGCCGGCCCCTGCAACCAGGGCATCAAAAAGCGCTGCCAAGCTCACGCAGGAGGTGCTGCAGCTGCCTTTCTAGGCTGAACCCCCATGCCGATCAGCCCATGAGCCAACTGCTGATCTTTGCTGTTGGCAGCCCCGAGCAGCTCAAGAGCCCCGAGCAGCGCAACAGCGCCCAGCAGCCCGTGGCAAACCTGGCCAGCCGTGACCCGGCCCTGATCACAGCGGCCCTGGCGGAGCGCGGCATCGGCTTCGAGCGCTGGCCTGCCCAGGTGGATCTGGTGGCCGCCGCCGAGCCGGCCCAGATCCTGGCGGCCTACGCCGAGCAGGTCGCCAGGGTGCAGGCCGGCGGCCGCTACCCCACGGTGGATGCGATCCGGATGACGCCGCAGCACCCGGATCGCGCCGCCCTGCGCCAGAAGTTTTTAGCGGAGCACACCCACAGCGAAGACGAGGTGCGCTTTTTCGTGGAAGGCCGCGGCCTGTTCTGCCTGCACATCGGCGAGGAGGTGCTGCAGCTGCTCTGTGAAGCGGGCGACTGGATCAGCGTGCCGGCCGGCACCCGCCACTGGTTCGACATGGGCCCGGAGCCGAACTTTTGCGCCATTCGCTTCTTCAACAACCCCGAGGGCTGGGTGGCGCAGTTCACAGGTGATCCGATCGCCAGCAGCTACCCCCTGCTAGACCAACTGCAGTCAGCCGCCTGACGATGGATCCAGAGCTGGCCCTGTTTCGAATCGGCGCCACCATCGCCTGGGCCGACGGCGAACTTGATGGCGAAGAGCGCCTGCGGCTGGGCCGGGCCATCCGCGAAGCGGCCCGCCGCGACCCTGAACAGCAGCAGCCGCTCAACGACCTGCTGGATGCGGGCAGCCCAGACAGCCTGCCGATCGCCAGCCTCGATGCTCTGGTGGCAGCGCTGCCATCCCAGCTGCAGCGGGAACGAGCCGTCACGCTGGCCTACCACGTGATGCGGGCCGGGCGCCGCGAGGGCGACCACGGCAGCATCAACGACTTCGAGCACAAGGCCTACTCCCAGCTGCTCAACCTGCTGGAGCTGGATTCCGATCGGGTGGCGGCCCTGGAAGGCGAGGTGGAGGTGGTGCTTGCCCGCTCGACGGGAACGCCGGTGGGTCTGCTGGCCAGCAGCTTTGCCGGTTTGATGAGCTGGTGCTGATCACGCCAACGGAGTGCATGCGCACCTGCTCTGCCGAGGCGAGGTTGCCGCTGAGCGCTGCGGTTTCTGCAAGCGCCAGCTGCTCGAGCCGCTCCACCGTGACCTCCCGCCCAAAGCGCTCTTCCGCCAGCAGCCAGTAGAGGCCGAAATGGCGGGCCTCACTGGCCAGCAGCTCGCCGTAGAGGCCCCGCAGCTCTTGATCGGGCGCATGCTCAGCCAGCAGCGCCATGCGCTCGTGGCTGCGAGCCTCGATCAGCCCAGCCACCAAGAGGGAATCGAGCCTGCGGGCCGGCTCCTGGCGGCGCACCGCCCTGGCCAGCTCACTGCCATAGGCGGGTGCCGGCAGCGGCCGCAGGGGAATGCCGCGGCGCTGCAACAGCGCCAGCACCTGCTCGAAGTGCTCCAGCTCCTCGCGGGCCAGGGGGCTGAGGGCCGCCGCCAGGGCCACCTCGCTGGGGTAGCGGAACATCAGCTGCAGCGCCGCCCCCGCCGCCTTGCGCTCGCAGTGGGCGTGGTCGAGCAGCACCAGATCGGGCCGGGCGATCGCCTGCTCCAGCCAGGCGGAGCTGGTGGCTGCGGCCAGCCACTTGATGCGGCTGGCGGCAGCGGCTGGCACCGAAGCAATCACGGCCGGCTGCGCAGATGGTTCACCAGCCCCTCGAGCGCCAGGCCGTAGCTGGCGGCCCCGAAGCCGCAGATCACCCCCACCGCCCGCTCGGCCAGGAAGGAGTGGTGCCGGAAGGGCTCGCGGCTGTGCACATTGCTCAGGTGCAGCTCCACATAGGGGATGGCCACCGCCAGCAGGGCATCCCGCAAAGCGATCGAGGTGTGGGTGTAGGCGCCGGCGTTGATCAGGATCCCGTCCGCATGGCCCCGGGCGGCGTGAATCCGATCCACCAGGCCCCCCTCATGGTTGCTCTGGAAGCAGTCGATCGTCGCCCCCAGCTCCGCCGCCCGCCGGCCCAGATCGGCATTGATCTGCTCGAGGCTGGCACTGCCGTAGAGCCCCGGCTCCCGCGTGCCGAGCAGGTTGAGGTTGGGGCCGTGGATGGCGAGCAGCTGCATGGGAGGGGGGGTACCGCCGGGCAATGTCGGCTGGTAAGTTCTTCGGGTGTGGTTCGGGTCGGTGCCCGAGTGGTTAATGGGGGCGGACTGTAAATCCGCTGGCTCTGCCTACGTTGGTTCAAATCCAACCCGGCCCACCTTTCCACATGCCCTTGTAGCTCAGCGGTAGAGCACTCCCTTGGTAAGGGAGAGGTCACGAGTTCAAGTCTCGTCAAGGGCTTCCTTAAACTCCAGGCGCTGCAAGGGATTCCCTGGTTTTGGCGTCGGTGCATCTGGGCCCAAAGGAACCCATTTCGGGGCCCAAACGGGAAGCGCTTCCCGATCCCCCGGGAGCCCGGCAACGACTCGACACCCTGATGGCGGCAGCGCCGACGGTCTTCCGCCGGGGGGTTCTCGCTCACCTGCGACAAGCGCAAGCTCTACGTGAGCACGACCGGCACCAAGGTGCCGCTGGGGCTCGACTGGCAGAGCGCCAGTGACGAGGAGGTGCTTAGCGAGGCGCTGCGGCTGCGGGAGCATCTGCAGTGCCACTAGGGGGCCTACCACCGCGATGACTGGCTGATCCAGCTGCCGGCATCCGCATCCGGCCATGGAGAACGTCGAGGGGCAGCAGGGACCCTGGAAGAACTGGAGCAGTTCTGGTGGGAGCGCAAGGAGGAGGAGGGCATCAGCCGCGCCACCTTCGAGAAGCACTACGGGCGCCACATCCGCAAGCTCAACGCCCGCGCCCCGCTGAGCTAGGACTCGCTGCTGCAAGTGATCCGCCAGAGCGCCGCTGATAGCGCCACCCGCAAACGGCTGGTGGGCTTCCTGCGGGACCTCGTCAAGGCCCGCGGCGGCGACTGGAACGGCGCCCAGCTGGACCACCTGCAGATGCAGGGCAAGCAGGTCCGGCACCGCGAACAGCCGTTCTTCACTGATGCGGAGATCGAAACGATCGTGGGCAACACCACCAATCCAAGTTGGCGCAGGGTGTTTGCCCTGATGGCCGTTTACGGGCTGCGGCCTTGGCAGGCCTGGATCGCCGAGCCCTCCGGCCAGTACGCGAAATGTGCCCGGATCCCGATCGGCAAGAAAAACTCCAAGGGCCAGAACCCGCCACGGGACGTTCCGCCGTTCCATCCCCATTGGTGCGAACAGTTCCGGATCGAACGGCTCTGGTCCACCCCCCTGCCGGCCCTCAACGAGCTGATCCAGGCGGGGCATCGCAGCACCAAGCAGCTGCAGCGCTACGGCTTCTGCCAGGAGCAGAGCCAGGCTTCCACGCGCAAGGCGGCCTACGGCTTCCGTCACGCCTACGCCCGCCGCATCCACACCGAGGCCTACCGGGTCACCGATACCCATGGCGCCCTCTTCATGGGGCACACCACCGACAACCACAACAAGCAGTACCGGTGCTGGATCGACGGCCAGGTGGATCCCTTCCGCGCCTGCCAGCCCCGCGCCTGAAGCAGCTCCTCGATTCGGGCCAGATGGAACTGCAACACCGCCCGGCGGTACTTGCGCACCCAGCGGTAGTGGACGCCCTGAAGCCAGTGCTCGCAACGGATGCGGCGCTGCAGGGTGGAGCGGTTCATGCCGAGGTGCGCAGCTGCACGCAGCGTCGAGACCCACGGGCACTGAAATGAAGTGCTGGCCATCACCAACAGAAATCAGAGCAACAACAGCGTTCGCCTCACCCTCGATCAGCAGGTCCGCAACAGACCTGCCCGCGAAGAACTCAGCGAATGGATCCCATCCGGAGATCGCCACACAGCAACACCTGAAAGCCCAAATCCCATGGATCGAAGCGGGAACCTCGGAGCAGATTTCCACCCACCTACCCCTTTTAATCAGAAGGCCAAGGGATTGATTACAGCCAGGCACACATGAGCAGCAGATCTATTCCGAATGCACTAAAATCAAAGTCTGTTTTGACAATACTTACACGCCCAGATATGCAGCGGCAGATCTGGGCCAAAGCCCACAGCTGCCCCTCAGCCCACCAAGGCTTACCCACGGAGCCGGCACGGCCACTGAGGGCAATTGAAGCAGGCTCAAGCAACGGTTCGCTCTGGCAACGGACCTTGCCAAGGTGGAGGGGAGCCGCCAGAGCCGGCGGCCCCTGACCGATGGTTGCTGACCTCCCATCGGCGAGCCGACCCGCAAGCAGAGCAACGTGCCAGTCCAACCAGGCGGAGCAGGCGAACTGCAGGGAGATCCGTCAAAATGGTTGCCATGACCGTTTCAGAGCGCCCCTCAGGCTTTCACTACCTGGTGGATGAGCACCTGCTGCGCACCATTTCGGCCGAAATTCAGGCGGCGATTCCGGGCGCCGAGGTGCGCCTCTTCGGCTCCCGCGCCCGCGGCACCGCTCGTCCCGACTCCGACATCGACCTGCTGGTGACCGTCCCTGATGCCTGGTTGGCCACGCATTCACGCATTGAGGAAACAGGCTCGTTGTGCCACAGGCTGGCCCATCACCGGATCCCCATCGACCTACTCCTGTACTCCCAGCAGGAAGTGCAGCAGCGGCGCCAGTACAGCCAACATGTGGTAACCGAAGCCTATTGCCACGGAAGGGATCTCCATGCCGTCTGATCGGCAGCGGGAAGCGGCTCGGATGCTGCGCATTGCCCATCGAGATCTCAAGGCTGCCCGTTCCATGCTCGATCCCGATGTGTTTGACGAGGCCATCTGGGGGTTTCAGATCCAGCAGGCGACCGAAAAGACCCTGAAAGCCTGGATCTCGGCGCTTGAACAGGACTATCCCCGCACCCATGACCTGGCCCTGCTGTGCCGTCTGATTGTTGATCTCGGCGGCGATCCGAGCCGCCTCCAGTCCCTGGAGAATTTCACCCCCTTCGCAGCCAGATTACGATACGAAGATGAGCTTGAAGCGCAGAATCTCAATAGGGAACTGTGGAGCCAGCGCTGCGGCGATCTCCTCGATCACGTGGCGGCGCTGCTGCCATAAAGCAAGCCCCAACCTGCGTGCCACGAATACAGCCCACGAGCCCAGATAGTCACGTAACGCTCGTCCCTCCCCCAGGGGCGATCAGACATCCGCCATCGACTCCACCACCTGGCGATCACCAGCAAGCAAAGGTCAGGTCAAGATGCCCAGGGAGCTGCAGCAGCAACTCGGCCTGGCGCACAGCTTTTTCTCTTCTGGTATGCCATTGGACGCCTCGCCGATGATTTCGAGATTGCGGACGACAGCATCCACCGTTCGTGTGTCGGCGACGAACAGGGTCCAGTCATGGCGCGACATGAACCAGGCCGCTGAGGATGAAGGGGCGGCGGTTCTCCTTGATCCCGTCGGCGGCCACCAGATCGACCTTGCGACCGAGCAGGTCTTCCAGGCGATCGGCCAGGTGGATGAAGCCGAAACCGATGGGTTCGGCGAAGCTCGCCAGCAGATCCACGTCGCTGCTGGCCGTGGCCTCATCAATGGCAAAAGAGCCGAACAGCTGGAGGCTGTTGAGCTTGAACTCAGCGGCCAGGCCTGGGTAGTGATCGCGCAGCACTGCCAACACCTCAGCACGGCTCGAGCAGGGGTGAGCAACGGAAGCCGCCATGGCACCGGCGTGGCTGATGGCCGAATCCAAGGTGCGATGCACAGGAGACCCAAGAGCTGCGATCAGAGCTCACCGTTGAAGGCCTGGTGCAGGAGGGACTTCTTCAGTTCCTCCTGGGCGGCGACTTTGCCTTCGTCGAGACGGGTGAGGCGCTGGGCGTCTTCCTGAATAGTCTTAATGCTCAAGACAACACTTGACTGCTCCTCGATCGATTCCGGAATCGGCATAGGAATCGTGTGCAGCGTATCGCTGCGTTGCCGTTCTCTCAAAATGGAGCATGTGTGCGTGGTGGTCGACCCGGCATCTGCCGAAGCCGAAAATGCAATAGGCGATGATCCGACAAGGAAATTTGCTCCGTCTCCGGAAATCAGAAGATTGCCGCCCTCAAAAATGCAATCCGCAACCTAATCGACGGTTCCAGATGCGCCGTAATAGGGATACTCGCCACTGCTTCGAGCGTTCTTGGTAACAGGACTGGTTTCGCCGCTCCTGCCTCTCCTCCAGCCACAGTTCGGCATTTAGGTGATCGCGCGGGCCAGCACAGCAACCGCCTCAACCACCAGTTCCGCCTCTGCTTCACCTGGTCTGATGCCGGCCCTGAGGCCGTCGAAATCGTCGACCACCCCCGATCCCCACATGGGGCGCCTCCCCTCCATCACCCCCGGTGAACTGCTCGAAGAAGAGTTTCTCCGGCTACCGGCGTCCCGCATCAGCGAAATCATTGCCGGCCAGCGGGCGATCACCGCAGATACCGACCTGCGCCTGTGTCGCTTCCTTAGCCTCAGCCCGGGGTAATGGTTGAGGGCCCTGGCGGCCCATGACACCGAAATGGCCAGCGCCGAGTTGGCTGAGGAGCTGCAACGCATTCAACCGCTGGCCTGCAGCTGAGCAGCGCACGGGATCTGCCGACCACCGGCGCAAGGTGGGCGGGATGCCCTGATTCATGCTTATGCCTTAGCATGAAGGCATGAAGACATGAAGGCATCAAGGAGGCTTTGGCATGCATTCCCGTCGCCCGGTCGTGAAGCAAATCGGAGCCAGTGGGCAGCTCTCCCTCGGCAAGGAGTTCGCCGGTCGCACCGTGCTGGTGGACCGTCCGGAGCCAGGAATCTGGGTGATCAAGACCGCCCAGACCATTCCTGACGACGAACTGTGGCTCCATCAACCCGAAGCGGCGGTCAGGCTCGATCGCGCCTTGGCGGCGATGGGAGCAGCTCCAGAGGACACGGATCTCGATGCCTTGGAGCATCATCTGGGGCTCCGTTGATCAGGGCATTGGATCAGCGACGCCTGTGATTCAGCTCGACCTCAACAACCCTGAGTTCCAAGCCAACCTGCTGTCGTTGGATAAACAGGAGGCCTGGGCTGTTCTCAAGACTTTGCGTCTTCTCCAGGCGATGAGCTGGGAGCAGCTCCAGCGCAGCAAGGGCCTGCGCTGGGAACTGATCCAAAGCCGCCAAGGCCCCATGGAAGAAAGGCTTTACTCCCTGCGGATCAGCCGCAGCTGCCGTGCCGTGGCTTGGCGCGATGGCGCCTGGCTGCGCTTGCTTTCCCTGCACCCGGATCACGACTCGGCCTCTCTCTGAGCCCCAGTGGGGCGCAGACACCAGTTGTGGTGTGGTTGTTTGGCGACAATTAGGAAGGCGGGAGCCTACGTCGTTGACACCAGGCAGCCAGTTCGGTTCACGAGCGCGCGGCACCGCACGATCTGACTCCGATCTCGATCTGCTGGTCACCGTGCCATAGACCTGGCTCGCCTCGCACTTCAGCGGCGCAGCGGCACCACCTGCATGCCGATCGGCGCCAGGGCAATCAGCGCCAGCTTGATGTGCTGGATCCCGAAGGGGATGCCGATGATCGACACGAAACAGGCCACGGCGGAAGCCAGATGGCCGATCGCCAGCCACCAGCCCGCCAGCAGGAACCAGATCAGATTGCCGAGCACGCCCAGCGGGCCGGTGCCGAAATCCGTCCGCCCTGTGAGCTCGCGCCGGCTGACGGCCTCATAGCCAAAGGGCCAGAACGAGAAGTTGCCGATCACAAAACAGGCCCGTGCCCAGGGCAACCCCACGATCGTGAGCGCCGCCACAACCCCGGCCAGCCACCAGCCCAGGCCCATCACAAAGCCTCCCAGCACAAACCAGAGAACGTTGAGCAGAAAACGCAGCATGGGCCTCGCGGTGCGGCACTGCTCCAGCTTGCTCCCCCCGGTCAGCTGAGGTCTCGACTCAGCAGCAGATCCCGCGCGCCGTTCACGAGCTGCATCGTGTCGTGTTCACCGCCGCGGTCGGGGTGGTGCTCGCTGGCGCAGCTCTTCCAGGCCTGGTTCACCTGCGAAACGGTGATGCGCCCCGACAAAGGCAGCTGCAGGCGCTGGCGGGCAACGATCGCATCGAGGTCGGGGTGCTTGCCCAAGGGGCCCCAATCGGCCTTGCTCAGGGCAGGCTTGCGCCCGCTGCCCCGTTTGCCGCCACGGCCGCGCCCAGGTTGAGCGCCTGCGCCAAAGCCCCTCTGCTCCTTGGCCGGAGCCTGTTGGCGGCTGCCCTGCTGCTCGCTTCGGCGCGAGGGGAGCAGGGCGCCAGAGCGCTTGGAGGTGGTCTGGGGCATCGCAGTTCAAGCTATCCCCCAGCTTGCAGCAGCACGGCAGCAGGCCTGCCCCTCTGGGAGCTGGCGTCAGGACCTGGCTTCGGCGCCGTCGCTGCAGCCCGCCTGCTCGCTCCGCAGCTCCTCCACCAGCCCCGCCACCACCGCCTTCAACGAGCCACTGCTGGCAAAGCGATGGCGCTGACGCTCGTAGGGCAACCCGCCGACCAGGGCCGCCGCCAACCGGTCCAGATACGGCAGCTCGTCGGCCTCGGCCTCGGTGCGGATCTGGGCAAACGTCTGGGCGGCCAGCTCACGCAGCGATCGGATCGCACCGGCCCCATCCACGATCAGATTGGCGTCGGCGCCGAAGCGGGAGGCGGCATAGCAGTTGTCCTTCAGCGACCACCAACCGATCTCGGCCAGCGGCCTGCTGGCGGCGGCGCTGCCGCGGCTGCGCTGCAGAAAGCGGGCCAGGGCCCGCAGCAGGGCCACCAGGGCCACGGCATCGGCGAGCGTGGCCTGGCTGTCCATCACCCGCACCTCCACGGTGCCAAAGGCCGGCTGGGGGCGGATGTCCCAGTGCAGGTCCTTGATCGAGGCGATGCTGTGGGCCTGGCGCATCGCCTTGAGAAACTGCTCGAACTGGGCCCAGTGGCTGAAATCCGGCGGCAGGCCATAGGTGCGTGAAGCCGCCAGCACCCGCTGCCGGAAGGCGGCGAAGCGGGTGTCGCAGCCATGCCAGTAGGGGGAGCTGGCCGAAAGGGCGATCAGCAGTGGCAGGTAAGGCTTGAGCTCCGCCATCAGCCGCAGGGCCTCATCACCGCTGCCAACCCCCAGGTGCACATGGGTGGCAAAGGTCACCTGGTTGTGGCCCAGCCAGCCGCTGAACTCCTCCATGGCGGCATAGCGGGCCCCGGGGGTGAAGGAGGCCGGCAGGCGGTGGAAGGGATGGCTGCCGGCACCGCAGAGGGCCATGCCGAGCCGGTCGCAGCTGGACAGCAGCGCCTGAATCAGGGGCTTGGTCTGCGCCACCAGCTCGTGGATCGAGCCCGCTGGCGGCGAGGCCACCTCAACAGTGCTCTGGAGGAACTCGCTGCGAATCGCCTCCTGGCCCCGGCAGTGCTCCATCAGGGGCAGGATCCCGTCGACCAGATCGAAGCTTTGGCGATCCACCAACTGGAACTCGATTTCCAGGCCCACCGACAGGGAGGGGGAGGCGCAGAACTCCATGGGCCTGCCTCAGGCCGGCTGGGGGGCCGACGCCTCCCGCACCAGCTGCTCGAAATAGGCCGCCCCGATGCTCAGCACCCCCTCATCGAGATCGAAGGCCGGGCTGTGGAGCGGCAGGAAATCCCCCGCCGGCGCCCGCGCCCCCAGCCGCACAAAACAGCCCGGAATCTCCTGGAGGTAGTAGGCGAAGTCCTCGCTGCCCATGCTCGGGTGCTCCTGCGCCACCAGGCCTGCCTGGCCCACCACCCGGCGGGCCGCCCGCTCGGCCAGCTGCGCTTCCGCCGCCGTGTTGATCACGGGCGGGTAGCCGGGCTGGATCTGCACCTCGAGCCGGGCGTTGTGGAGCTCCCCGAAGGCCCTGGCCATGCGACGGATGCCGTGGTGGAGGTGATCGCGGATCCGCGGCACGGTGGTGCGGATGCTGCCCTCGAGCCTGGCGTGATCAGCGATCACATTGGCGGCCGTACCGGCCTCCACGCGGCCGATCGTGACCACCGAGGGATGCACCGGATCCACCTCGCGTGAAACCAGGGTCTGCAGGGCGATGATCAGCAGCCCGGTGATCACCACCGCATCGATCGCCTCATGGGGCCGGGCGCCATGGCCGCCCTTGCCATGCACCTCGATCACGAAGCGATCCGACTGGGCGCTGATCACTCCCGTGGTGACCATGATTTGCCCCACCTCGTACTGGGGGGCCACGTGCGCCCCGAAGATGGCCCCCACGCCCTCGAGGCCGCCGGCGGCGATCACCGTTCGCGCCCCACCGCCGCGCTCCTCGGCCGGCTGAAAGATCAGCCGCACCGGAACCGCTGCCGGCCGCTCCGTCAACAGGCGGGCGGCGCCGAGCAGGATCGCCATGTGGGCATCGTGGCCGCAGGCATGCATCCGCCCGGGCTGCGTGGAGCGAAAAGCCAGCCCCGTGGCCTCCTCCCCCGGCAGGGCATCCATGTCGGCCCGCAGGGCGATGGCAGCTGGGGGTGCCCCAGCCAAAGCCGGATCGGGCCCGGCCACCGCAGCCGCCGGCAGATCGGCGATCACCGCCGTCCCGGCGCCGCCATAGGTGTAGGGAATGCCGAGTGCGGCGAGCTCCTCGGTGATCACCTTGGCGGTTTCCACCTCCAGGAAGGCCAGTTCCGGATGGCGGTGCAACCGACGCCGCAGCTCCACCATCCGGGCCTGAACCGCCGCGGGCACGTTGAGGGGGGGCATGGCGGCTTGCCTCCAGACGGGGCCGCTTCCATCTTGCGCCCAGCTGGCCGCCGCGTTCAGCCCAGCCGCTCAGGCCCGCAACGCATCGAGGGCGCCGCGGCCATGCAGCTCGGCCAGGGCGTCGTAGCCCCCAAGCAGGGTTCCATCCAGGAACACCTGGGGGAATGTGCTCTGGCCGCTGCGCTCCACCAGGGCCCGCCGATCGGCTTCGCTCTGCACGGTCTGCAGCCGGTGGGGAATGCCCAGGGTGCGCAACATCCGCAGCGCCCGGCGCGAGAAGGGGCAGCCCGGCAACACGGCCAACTCCAGCCGAGGCTGCTGCCGCCGCTCTGCTGCCGCTTCTTCTGCCGCTACTTCTGCAGCTGCCTTGGGCTCGGCACTCTCCAGCAGGCCCACGAGCAGGTCGGCTCCGCGGAGCACCAGGCAGCCGGGTTCGAGGTGGCCGCCCCACACCTGGCAATCAGCATCGGCGGCGCTGAGATGCAGATGCACCGCTCCCGGCGCCACGGTGCCCTGCAGGGTGATGATCTCGAGCTCACCACGCAGCACGGTGGGCCCGGCTTTGCCTGGGCACTGGAAGGCCGCCTGCGAAAGGTTGCCCACCACACTGAGCACAAAACCGGAGGCTCGGCGCTCCTGCCCCAGCAGCTCGAGCGCGTGCAACAGGTCGCTGCCGGGCCCCAGATGCATCGGCACGACCTGCATCGCTGGCGGTATCGAACGCTGCTTGCAACCCTACGGCGGAGGTCGCCGCGGGAAAGTCGCCGCGGGAAAGTCGCCGAGGTCGGTTCAGCCCTGGAGGCCGAACTGGCGGCAAACCAGCAATGGCACCAGCAGGGTCATCACCAGAGTGAGCGGAAAGCCGTAGCGGCTCACATCCAGAAAGCGATAGCGGCCAGGGCCGAACACCATCAGGTTGGTTTGGTAGCCAACGGGGCTGAGAAAGCTCTGGCTGGCGCCGAAGAGCACTGCGTAGATGAAGGCCATCGGCGGCTGCTGAAGTCCTTGGGCCAGCTGGCCGGCAATCGGAATCAACATCGCCACGGTGGCGGCATTGCTCATCACCTCGGTGAGCAGGGTGGTGAACAGAAACACAGCAACCAGGGCCCAGTAGATCGGCCAGCCCAGCAGGCCGCCCAGCAGTGACTGGGCCAGGGCACCAGCCAGGCCGGTTTTCTCCAGGGCCACGCTGAAGCTGGCCAGCGACCCCAGCAGCAGGATCACATCGAGCCGGATAGAGCGCTGCAATTCCCCTTGGCGCAGGCAGCCAGTGGCCACCATCGCCACGGTGCCGAGCAGCACCGAAGCCACCAGCGGCAAAACGTTGAAGCTTGGCAAAAGGATCACAAGAGCCCCAATCACCAGGGCCAGGCGCTTGCGGCTGATCGTGGGCAGGTCGTCCTCCAGCTGCTCCAGCACCACCAGATCGTTGTTGTCCTGCAGGCCGCGGATCGCGTCCTTGGGAGCCTGCAGCAGCAGCACATCGCCTTCGCGCAGCACCGCCTTGCCGAGGCGCTCCCTCAGCACCGCGTTGCCACGGCGCAGGGCCAGCACGGTGGCGTTGTAGCGCTGGCGAAAGCGCAGATCCCGCAGGCAGTCGCCGGCCAGGGAAGAGCCCGAGGGCAGCAGCACCTCCACCATCCGCTGGGTGCCGGCCACAGTGTCGGGGCTTTCGGGGGTGGGGGCGAGCACAACCGTGTGCTCCTGCTGCAGCCGCAACAGGTCGACGCGGCTGCAGCGCAGCAGCAACCGATCACCCTCCACCAGGCGCCGATCGGCCAGGGGGGGCGTGAAACGCTCCTGGCCGCGGTGAAGCTCCAGCACATCCACGTCGAAGCGACGCTGCAGGCGAGAGCCATGTAGCGACTGGCCCAACAGCTCCGAACGGGCCGGAATCATCACCTCGGTGAGGTAGCCCCCCGTGGAGAGGCTGCGCAGCAGGTCGTCGTCGCTGCTGCCACGATCCGGCAGAAACCGATCGGCCAGCAGCACCATCACCAGGGAGCCCACCAGCCACACCCCGAGGCCGATGGCGCTGAAACTGAACAAGCCGAAGGCCCCATAGCCGAGCTTCTCGCTCACCTCGCTGGCCAGCAGGTTCACCGAGCTGCCCAGCAGGGTGAGGGTGCCCCCCAGCACGGTGGCGAAGGAGAGGGGCAGCAGCACCTTCGAGGGGGAGATGCGGCGGCGGTGGCACCAGCTTTCGATCACCGGCAGCAGCGAAGCCACGATCGGGGTGTTGGGCACAAAGGCCGATACAGGCGCCACCACCGCCGAGAGCAGCACGATCATTCGCTTGGGGCTGCGCACCGCATCGGAGCCGATCAGCTCCCGCAGCCGATCGAGCGCACCGGAGCGGAACAGGCCGGCCGAAAGGGCAAACAAGCCCACCAACGTCAGCAAGGCCGGACTGCCGAATCCAGCCAGGGCCTCGGCCGGCTTGAGCACGCCGCAGGCCATCAGCAGGCCAACCGCCAGCAGGCCGGTCACCTCGGCGGGGATGGCGCCACTGACGAACAGCACGATCGCCAGGGCCAGCACGGCCAGGGTGATCAAGGCATCCGGCCGCAGCACGACCTCCAGAAGCGCACTCAAGAGGCCAGCCCCAGCAAGCAATCCAATCTACGGTTCGATGGTCGGGCTTGCGCCCTTTGCGCAGGAGCCTCCCAAGCCGGAGTCAGTATGAGTTAGCGTTCATGTTCCAGCCCTTTCGCCTGCGTGAAGCCACGCAGGCAAGGGCAATCCCCACAGCAGTGATCTCCATGGCCTTCGTCGACCGCGTTCCCCAGGTCATCTTCAAAACCAGGGTCCGGGACGAATCCATCCCAGGCCCCAACCCCTACCGCTGGCAGGACCTCAGCAGCGACGAACTGTTCCGGGGCAAAAAGGTGGTGCTCTTCTCCCTGCCCGGCGCCTTCACCCCCACCTGCTCCTCCAACCACCTGCCCCGCTACGAGGAGCTCTACGACGACTTCCGCGCCGCAGGCATCGACCAGATCATCTGTGTTTCGGTGAATGATGCCTTCGTGATGTTTCAGTGGGGCAAGCAGGCAGGGGCCACAAACGTCTTCCTGCTTCCCGACGGCAACGGCGAATTCACCCGCAAGATGGGCATGCTCGTGGACAAGTCGAACCTCGGCTTCGGCCTGCGCTCCTGGCGCTACTCGATGCTCGTCAACGACGGCCAGATCGAAAAGGTGTTCCTCGAACCCGGCTTCGAAGACAACTGCCCGACCGATCCGTTTGAGGTCTCCGACGCCGACACGATGCTGGCCTACCTGCGGGGCACCCAATCGGCCGGAGTCAGCCAGCCGAGTCGCGAGTTTGTGGGCTGAGGGCAGCGGCGGGGCGCCATTAGGCTTGCCCCTATGGCTTCCGCCGATCAGCCCCAGGCCTGCGATCAGCTCGAGGCGATGCGCGGCGTGGTGGTGCGGGGTGAAAGCCAGCCGCTGGCCTGGCGCCTGAGCCAGCTCGATCGGCTTGAAGCATTTCTGGCGGCCGAGGCGGAAACGGTGCTCGCCGCCCTCGCTGCCGACCTGGGCAAACCACCGCTGGAGGCCTATTTCGAGCTCCTGTCGGTGCGCCAGGAGCTGCGCCTCTGCAGGCGGCGGCTGCGGGGCTGGATGGCTCCCCGGCGGGTGGGGCTGCCGCTCTCCCTCTGGCCTGGCCGCGCCGAGCTGCGGCGCGAACCGCTGGGCTGTGTGCTGATCATCGGCCCCTTCAACTATCCGTTCCAGCTCTGCATCAGGCCGCTGGTGAGCGCCCTGGCGGCGGGCAACACGGCGTTCATCAAGCCCTCTGAGCAGGCCCCCCATACGGCAGCGCTGCTGGCCGCCGCCCTGCCGCGCCACTTCCCCGCCGATGTGCTGCAGGTGGTTGTTGGGGATCGGGAGGTGAGCGCCGCCCTGGTGCGCCAGCACTTCGACCACATCTTCTTCACCGGCAGCGGCCGCGTGGGCCGCCAGGTGATGGCCGCCGCGGCCGAGCAGCTCACCCCCGTCACCCTGGAGCTGGGGGGCAAGAGCCCGGCGATCGTGCTCGCCGATGCCGACCTGGCCGTGACCGCCCGCCGCCTGGCCTGGGGCAAGTCGCTCAATGCCGGCCAGACCTGCATCGCCCCCGACCACCTGCTGGTGCAGGAATCTGTGCGGGAGCCTCTGGTGGCGGCCCTGGCCGCCGAAATCCGCCGCTTCTACGGAGACGATCCGCTGCAGAGCCCCGACCTGGGCACGATCATCAACGCAGCCCAGTTTGGGCGGCTGGAACGCCTGCTGGCCGGGGCCCGCCAGCGCGGCCAGGTGCTGGCGGGGGGGCGCTCCGATCCCCTCTCCCGCCGGATCGAACCCACCCTGGTGGCGATCGAGGATCCTGATGACCCGCTGATGCAGGAGGAGCTGTTCGGGCCGATCCTGCCGGTGCTCGCCGTAGCCGATCTCAACGAAGCCCTCGCCAGCGTGGCCCGCGGGCCCCAGCCCCTGGCGCTCTACCTGTTCAGCAGCAGCCGCCAGGCCCAGGAGCAAACCCTGCGCTGCAGCCGCTCCGGTGGCGTGGCCTTCAACGACGTGATCCTGCAGGCGGCGGTGCCGGGCCTTCCCTTCGGCGGCGTAGGCGAGAGCGGCATGGGGCTCTACCACGGCGAAGCAGGCTTTCTGGCCTTCTCCCACCAGCGCAGCGTGCTGCGGCGGCCGTTCTGGCTCGACCTGCCGCTGCGCTACCCGCCCTACCAGGGCAAGCTGCCGTGGATCCAACGCCTGCTGGGCTGATCAGGGCTTCTGATCGGCCTGGGGACTGGGCGGAACCTGAACCGGCCCTTATGGTTCCGCCAGCAGTAGGACGTCCATGCGCCGCCAGTTGGCTGCCCTCGCCCTTGCCACGCTGCTTCCGCTGCCAAGCCTGGCCGCGGAAGTGCTGGTCAAGCCAGGCGAGACCCTCTCCGATATCGCCGAGCGCCACGGCGTCTCCGTGACGCAGCTGATGCAGCGCAACGGCATCAAGGATCCAAACCTGGTGATGGCCGGCACCAAGCTGGTGCTGCCAAGCGGTAGTCGGCCGGGATCCTCAGGCGGTGGCGGCCAGGCCAGCACCCATGTGGTCAAGCCAGGTGAAACCCTCTCCCACATCGCGGAGCGCCACGGCCTCTCCGCCAGCCGGCTGATGCAGATCAACGGCATCAAGGATCCAAACCTGGTGGTGGCCGGCACCAGGCTGAGCCTGCGGCCGACGGCCAGCCGCAGCGCCGCAGGCGCCAGCGCCAGCCGCGGCGCCGGTCCCACGGTGCGCTACACGGTGCGCGACGGTGAAACCCTCTCCGAAATCGCCGACCGCCACGGCCTCTCCACCGTCCGGTTGATGCAGATCAACGGCATCAAGAACCCCAACCTGGTCTTCGCCGGCAGCCAGATGGTGGTGCCCGCCCCCAAAACCGCCAGCAAGCCAACCCCTCCGCCTCCGCCTGCCAGGCCCAGCTACAACCGCCAGGCCAAGGAGCACGTGGTGCGCTCCGGCGAAACCCTCTCCGACATCGCCGACGGCTACAAGCTGCCGCTGGAGCGACTGATCGCGATCAACAACATCAAGGACCCCAACACCCTGATCAGCGGCACCCGCCTGAAACTGCGTCAGCCACCGGCAGCCGCCAAGCCAGCGGCGCCTGTGGCCCGCAAACCGGCAGCCAAGCCTGTCGCTAAACCTGCCCCAGCTCCGGTAGCCGTCCAGGCCCCTGTGGCAGCGGCGGCACCGCAAGCCACCGCCGCCGCTCTACAGACACCCCGCATTGAGCCGCAGGCGGTGGCCGCCGCCAGCTTCAGCCCGGCCACTGCCACCTCCAGCACACCAACAGCCACCGCGCCAACAGCCACCACAACCCCCACTGCCACCCTCGCGGAGCAAACATCGGCCGCTGTCTCGCCGATCAAGCCGTCGATTCCCGCCAGCCGCCCCATCGACACCGTCGCCAGCGCCCCCCGCCAACCCAGGGTTCAGCCGGCAGTGCAGCCAGCCCAGCAGGCAGCAACCCAGCCCAAGAGCGCTGCGGCAGCCAAACCTGCAGCAGCCGGCGCCAGCAAGGCAGTCGTAGCGACTGCAAGCTCCAGTGCCGGCGCCGCCAAACCTGCCACCCCCGACTGGCGCAGCTACGGCCCGCTCCAGATCGACTGGGCCAACTGGCATCCGATGGGGGGCAGCTTCGTGGCCCCGAGCCTGAACCGCGACGGCCAACCGCTCTACCTGGCGGTCAACTGCAGCGCCCGCAAGCTCAATGCCACCAGCCAGGCCGGTCAGTGGAAAACCTGGGACACCCCCCAGACCGATTTCGAAAACCAGCTGGTGAACGACATCTGCAAACAAAAGGGCAGCTAGGCAGCCCAGCGCAGCGGCCAGGGATCCCGGAGGTAGTGGCGGCCTGAGGAGCGCAGCCAAAGGCGCTGCACGCCGTCGTCGCTTTCGCTGATCAGCTCCTCCTGCACCAGGCGCCGGGCCAGCCAGGCCCAGCGCTCACCATCCTCACCGTGGCGGCCAGAGAGGCTCTCGGCCAGATGGCGCAGGTCGCGGCCGCTGCGTTCAGCCAGGGCTGCCAGCACCACCTCCGCCTGCTCCGACCAATCGCGCAGCTGAGGCTCCGCCAGGCAGGCATCGCAGCGGCCGCAGGGCGGCACCAGCTCCCCCACGGCCAGCAGCAGGGCCTGCTCGCGGCAGGGCTCCCCTTCGGCCACAGCCTCCATGCGCCGCAACTGCTGCTGGGCCAGCTCCAGGCGCAACCGCTCCTGGCTGTCGCTTCCCTGGCTGTCGCTGTCCTGGCCCTGCGGGCCCCCAGCCTGCCGCTCTCCCGCTGCACGCATGGCCCAGCCCAACGCCTGACGGTCGGAGGGGTCGAACAGCAGCAGGCATTGGGCCGGCAGACCATCACGGCCAGCCCGGCCGGATTCCTGCAGGTAGCCCTCGGCGCTGGCCGGCAGGTCGAGGTGCAGCACCAGCCCCACATCGGGCCGGTCCACCCCCATCCCAAAGGCGATGGTGGCCACCAGCACCGGCCGGGGATGCTCCTGGAAATGGCCCAGGGCCAGCTGCCGGCTTTCGGCATCCATGCCGGCGTGATAGGCGATCGCAGCCACACCGGCCTGGGCCAGGCGCGTCGCCCAGGCCTCCACCGAGCGACGGGTGCGGGCATAGATCAGCACCGCACCGCGGGCCTGCGCCACCGCCTCGAGCACCAGCGGCAGGGCATCCTCCGGCCGGCGACGCATGCGGTAGGTGAGGTTGCTGCGCCGGGCCGAACGCACCTGGATCAGCGGGCTGCGCAGCGCCAGCATGCGGATGATGTCGGCCCGCACCCTTGGAGCCGCCGTGGCACTCAAAGCCACCAGGGGCACCCCGGGGCAGAGGGCCCGCAGCTGACCGAGGCGGCGGTAATCGGGGCGGAAGTCATGGCCCCAGGCGCTGATGCAGTGGGCCTCATCAACGGCCAGAGCCACCAGTCGCCCCTGGCTGAGCACCTCGTCGAGCAGCTGGCGGGTGGCCTCCACCTGCAGCCGCTCGGGCGCGATGTAGAGCAGCCTCAGCCTGTTCTGCTGCAAACGCTCAAGCAGGGGGCGGCGCTGCTCGGGCGGCAGGCCGCGATGCAGGCATGCGGCCGCAATGCCCCGGCGCTGCAGCTGACTCACCTGGTCCTGCATCAGGGCCACCAGGGGGGAAATCACCAGCACCAGCCCTTCGCGCACGAGCGCCGGCAGCTGGTAGCAAAGCGACTTGCCGGCGCCGGTGGGCAGCACGGCCAGGCAGTCGCGGCCCTCCAACAGGGCCTGCACCACCTGCCGCTGGCCCGGCCGGAACGACGTCCAGCCGAAGTGCTGCTGCAGGGACGCCAGCAACGGCTCTCTGTGATGGCCGCTCGCCTGCGTCACTGCCGCCATCGCTGGTGGCAGCGAACCTAGTCGGGCACCAGATGGGGCGGTTGGCTCAGGCGACCGCTGCGCTGATCGGCGGCGCTTCGAGCTGCTCGGGGGCCTCCTCCACCAGCTGCAGCCGCACCCGCTTGCCTCCGGCAAGCTCGCCGAGCGACACCCGCAGCGTGCTGCCACAGAGCGCCTGCAGGGCCTGGAGCAGGTCGCGCAGGTGGGGGGTGCTGCTGCCGCTCTCCACCCAGAGGCGCTCCTGCAGCCCCCCCAGGCGCCTCCAGCTGGTGTGGAGCTTGAGCACGGCACTCTCCAACTGCTGGGCCTGGTACACCGCGTCGGCCAGCAGCCCCAGGGCATCAAGCCGTTGGGCCTCCTGCAGGGCTTTCTCCAGATCCACAAGTCCTTCCTGCTGGAAGGCCCGCACGGCCAGCCCCGCCTCGGCGGCCTTGCTCAGCCAGCGGGCCGTATGGGTCACATCCTTGACCCGATCGAGCTCCGGTTCCTCCCGCAGCACCCGCCGCAGGTCCTGCTGCTGCTGTTCCGGCAGCTTGGCCAGCTCCTTCACCAGGGGTGCCACAACCCGTGGCGGCAGCAGGTTGTCGGCGGTTCGCTGGCGGATCTCCTCCGGCAGCAGCGGGCTGGTGGCGGCGGTGAATTCATCGGTGAGGCGTCGCACCTGCTTGCGGGTGATCTGCTGGCCCTCGTTGGCCGCCTCACTGATCATCAGCTGCACCTCCGGATCGGCCTGGGCCGTTTCCAGGAAGGCCCGCTTGGAGAAGTTGTTCACACTGCTTTGTTCCAGCGTTCCCTCGCCCACCAGACCGTCCGCAGACTCGGCCAGCTGAATCAAGGCATAGGCGCGGGTCTTGCTGATCTCCTGTTCCCGCAGCCACTGCAGAAAGCCGGCTCCGCGCCCCTCACCGCCGCGCTTCTCGCGATCGCGCACGGCCCGCAGGATCCGCCCCCGCCAGATCTCGGTCTGCAAGTCGAAGCGATCGCAAACCGCCCAGGCCTCCTCGAGCCGGGCCAGGAACTCCATCGTGCTGATGGTGTCGCTGTCGGGATCGGGCAGCTCGAGGCTGAGGACAGGTGCCTCCATGAATGCTGTCCAAGACAGCCGCGATCGTGCCACGGCTTGCGCCCTGAGGCGGCGACGAATCGTGACGCCCCCCCAGCCGGCGGCCGGGATCAGGGGTAGGTTCCCTCTGGCAGCCAACCTTCCTGATCCAAGCGATGGCCATCTCCCGCGGCGACAAAGTGCGCATCAAGCGTCCTGAGTCCTACTGGTTCAACGAAGTCGGAACCATCGCCTCGATCGACACCTCCGGCATCCGCTATCCGGTGGTCGTGCGTTTCGACAAAGTGAACTACAACGGCTTCAGCGGCACCGACGGCGGCATCAACACCAACAACTTCGCTGAAAGCGAGCTCGAGAAGGCCTGAGGCCCAGATGTCAACCTGAAGGGAGTCCTAGCTCAGGCTCCCCCCCTCGCCGGGCTCCCCTGCCGTGCCGGAACTCCCTGAGGTTGAAACCGTCCGCCGTGGTCTCGAGCAGCAAACCGCTGGCCTCGAGATTGCGCGGGCCGAGGTACTGCGAAGCCGGGCAATCGCCGCACCAAGCAGCGCCGCCGCCTTCTGTCGATCGCTGCAGGGTGCACGCCTGGAGCGCTGGCAGCGGCGTGGCAAATATCTGCTTGCCGATCTCAGCCGCCCCTCTGCCTCAGGCCAGCAGCCAGCTGGTTTGCTGGGGGTGCATCTGCGCATGACCGGCCAGTTCCACTGGCTGGAGCGGGATCTGCCCCCCTGCTCGCACACAAGGGTGCGCTTCTGGGACCAGCGCGGCCGCGAACTACGCTTCGTTGACTGCCGCAGCTTCGGGCAGATGTGGTGGGTGCCAGCGGGCCAGGAGGCCAGCGAGGTGATCAGCGGCCTCAGACGCCTGGGGCCAGAGCCCTTCGATCCGGCCTTCAGCCCCGCCCATCTGCAGGCACGCCTGCGGGGCTCAAAACGGCCGATTAAAAGTGCCCTGCTGGATCAGGCCTTGGTGGCTGGGGTGGGCAACATCTATGCCGATGAATCGCTGTTCCTGGCGGGCATCAGCCCACACACCCCAGCCAGCCGGCTGGGCCCACGCCAGCTCGAAACACTGCATCGGGAACTGGTGGAGGTGCTGCAGGTGAGCATCGGTGCCGGCGGCACCACCTTCAGCGACTTCCGCGATCTCAATGGCGGCAATGGCAACTATGGCGGGGTCGCCTGGGTGTATCGGCGCAGCGGGCTCCCCTGCCGCCGTTGCGGCACAGCCATCAGCCGCGACAAGCTGGCGGGACGCAGCAGCCATTGGTGCCCCACCTGCCAGCGATGAGCGAAGCCAACCAACTCGCCCTCCAACTCACTGAGGCCATTGCCGACATCCACCGGCGGGGCTGGTGCGATGGCACCGGCGGCAATTTCAGCTGCGTGCGCAGCTGCGAACCCCTCACACTGCTGATGGCCCCCAGCGGCGTGGACAAGGGCCGCGTTCAACCCCAGGACCTGATCGTGGTGGATGGCAGCGGCCAGGTGATCGATGGGGCGGGCAAGGCCAGTGCCGAAACCCTGCTGCACCTGGCGATTGTGCAAGCCACCGCTGCCGCGGCCGTGCTGCACACCCATTCCCAGGCAGGCACGCTGCTCTCCCAATGGGCCCTGGCAGAAGGGCAGCAGCACGGAGACCTGGAGTTGCGCAACCTCGAGATGCTCAAAGGCCTGGCCGGCATCAACAGCCACGCCACAACGGTGCAGATCCCGGTGCTGGCGAACGACCAAAACCTCGAGCGCCTCAGCGCCCAAGCGATGCCCCTGCTGGCAGCAGCCCCCGGCGGACTGCTGATCGGCGGCCATGGCCTCTACGCCTGGGGCAGCAGCTTGCCTGTGGCTCGGCGACACGTGGAAATACTGGAGTTCCTGCTCGAGCAGCGCTGGCGCCAACTGCTGCTCAGTGGCCTCAGCGCCCTCAGCACCGCCAGCGCCGCCGCTGCAGCGATGCAGCCATGACAGCCGCCCAAAACCCCCAACAGCCATCCCCCCAGGAGCCTGGCGAGAGCGAAATCACCTTCGAGGGCATCACCCATGTGCTGCTGGATATCGAAGGCACCACCTGCCCGGTGAGCTTCGTGGCCGAGACCCTTTTCCCATACGCCAGCCGCCAGCTCTGCTCCTTTCTCGAGGGGCACCAGCATGATCCCAATGTGCAGGCGCTGGTGGATGAGGTGCGGCAGGCCTGGCTGCGGGATCCAGATCCTGGTGCCCATGGGCTGATCGGCCAGCAGCACGCCCCCGAGGCTTCAGCGGGCTCGCTGAACGTAACGAGCTCAGTGGGCTCAGTGGTGCCCTATCTGCAGTGGCTGATTGAGCACGACCGCAAACTGAGCCCGCTCAAGGAACTTCAGGGGATGATCTGGGGCGAAGGCTATAGAAAGGGAGAACTGGTTGGGCCACTGTTTGCTGATGTGCCCGCGGCCCTGCTGAGCTGGAGCGAGCAGAACCTGGTGCTGGCCGTGTACTCATCAGGGTCAGTAAAGGCCCAGCAGCTGATCTACGGCTATAGCCAGGCTGGGGATTTGCGGGCACTTTTCCAACACTGGTTCGACACCCGCACCGGGGCCAAACAGGATCCCAGCAGCTACCAAACCATTGCCAAAGAAATGGGCGTCAAAGCTGGCAGCGTTCTGTTCATCAGCGATTCCCGTGCAGAACTGGAAGCGGCCAGCGCCGCCGGCATGGCTGCGGTGTTCAGCGATCGAGAAGGCAACCCAGCCCGCGCCCCAGGCCCTTTCGCGCCCCTGAGCAACTTCAGCGCCCTGCGATTCGCGGATCGCCAGCCCTTTACGCCTTACCCAGCCAGCCAAAAAGCGAAGCAATAAAAAAGCCACCCCTGAGGGTGGCTTCTAGCTGTTGGCGGCTGCAGCGACCTTTGCAAGATCAAGCTGCAACAACCAACGCAGGGAGCAAAGTTTT
>JAWOHV010000236.1:0-2602 GCA_046484965.1 Prochlorococcaceae cyanobacterium
CCTCGCCGCCGTGCCGGCGCTGCCGCGGCTCAGCGAGCTCTGCGGCGAGATCCTGCTGGAGCGCGCCATGCAGGTGCCCCCCTCGGTGCCGATCTGGTGCCCCGAATCGGAGCTGCCGTTCTGAATCTCCTGCCGCCAGAGCAGCAGGCCCTCAGGGCAGGCGGGGCTGCGGCCCCGCTTTTTTTCACTCCACTGGGCCTGGCAAGAGAGGGGGCACACCCCATCGAGGCACTGCCTCCTGCCGCCATGCCTGAAGTGATGAGCCCTGAACGGTTCCAGGACCGCTGGGAGGCGTTCAAGAACGAGCAGCAGCAAGTTTCTGGCGTCTGGGGCCTGTATGAGGCGATCAAGGCCGTTGATGCCGCCGGCCTGATCCTCACAGAAGACGCCCAATGGGCGCTGAAGTTCAGCGAGAAGCCACCGGCTCCTGCCGCACCCGCCGGTGGCCTCGATCCCCGCGGTTCAGAAGAAGCCGGCCTGGTGGGGCCCAAGATCGCCGCGCCGGTCAAACCCGGCGACTCCTACCTACTCGTCAATGACCGTATTGAGCAGATGGAGGCGTTTGATCACACCGGCAAGCTCCTCTGGAAGATCCCCTGCCTGGCGCGGGGCCAGGGTGCTGACAACGACTGGAAACACAACAGCACCGACACCCCGCCCGGCCTCTACAAGCTCGGCCAGCTCTACCCCGATTACGAGCAGAACCCCAATCCCCCCTGCAGCGATACCGCCATGTCCTACGGCTGGTACAGCTACGACATGCTCGAGCTGGAGAACCAGGAGGCAAAAGTAGGGCGGGCCGGCATCATGCTCCACGGCGGCGGATCAGCCTGCGGCTGGCCCGGTGCCTGGGCCGCAAAGCAATCCCTGGTGCCGACACTCGGTTGCATCCGCCTGCACAACATCGAGCTGCGCGACAAGGTGCTGCCTCTCTACAGGCAAGGCACCGTCTACGTCGGGGTCTTCCAGGAGCCATAGGCCGTGGCATGCCCCGTGGAGCCCCAGGAGCCAGGCAGGTCCAGCGCAACGGAGCGGCCATTGCGCAGGTTCGATCGAGAGAAGTTCCTGATGCGCCTGGTGGCGCTGATCCTGATCAGCGAAGTGAGTCTGTTCGCTTTGGCGGCAGGCACCTGCGTTGCCAAGAGCCGCCTCGGACCATTGCCCCAGGACAGCATCTGCCACAGGGTCGACGAAAGCCTCGGAGCAGCGTTTGCGGTGGCTCTCAACACCCTGCTGGCCCTGCTGGCAGATCCCAAGGCGGTGGGAGAAAGCCTGCGGAACTAGCTAGTGATGCTGCCGCAAGACCCTCGGCCAGAGCTGCCGGGGGTTTTCTGTATTTGGATCGGTTATCTGCATTGGATATGCGAGGGCAGCGGGTTACTATTCGCACAAATCGCATTGATTGCCATGCTCACTGGTTCCGAACTGCTGGCCAAGGTCAAGGAACTGAGCGATGTTTCCAAGTCGGAGCTGGTGCGCAGCTGCGGCTATGTGAGCACCAAGAAAAACGGCGCCGAGCGCCTCAACTTCACCGCCTTCTATGAATCCCTGCTGGAAGCCAAAGGCGTCAGCCTTGGCGATGGGCCCGGCAAAGGGCTCGGTAAAGGGGGCCGCAAACTCGCCTACAACACCAAGGTGCAGTTCAACGGCAATCTGATGGTGGGCAAGGCCTACACGGCCATGCTGGATCTCAAGCCCGGCGACGAATTTGAAATCCGGCTCGGCAAGAAGCAGATCCGCCTGGTGCCGATCGGCAGCGTTGAAGGCATCGACGACGAGGAGTGATCCTTCCTGTCGGAAGCGCGCAGCAGGGAGCGCTTGCCGACTGTCCCCTGCGGCGGCTCCCCCTTCCCCACACCGGCCTGGCTTCTGGCTGTGCGGGTGCCAACACCCTGCTGAGGGCATCGGCTCGGCGGTTAGAAAAAGGCTCGTGTCGCGCTCTGATGCGGATCCAGCGCGCTTGGCGGCAGAGCCCGCAATCTGCCGTTACGCAGCCGTGCTGCCATTGGCCTCAATCGCCTCGTGGCAGCGCTGCACCAGCTCCTGCCGCAACGCATCCGGGCTCTCGATGCGGATGCCGCCGCCAAAGGCGAACAGCCAGCTGCGCAGGTCGATGTCGGCGGCCACGGTCCAGCTGGGCAGGTCCAGCTCCACCGGGTAGGGATGGCTGGAAGCGGCAGCACCGGGTTCGAGCACGTGCGGCGCCTTGGGGTGGTGCCACCAGCGATCGCCCGGCAGCGGTTTGGAGAAGCGGGTGTGCTCGATCGGGTAGCGCTGCAGGCCCTCGCGGATGAAGGCAAACGCCCAGGGCGCGCAGCAGAAGCGCAGCGTCACCAAGGCCTGGCGGCGGCGCTGGGCGGATGCACTGGCGATCGCCAGCTGCTGCTCCAGATCCGCCCCGAAGTAAATCCCGCCGCTGTGGTGCAGCAAGCGCTCCAGGCGGGCCAGCGCGGCGGCATGCTCCTCGCCGCTGCGGCGCAGATCGCCTCTGGCTGTGCGCAGGGCCAGACGATCGAGCCGCTCGCTGCGGATTAAACCCTCCTGGGAGCCCACATGGCCCTCCTCGTAGAGCAGATACCAGCCCACGTTGTGGAAGATCAGC
>JAWOHV010000060.1:0-2832 GCA_046484965.1 Prochlorococcaceae cyanobacterium
GGGCGGCCACCGCGGCCGCTGAACTCGCTTTGAGAGGATCGGCTACCCCGAAGCAGGCCTCGATCCGCCCGTCCACCACCACGGCTGCCACGCTGCAAGCGGCGGCCTCAAGGCGCTCCACCAGGGGCTGGAGGGCGGCGGTGTCGATGTCCAGCTCCTCGAACCAGCGGGGAGTACCGACCCGTACTTGCTGGCCGGCAATCGATCCCTGCACACCGCGGCCGGCCACGGCCTCGAAGCCCTCCACCGCAGGCAGTGCGCCGTCCTTCAACCGGCTGCGGGCATAGATCGTGATCGCTTCGGCCAGGGGATGCTCCGAGCGGGATTCCAGCGCTGCCGTGAGGGCCAGCAGGGTGTCGGCCGGCAGCATGCCACCGGCCAGCCGCTCGAAATCGGTCACCTCCGGCTGGCCGCGGGTGAGGGTGCCGGTCTTGTCGAGCACGATGGTGCGCAGCTTGCCGGCCGTTTCCAGGGCCTCGGCGCTGCGGAAGATCAGACCGTTCTCCGCCCCCTTGCCGGAGGCCACCATGATCGACGTGGGGGTGGCCAGGCCCAGGGCGCAGGGGCAGGCAATCACCAGCACGCTCACCAGAAACAGCATCGCCAGCACGGGATTGCCGCTGATCAGGAACCAGACCACGAAGGCGGCAATCGCCAGGGCGATCACCACCGGCACGAACCAGCCGACCACCTGATCGGCCAGACGCTGCACCTGGGTGCGGGAGCTCTGGGCCTGGCGCACCAGCTCCACGATCTGGGCCAGCACTGTGTTGGCCCCCACCCGGCTGACGCGGAAGGTGAAACTGCCGCTGCGGTTCATCGAGGCGCCGATCACGGCATCGCCGGCAGCTTTGGCCACGGGGGTGGGTTCACCGGTGAGCATCGACTCCTCCACCCATGAACTCCCTTCGCTTACCTCCCCATCCACCGGGATCTTTTCGCCGGGGCGCACCTGCACCAGGTCGCCGACCACCACCAGCGACACTGGAACTTCAACCGGTTGTCCCTCCCGCAGCACCCGGGCGGTGGGGGGCTGCAGCTGCAGCAGCCGCCGGATCGCTTCTGAGGTCTGACCGCGGGCCCTGGCCTCCAGCAGCCGGCCCAGCAGCACCATGGTCAGGATCACCGCCACAATTTCGTAGTAGACGTCGGCCGGCAGGCCTTCAGCGATCAGCACCTGGGGGAACAGGGTGGTGAACAGCGAGGTGAGGTAAGCGATGCCGGTGCCGGCCGCCACCAGGGTGTTCATGTCGGCGGAGTGCTGCCGGAAAGCCGAGACGGCGCCGGTGAAGATGTCACGCCCGCACCAGAACAACAATGGTGTGGTGAGGATCAGCTGGGTCCAGGGGCTCGTGAACCAGAGCGGCAGGAAAGGAAGGCTGTGAAGCCCCAGCATGTGGGGCAGGCTGGAGCCCAGCACCAGGACGGTGAGGACGGCAGCCACACTGAGCTTGCGGCGCAGCAGGGTGCGCTCCTGGGCCAGCTCCCGCTCCATGCCGTCCACCGAAACGGCTGGGCCCTCGGCAGGGCAGCAGGGTGGGCCGGGGGGAGGGGCGCTCATCGTGTGCGTGACATCAGGGGCCTGGCGTTGGCGCGGGGCTATCTCTGCAAGCTAGTGATGTCCAGTTCGATGGAGAGTCATGTCCCGTGAATTTCGTGTACTTGTTCCTGATTTTTCGCCTTTGAGCTCAGTGATGTCGTAGCTGGCTTGCGCTGGCCGCCGAGCAGCAGGCCGACGCTGGAGAGTGCAATCATCAGCTTGGGAATTTTGGATGCTCGCCAAGTCAGTCAAGTCATTGCTCTGCAGGTTGATCATCTCGAAGTTGTCCGTGTGGATTTCGAGCAGTCAGAAGGCATCGATGTAATTCGCCAGCATCAGACCATCGATCGAGCTGGAAAGCGCTGTGATGATGATGTAGATCGCTGCGATCAGCATCAAGGCTCGATGGCTGCGCCATCGCCGGCGGATATCGCGTGAAGATTTGGCTGGATTGTCAAACCACTTGCTGGCCCATGGCCAGCTTGGAGATGGATGGAATGCGAGCGGTGTCGAAACGATGGCCAACACCGATCCACGCCCAAGAAGATTCGGACGGCCAGCCCTTCTGCAGCTGGCCACGGGAGGCATCCTCGCGGTCTCGCTTTGGGCTGGCGCCCGCTGCCTGTCCCAGGGTTGGAGCAGTGACGGCATGCCCGGGCATGGCGGCGGCGTGGGTGGCCCGGGCCAGATGGGGATGGGCTATTTGGATCAGCACTTCATCGTGATGATGATCCCCCACCACCAGATGGGCGTGATGATGGCCTCGAGGGCCCAGAACAACAGTCACCATCAGCAGCCACGGGCCATGCAGCAGGCCATGGTCAAGGCTCAGAGCCAGGAGATTGAGCAGATGACGCAGTGGTACCGCAGCTGGTAAGGATCACCCCAGGGCTGATTCAAAGGTTCAGCACGTCTTGGGCTCTGGCTGACGCATCGCCATCGACAGCAGTGCCGTGATGTCGTGCATCACCGCCTGCATGCCGGCGCGGATCGATTGGAAACCAGCCAGCCGCAACAGGTTGAGGGCTGCCCTGCGCAGCGTGGCCATCGCGGATCCAGTGCCAGCCCTCCATGCTCCATCGGTCCCGCACCAGTTGCAGCAGTGCTTCTGGAGTGGTGCGCAGGCTGGTGTCGCACCGAGAGGTGCGCTGATTGGCTAATCCTTCTCTTCGAGAACGTCCACCTGGCGGAAGAAGTAGCGGAAGGCTGAATCGGAGGGAGGACGCCTGAGTTCGATCCCCAGCGCCTCGGAGAGCACGCTGTGGTGGCAAATAGCAAAACGCTCCAGATCC
>JAWOHV010000069.1:0-6583 GCA_046484965.1 Prochlorococcaceae cyanobacterium
GGGGTGAAGGCTGTCGACCCAGGCCACGCTGTAGCGGTAGGCGTCATCACCGCTCACCATCGCTGCCATCAGCGCATCGAGGTCGCCATAGCGGTCGGTATCGACGCCGATCAGTGCCGTTTCGATCGGGATCAGCGAGAAGCTGGCCTCACTGATCACGCCGGTGAGGCCCATGCCGCCGGCCGTGGCCCAGAATCCCGCCGCGTCGTTGCCATCCGGGCTCAGTTCGCGCACGTCGCCGTTGCCGTCGATCAGCTGCAGCCGTTGCACGTGGCTGGCGAAGCTGCCCTCACGGTGGTGGTTCTTGCCATGCACGTCGGCGGCGATGGCGCCGCCCAGGCTCACGTAGCGGGTGCCTGGGCTCACCGGCAGGAAGAACCCCGCCGGCACCACAGCTTTGAGGATCGCTTCAAGGGTGGCCCCCCCGCCGGCGGTGACCGTGCCGCTGTCCGCATCGAGCTGGATCGCATCGAAGGCTTCCATCTCGATCACCCCGGCGCCCTGCCGCTGGGCCGCATCGCCGTAGGCGCGACCCTGGCCGCGGCCGATCAGGCTGGCGGGGCCGGCGCGGCGCACGAGCTCCTGGAGTTGCTCGAGCGTGGCCGGCTGCAGTCGCTTAGCCGTGGCTGGGTTGGTACGGCCCCAGCCGCTGTAGCTGCAGTCGCTCGCCGGGGCGCTGGTGGCGCTTTGGCCAGGGGTGGGGGAAGACATCGTGGTGGTCATCGGTGGGCAGTAGGCAGTGGGCAGTGGACAGTGGACAGTGGGCAGTGGGCAGTTCAGAGCTTGCGGGCCAGCGCTGGCGGCAGCCGTCGCACCACGGCCATCAGCGGCCGCCAGAACCAGGGCAGGTAGTGGATGCCGCGCCGGTGCGGCCGCCGCAGCAGGTCGCGGGCAACGCTGGCGGGGGCGGCGCAGAGGGCCGCTGGCGCCTTGCCCACGGTCATCGGTGTGGCCATGAAGCCCGCCTTGATCACCCTCACGGCAAAGGGGCCGCCCTGGCAGCGCAGCAGCAGCCCTTCGGCAAGGGTGGTGAGGGCCGCCTTGGCGGCGCCGTAGTGGTAATTGCTCGGCCGGCCCCGGTCGGCAGCCACCGAGGAGAAGATCCAGAGGCTGCCGGGGCGTTGCAGCCTTTCGGGGGTGGCGATGGCGGTGATCCAGGGCAGCAGGCCGCTGTAGTTGGCAGCGGTGATCCGCAGCGCCTCAGTGGCATCGTTGCGGGCTCGCTCGGCGTCACCGAGGCTGCCGGCGGTGATCAGGTAAAGATCGAAGCTTTGCGGCAACTGCGGCCTGGCGGCCAGCTCGAGGCTGGCGTCGGCGAGCAGGTCGGTGCTGGCCTGGCTCACTTCGGCACCCTGCTGGCGGAGTTCAGCCACCAGGCCCTCATTGGCCTCCGGTCGGCGGGCAACCAGGTGGAAGCGGCGGCAGCCGCGCTGGGCCAGCGCGCGCACGATCGCCTCGGCCACGGCACTGGTGCTGCCGAGCACGAAGGCACTGCGGAATGGGGGCTGGGACATCACGGTTCAGGTGTTGGGGGGCAGGAGCCATGGCCGGGGCTTGGCAACAGCAGACAGAGCAGGCCGATGGCGGTGGCGAACCACAGCGTCATCAGGCGGATCAACAGGGTGGCCGGGGTGGCCGCTGCCAGCGGCACCCCCTGCAGGCTGAGCAGCCCCACCGTGCCCAGCTCGGTGCTGCCAAGGCCGCCGGGCAGCATCGAGAGGGCGCCGATCAGGCCGGCGGCGGTGTGGGCCACGATGCAGCCCCCCCAGGAGGCGTCCACGCCGATCGCCCGCAGCAGCAGCGCCAGGCTGATCCCTTCGAGCGACCAGGCCAGGGCCCCGATCCCGGTGGCCGCCAGCAGCACGCCCGGCCGCAGCAACCGCTTGAGGGTTCGCAGGCCCTCAGTGCCGGCACCATCCCCCACCAGGTCAATGAGGCGCTGCATGAGGGCCTGGCGGACACCAGGGCGGCCGAGCAGCAGGGCCAGGGCCGCTGCCACCAGGCCGCTGATCGCCAGGCTGAGGGGGGCGAAGGCGGCTGTCTGGGCTGCTGGCAGCCTTTCGATCAGCAGGGGCAGGTTGAGCAGCAGCAGCAGCAGCACGGCAGTGCCATCGCTGAGCCGCTCCGTTACCAGCGCCATCAGGCTGCGGGCCGGTGGTGTGCCGCACTCCTGGCGCAGCAGCAGGCTGCGCAGGGCTTCTCCCGATTTGCCAGGGGTGGCTGTGAAGGCGAAGGAACCCATCCAGATGCGGGCATCGGCCAGCGCCGGCGGCCGCTCGCCGGCGGCCGCGAGCAGCAAGCGCCAGCGCAGCCAGCGGATGCCGTAACCCACCAGCACCAGCGCCAGCCCCAGCAGAACCGTGGGCCAGAGCCGCTCCAGCAGGGGCAGCAGCTGGCTGCCCTTGCTCCAGAATCCGAGCAAGCCGTAGCCCAGCAGGGCTGCTGCCAGCAGCACCAGTAGGGGGCCGAGGCGGAAGGCCGGATAGGGCTGCGGCCGGCTGCTGAAGCTGCGGTAGTGGGGCCGCTCTGCCCGCAGCAGCAGCTCCCGATCGCCGCGGCTGTCGCCATAGGCCTCCAGTTGCCACTGCTCGAGCGCACCGCAGTGTTCCTCCAGGCGGCGCAGCTTCTCGGCCCCTTTGCAGTTCCTGCCGGACAGGTGCGGTTGCCAGCGGCCATCGGCTGCGGCCAGTTCGGTGGCCACCAGCTCCACCCCAAGGTGATCGGCAAGCCCCTGCAGCAGCGGTCGCGGTGATGCGGAACAGAGCACCACCCGCTGGCCCTGGCGTTGGTGCATCCGCAGCCGCGCCAGCGCCGCCGGCTTCAGCCAGCGCAGCAGCTCCTCGGCCCAGGGGCCGGCCAGCTGGGCTTCCAAGCCGGCGGCGCTGGTGATGAACAACTCCAGAAATCGCTCTTTCAAGGCGGTGGTGCTGCGGCGACCCAGGGTCCAGGCCAGCAGGCAGGGGAGCAGCGCCAGGCCGCGGCGCAGCAAAGCCCTTGGGCTGTGCAGGCGGCGGGCCAGATGGAGCAGACCATCGCCGCGCAGCAGGGTGCCGTCGACGTCGAAAACGGCGAGCCAGGGCTTCGTTTTGGGCTGCGATGCAGCAGCGACCCGTGGCAGAGAGGGGCTGGCCATCAGGCGGGCAGAACGCCGAGGCGATGCAGAACCGCCACAGCGGTAACGGTGAGCAACCAAGCCAGCAGAATCAGTTTGATGCCGTGGTCGCCGAGCAACAGGCTTTCTGGCTCCTCGGTGCTGGTGCCGTAACCCACAGCCGCTCGCCGCTCAGCATCCTCCGGATCACTGAGCAGTTGGTAGCGGAAGATGCCCACCAGCACCAACGGCACAGAGAGCAACATCCAGCGGCTGGCGGCTCCGCCGAGGGTGGGGCCGGCGGCCCAGAGGGCATAGGCCATGAAGGCGCTGGTGGACACGAGGCTCTCCAGCCGCAGCAGCAGCGGCAGCGAATAGCGCTCGAGCACCTTGCGGGTGATCACGCCGCGCTCGCGGCAGACCCTCAGCTCCGCCTTGCGCTTCTCCACCGCCAGAAACAGGGCCAGCAGGCCCACGGTGAGGATGAACCAGGGGGAGATCTCCAGGGCCGAGGCAACGCCACCGGCCATGGCCCGCAGCAGGAAGCCGGCTGCGATGCAGGAGATGTCGAGCAAGGGCAGGCGCTTGAAGCGCAGGCAGTACCCCACCTGAATGACGCCGTAGAGGGCGATCAGCAGCGCCAGCGGCGGCTGGATTGACCAGGCGAAGAGCACGCTGAAAGTGGCGAGTGCCGCAGCCATGGCCAGGGCTGTTGGGATCGCCACCTGCCCTGCTGCGATCGGCCGGAGGCATTTGCGCGGGTGGGCTCGGTCGGCCTCGACGTCGAGCACGTCGTTGAGCAGATAGATGGCGCTGGAGATGGCGCAGAAGGCCAGGAAGCCGCCGGCCGCAGCCAGCCAGATCGGCGGGTCTAGACGGAAGGCGAACAGGGGCGAGGCAAAAACGAGCAGGTTTTTGGTCCATTGCCGCGGTCGGCAGGCGGCCAGGTGCGGCAGCATGGCGAGGCGCTGGGGGGTGGAAATCGGTTTGGCGGCAGAGTGGTTCATCGGGTGTGAAGGGGCTTGCGCTGGCGTAGCCGCAACTTTTCACGCATGAACGGAGTGGCTTTCTCGATACTGCGGGCGAGGTTGGCGCTGATCGGGGCTGGACGGCTGGTGAGCCGATAAATGATGAAAAGCGGCGCTGCGCTGAAGGCGAACAGCATCGCCACCTGGGGTAGATATCCCCGGCTCACAACCATGAACAGGTAGCAGACAGACACCACATAGGCGACCAGGGCCAGTGGTTCGCTCTGGCGGGGCTGCAGCCACAGCCACAGACGGCGATAGGCCACTCCAAGGATTCCGTAGATGGCGATCAGGCTCCACCAACCGGCGATCATGTAGTACTCGGCGAAATTGAGATAGGCCGCCCCAGCTGCATAGATCCTGGAGGGATAGATCGCCTCAAGGGCCTGATAGAGGTAGCCGGCTGAGTCTTTGTCGGGCATCAGCAGCTTCGGGATCGGGAAGAGCAGTGTCTGTATGAACGGCTCGAGCCCGAAGAAGGGATGATGGTCTGGCGTGGCGGCCATCACCCCTCCGGATGTCACAAAGATGACGCTGTCTTGAAAGCCATAGAGGAAAATGTCGATCAAAGACTTGCCCTCCAGGCTCTCCAGATTGAGCCCCCCGCCATAGGTGCGGGTGTAGGCGAAGGCGCCGGAGCCGAGGATCAGCAGCAGAATCAATGCCACCATCAGCGGAATATTGGGGCGGCGGCGGGTTGTGAGCAACCAGAGCAGCGCCATCGGTGCCAGTAGCAGCACCAGCCGGTAGCGGAAGCCAAGCGACGTGTAGATGGCCACGGCTACGAAGACCCAACCGGCCAGGGTGAGGGGTGAGCCGCGGCCTCGCATCAGTGCAGCGAGCATCAGCAGGCAGCCTGGAACCAGAAGGTTGACTGCAAGCGTGGCGTAGTTTTCGAAGGCGCCTAGATCGAGGCCGGAGCCGAGGTTGCTGTCGGCGACGGCAATGGGGTTGAGCATGGCCAGTAACTTTGGCCCCGTGACGAGGGCGAAGGCTCCAAGGGCAACCTGGTTCACCCTTTGGCCATAGAGCCAGCTGCGGGCGGGGTCGAGGCCAGAGATCCGTCGTGGTACTCCTAGTTTCTGGGGGATCAAGGCGTAGCCCACCAGGAAGGATCCAAAGGCCACCAGGGCCCCAAGCCAGGCGATCTCGAAGCCATGGCGCAGATTCGCACTGCGGTCGATCCAGCCCCCCTCCTGCAGGGCCTTGAGCGGCCCGAAAACTGTGTAGTAAGCAAATACCACCCCCAGAGTCACCGGTGGCTCCAGCCAGCGGCGGCTACCTCGGTGTTGCAGCGCCAGCAGTGGGTAGAACAGCAGGGCGGCGATCAGCAGCCCCAGCCAGAGGGGCTCTAATCCCTGGAGCTGGGATGGATCGCGGGCGGAGATCATGGCTGGCGCTACCGCATTTATGGGCACTGTCAATTCCAGGTTGCTCAGAAACCGGCCAATTGGCTACCAATTGGTTGGGATTGGCCTTGAGACGGCGATTTCGAGGTTGTGGCTAGAAGCTGCCCAGCAGGCCGGCGGTGAGAGCGGCAAGGTGCGAGCGGCGGCCGCGGGCGAGTGCCTGGCCAACGGCCGCCGCCAGGCCGGCGGCGAAGCTCTCCGGGCTGAAGGCCTCCAGCCGCTGGCGGGCTGTTTCCACCATCGCCTTGCGTTCCGCCGGTCTCTGACGTTCGGCAGTGTGCAGCAGGACGGTGAGTTGCTCGGGCTGCGCCGGATCGAAGCACCAGCCGCTGACACCATGCTCCACCAGGTCGATCGCACAGCCGCAGGCATCGCTCACCAGCACCGGCAGGCCAGCGGCCATCGCTTCATTCACCACCAGGCCCCACTGGTCGCTGTGGCTGGCGAGCACGAAGGCGCTGGCCTGGCCGTAGCTGCGCTGCAACGCCTCGAGCTGCTGGAAGGGTTCCAGGCGTACCCGCCGGGGCTCCGGCAGGCTGGCGATCTGGGCCGCGATCTCGTTCTGCAGCGGCCCGCAACCCAGCAGCCGCAGGCCCCAGCGACCGCCATGCTCGGACAGCCCGTGCTGCGGGCGCTGATGGCCTATGCCTCCGGGGCTCAGATTCTGGCCGTGGGACAAAAATCTGCCGCGCTGCTTGCGGCCATGGGCATCACCGCTCCGGCCTTGAGGCATCCGGCCAACGGCGGGGCCGGGCAGTTCCGGGCCCAGTTCGGGCGGATCATGAAAAATCGCCGGGGATGATCGTCCACGTTGACACGCCCCTCCCGGCAAGGGATATGTCGTGGGAAACGTGAATACCGCACATAACCTTGGAGCAGATCATGAAATACCCGTCCCCCTATGCCCCCGACTTCAGCAATCGCGATCCCCTGACCGGCGTGGCCGAGGAGTTTCCGGCCCGCTGGTCCCCGCGTTCCTTTGTCAAGACCGCCATTCCCGCAGCAGACCTGAAGGGCGCCGTATGCCGGCTGTGCGATCGGCGAGGAGGTGATGG
>JAWOHV010000013.1:0-5776 GCA_046484965.1 Prochlorococcaceae cyanobacterium
GAGGCCAGGAGCACGCTGGCGATCACGCCACCCGGCCTGCCCCGGCTTGCGCGGCGCTGGCCTCACCGGGGCGAGACGGCGGGGTCGTTCGCCAGCTCTGCCATGGCCCGCCTCCTTTCCCTCCCCTTCCCCTCAGCCACCAGCGTCGCTGAGCGGCAATGCCCGATCCGCATCATCTCGGTGCATCTCCTAGATGCCGCCGGCCGGCTGCTGCGGGTGCTGTTCCTCGATCGTGAAGGCCACATCAGCGCCGAGCCGCACTACGTGCCCCGCGAGCAGGCCGTGATCCTGGCCGCCAATCAGCAGCGGGTGCTCGGCATCCAGGGCCGGGTGCAGGTGCTCTGAGCATCAGCCCGCTCCGGCTGATGGGCGAGAGCCCGGCGGGTCATCCGCCGGGCTTTCCAGCGACAACGGTCTATTGATGGCCGCCGCGCAGGCCTTTTCATGGAGCGGGGCGGCGTCAAGGATCGGGGCCATGCCCGCTGGGCGGGTCCTTGTCCCCGCGCCTTGTTTATGCGCCGCAAGATTTGACGGAGGGATACTCCTCCAGGAAGAGCTCGGTGGCCTCCCGCAGGTTGACCAGGGCTTCTTCCACGGTGTCGCCTGCCGCTTTGCGGAACCCTTCGGCTAGGGCTCACGGTGCCCACCTCCGGGCACTCGGCCACGGACCCCACCTCCTCCGCGCGATGAAGGGTCGCCATGAGCCATTGAGCCTGCATGGCGGGCCAGAATGGAGTCATGGTGATGGTTACCCCAGTTCCGTTGGTCACCCGCGAGGCGTTGCAAGCCTTCACGGAGCAGTTGGTCGAGCGGTTTGCGCCGGAGAAAGTGATCCTGTTCGGATCGCAGGCCCGCGGTGAAGGGCGCTGGGATTCCGATGCCGACATTCTCGTTGTGATGCCATTCCAGGGAAGGCATCTGGCTCAGATCCGCGCGATTCGCAAGTCCTGCCCAGCCGGTTTCCCCCTCGACCTGCTGGTACGGCGGCCGGATGAGATCGCCGAGCGTTACCTGGGCGGGGATCCAATCATCCGTGAAGCCCTCGATCACGGAATGGTTCTGCATGGCTGAAGCCTGGAGTGCAGTGCCGGAGTGGGTCCGCAAGGCGGAAGCGGACTGGATCGCCGCCACAACACTCCACTCACAGAACGAGGAGGCGCTTCATGATGCGGTTGTCTTCCATGCCCAGCAATGCGTTGAAAAGCTGCTCAAAGCAAGATTGATTCAGCTCGATCAGCCCATCCAGAAGGTGCATGATCTGGTTGCCGTTTCTCGCCAGCTTGCCAATGTCGATTCTGATTGGCAGTGGGACGAGGAGGATCTCAGCGACCTTTCAACAGGTGCTGTTTTGGCGCGCTATCCCGGCTTTGAGACCACGGCAGATGATGCAGCGGAGTTGATGGGTCTTGCTGGGAAGATTCGAATGGCGTTGTTGTCCCTGCTGAATCCGTCAGCATGAGCCACCGTTCAAGCCGAGTTCACTGCAGTTCGTCGATGGGCTGCACCCGGCCGGCCTTGAAATCTTGAATGGCTTCACTGGCCATTTGCTCCAGCAGGATCGCGGCCAGCACGTTCTGCTCCTCTTCTGGGAGCTTGGCCGCCGAGCTGGAGCGGGGATTGGCGTAGACGGTCCCGCTCTCCTGGCGCAGCAAGGCGGTGTCGTAGGTGATCACATCGGCTTTCTGCAGCGGGGCATCGCCGGCGGCGGCCACCGAACCCGCGATCGGCCCGGAGGAGGACTGCTTCTCGATTGCCTGCTCCTGCTCGGGCCCGCCCGCCAGCAGTTGCTGATCGATCAGCACCACCGCATCGAGCAGGGCCCAGGCACTGCGCACACCAGCGGGGTGGCGGCGCTCCAGATCCGCCATCGCCCGGCCGATGGCATCGAGGCAGGGCACCGTGGCCGGCAGGGCCAGGGCCATTGCCGACCACCTGATAAGCGGTACTACAATCAGGCGATTCGTCATACAGGGTGGAGTCCCTGCCGGGCCATGCCGCTCACGGTCAGGCTGGATGCCGAGACAGAGAACTGCCTCAATGACCTCCTGGCCGAAACTGGCGAGGACAAGAGTGCCCTGATCCGCCAACTGATTCGCGAGCGGTGGCACCAGCGGCAGCCCTGCCCCTCGATCACCCAGCAATTGGGCGGGCATCCCGACAGCTTTCTGAGCACCATGCCCCCCGGCACTGCGGAGCGTCAGCAGAGGCGTCGGCTGCTCGATCAGCGCCTGGCTGACCGCCGTACGGAACGGCACTGATGCGGCGGATCCTGGTCGATTCAGGCATCCTGCTCAGCTACTACCAGCAGGAGGAGCCTCTGCATCAGGCGGTTGTGGAGTTCTTTGATCAGACAGCCGCACAGCTGATCACCTCACCGATCTGCATCGCCGAGGTGCTCTGGCTTCTGGGTGATCCCCGTGATCTCCGCGTCCTGGCCGCTCAGAACCACCTCCTTGCGGCCGTGAGCCGCGGCGGCATCGAGGCGATCCACCTACTCCAGGAGGATTACGCCCGCATCGCTGCGCTCAACGAGCGCTATGCCGATCTGCCCGGCGATTTCGCCGACCTCACATTGGTGACGCTCTCGGAGCGGCTGGATGTCGTCGAGATCCTCAGCCTGGGCAGCGACTTCGATGTCTACCGACGCTTCCGGCGCGAACCCTTCTGCCGTGTTCTGCTCGGCTGAGCCACACCGCTATGCCATCGCGGGGGCGATGCCGGCCAGATCCCCCAGCCATTGCCGCAGCGCCTGCTCGCTCACGATGCCCCGCTCATGCAGCTGCAGCATTTCCGTCACGGTGGGCTGCGGTTTGGGCGCCGGTGCCAGGGGGCTGATCTCCACGAGCAGGGCGGGGCCCTCCGACTCGGGCAGCGGTTCACCGGTGATGGCGCACCAGTGCTGCAGCAGCGAGGAAAACATGGAAGCCTTCTGGATCGCCTGGCTCTGCAGCAATGCGTAGGCCTGCGAGGCTGCCATCGAAATCTCGGTAGCGGTGCGCGGTGCCCCTTGGGCTCCAGAGGGGATCAGGGCATCGCGGCGCATGCCCCGATCGAGCGACTCCAGCCAGGCGCGGTGCTCCGCCAACGAGCGGGCCTGGATCTCCACGAACTGGAAGCTGGCGCCTTCCAGCAGGTCGATCACGCTGTTCGGGCCCAGCACCACCGGATCACTGGCGGAGTTGCTGCCCATGGGACCGCTCACGCCGGTGCGCACCCCCACCGGCAGCGCCGTCCGGTACAGCAGCTCCTGGTAGTCGCTCTGGCAGCGGAAGTGGGTGAGGTACTGGTGCGCCAGGCCGAGGTGGGGCAGCTCTCCCTCCCCGAAGGCTGCGCCATGGCTGGCGTACCAGATGGCGGGGAGTTGGCTGATGCCGCGGTAGTGGCGCTGATCGAGGCGCTGCTTGCGCCAGCCGCTGGGGGCCTGGGGATCAGCCACCAGGGTCTCGCTGGTCAGGCCCATGCCAGGCCCCCCGGGGCCATCGGCAACCAGTGAGGCCGTCAGGTACTGCCAGGGATGGGGTGGGGGATTCTCTGGCGACGGTGTGTCGGTGTTTGGGATAGCGGCATTGGGGCGTCGCTCCCGCCAGGTGATGGCATCCGGCAGCGCATGGTTGCCGGGAAGGCGCCAATGGAGAACATCACCCCGCTCCAGCAGCCGCCGCCGGGGCAACGACAGACGGTCGCCGTTGCGCAAGGCCTGCTGCCGGTCGCCCTCGCTGGGCCAGAGGTGCCGCCTGCAGGAGCCAGCAGTCCTGCACCAGCTGCAGGCGGGGGAGCAGTGCCGCCAGGGTCGGGTTGAGGGGCCAGGGGAGTGGATCGTTAACTGAGGCAGTCGGCACGATGAGGTGTTGCGATGCCAGCTATTGCCGGTGCGACAGTTCACCTCAAGCCAGGGTGCTTCTCAGATTCGCTGAAAGCATTCCGCATCACCAAGCATCAGCATGCCCAAGCAAACATGGTCAAACGTTAAATCTGCCGTTTCGAAGCTAAGCAACAGGGAGTTGCTTAGCCTTGTCGGCGAGCTCTATCGACTCTCCAAGCAAAACCAGGCATTTCTCCACGCCCGCTACGCGGATGCGGAGGCTGCGATGGAGGATTGCAAGAAGATCATCTCCGATTGCTTGTATCCGGATGTGCTGCGCGATCGCCCTCTGCAAGTCGCCAAAGCCAAAAAGGCCGTTTCCGATTTCTGTGCTGCGGTCGCTGAGCCAGTACTCCATGTTGAGCTCATGGTGTTCTTCTTGGAACAGGGCAACGCCTTCACCGTGGAATACGGCGACATCGATGCAAGCTTCTACGACGCCTTGCTCGCCATGGCCCGCCGCGCTGTCAAAACAATCGGCAGCCTGCCCAAGGAATTGCAGGAGCCCTTCAGGGTACGGCTCGCTGAGATCGTGCGCTCATCATCAGGAATTGGGTGGGGCTATCACGATGAACTCACTGAGATCTATCGAGCCACCTCCCTCGATGGGAATTGACGGCTGCCGATGGTATTGGCTATCACTCCAAGGGCTCATCTGTTTGGCTTAGCGCTATCACCACCACCCGCACTGAGCAAGCGGCTGCAATTTCAGCCCAACGTTCTGGTGTGAGCCCCAGCTGCCCGGAGATCTGATCGGCGGGTATGTCCTCCCTCACCAACTTCTGCCCCCGTGCATGCAGCTCCCGCCAGCGACCCGGCACCGAAATCAAAAACCCCTTGTTGCGCAGGTAGTGGGTGATCTCACCATTCACGAAGGGCCTGGCGTAGGCGATGAAGTGATTGGGGCTGCGGCCGGGACGCTGGGTGTCGTAGCGGCGTGAGGCTTTGATCAGCCCGATCGCCGCCAGCTGCTCGAGGTCTTCCCTGGGGTGACCGGTGCGGCGGGCGTAGTTGGCCGCCACCTTGGCGGCGAAGGGCAGGTGTTCCACCACCAGGGCATCAGCAGCGGCATGGGGCGAGCGCATCGGGCCGCGAGCACGCCCAGATCTCGTCAGTTGGGCAGTGGCCTGCTGGGGCCTGGGGCGGTGGGCTTGTGGTGTGGCGCTCATCAGAAACGGGGGCATGCCCCTCAGCGGGAGAACAGCAGCGGCCTGGGCGTGGTGTTGCCCTGGCAGAAGGCATCCACCAGGTCGTCATGGGCGGCATTGGGAAAACCCAGCAATTCACTGATCAGGGCGTCGTTCCCCTTCTGGAACGCCAGCTGACCGGCCTCCAACAAGGGCGCCACCGCATGGGCGCGACTGACCTTGCTGCCGGTGGGCCTGACGGCGATCAAGCCAGGGACCTGGCGCCTCAGCAGCTGGCAGACGGCCGGGCCGTTGGCAGCGTCCTCGATCAGCACCGCATCGGGGCTCAGCCCCTGGCCCAGCGATCCCAGGGTCTGTCCGAGGAATTTGACCACCCCCGGCAGGTCGAGGCGGTGGTGCTGGCTCCAGATCACCTCGATCCGGTGGGCACAGTCCCCCTGCTGATCGGCTTGGGGCCGCACCCGGGCGGCACTGGGATGGAGCTGCTCACCCCGTGCCAGTGACCGACTGACGGATGATCGGGATCAGCGACACCGTCCGGGCGATCAATCGCCGCGCCAGCTGCGGGGTGATGCAGCGCTCGAGATCTCGATCGAGGCTCTGCCAGTGGGCCTCGCGTTCCTCCTGGCCCATCTCGGTGGGGCTGCGCAGTGCAGAACACGATCTCAGGCAGCGCGGCCCTGGAGAATTTTTAGGCACCCGCCAGTCAGGCTACGCAAATTTACGCCTGGCAAACCTGACCGATGTGCACCTGATTGAAAAAGCC
>JAWOHV010000261.1:0-3721 GCA_046484965.1 Prochlorococcaceae cyanobacterium
CGCACATGCTTACCTCGTCGATCTCAGCAACGACGCGTCTGTCCCTCGCGGATCGCTACAAACCAGCTTGAGCTATGATCGAAGCAGATTACTGGACTTGTCGCCACTGCGAATCTCCTTCACAGATTGGGGATATTAGTGGACCCCTCCCCCTGGCCATTCTGTTCAGTATAGATTGTGCCGCCACGCACGCTCGATTTAGTCGCAATGCAAGTAAGTTCGTCGATATGCTGCGATCTTTTTCAGCCCAAAGGGTGGCTAGGCATACCATCCGTGCGTTATGTGCGGCAGGATTCCGGGGTCTACAGCTTCACATGACGGCGCGAAACGGACTTTCACTCTTTCTTGCCGGCGACTCGATGATCACCAGGCCCGCCGAGCCCGCAGTGTCGTCAAGAAATCGATGCGCAACCGGATCGTCAAAACGGGCAGCAAGCATCTCGATCAGGCCGCCCTGGATGCGCGGCTCAAGGCAGCCGGCTGGGAGGGTCTCAAGGACAAGGAGATCGCCTTCTTCTACGGCTGAGGCTCGCCCCTCCCCTGCTGAAGCTCGCCTCCGGCAGAACCCGGTCGATCGTCTGCCACTCCTGCAAACCTCAGCTGCAGATCGTTTCGAGGGTTTCGATCACGTCCTGCTGAAACTCCTCGAGGCTGCTGGAGTCGCCGAGATCGATCCCCTCGCCGGCAGCGTTCTGGGTGAGCTCCTGGAAGTGGAAGGCCCCTTCGCCATGGGCGAGGAACTCCATGGCGGAAGGCTCACCGCTCTCCTTGTAGGCGTCGCAGAGGGCCAGAAAGGCCGCGTCCTCAGTGAAATCCCAGCTCATGTCACGAGAGGCGCTGAATGACAGGGAGCGCGCGCTCAACGACCTTTAATGCCTCACCCCCGGAATTCGTCAACCTTCTGGCCCCACTTTGTGGCAGTCGTTCGCCAGAATCAGCTTGGCTTGTGCGGCGATCGACCATGGCCACCCCTGTTCCGATCGACGTGTCTGAGCCCAAAAACGTCCTCGGTGGGGTGTTGGCGGTCTGTGGCTGCCAACCGATGACCGGCTGGTTCCGCGATGGCAGCTGCCGCACCGATCCTGGTGACCACGGCCGCCATACGGTCTGCTGCGTGCTCAACGAAGCCTTTCTCTCCTACACCCGCGCCCAGGGCAACGACCTGACCACGCCGGTACCCGCCTTCCAGTTCCCGGGCCTCAAGCCAGGTGACCGTTGGTGCATCTGCGCCCAGCGCTGGCTCGAGGCCTACGAGGACGGCATGGCCCCTCCGGTTGTTCTCGAGGCCTGTGAGCTGTCCAGCCTCGATGTGATCGCCCTGGAGGTGCTCAAGGGCCACTGCGTCTGAGGACTCACCAAGGCACCGTCTGGCCGTCCCAGGCCAGGAAGCTGCCGCTCTGCTCAGGCAGGCGCTGCTGCAGCACAGTGAGCAGTTGCGCCGCTGCCCTTTGGCTGCTGAACAGCCCCGCAGGCGGCACGCTGGCGCGGAAGGGCGCTGAGAGGGGGGTGGCGGTGGTGCCGGGATGGAGCAGGGTCACGCAGGCCAGGGGCAGCCGCCGCCGCCATTCCAGGGCCAGGGTGCGCAGCAACTGGTTCTGGGCCGCCTTCGCGGCCCGGTAGCTGTACCAGCCGCCCAGCTGGTTGTCGCCGATGCTGCCCACCCGCGCCGAAAGGCTGGCGAAATGCATGGGCTGGTCGCGGCTGAGGGCTCCCTCAACGGCCTGGGCCAGCAGCAGCGGCCCGAAGGCGTTGACCCGGAAACTGCGCTCCAGGGCCGTAAGGCGCACCTGGCTGAGCCGCTTTTCGGGCTGCAGCTCCTGGTCGTGCAGCAGGCCGCTGGCGTTGATCACCAACCGCAAGGGCTGCATCTCGGCCAGGGCCCGCTGGCGCAGGGCTTCGATGCTGGCAACCTGATTGAAATCCAGGGCCAGCCAGTGCACCATCGCCCGGCTGGAGGCTTCTGCCTGCAGCGCTCCGGGCACCCCCCGCCGGTTCGTGCTCCAGAGCTGCAACTGCGGGGCCCGCTGGGCGAGCTCCTCCAGGAGCGCCGAACCGATGCCTCCGCTGCCCACCACCAGGGCATGGCCTTGCCAGTGCTCGAAGGCAGCGGCCATCGGCGCCGGTCCAGAGATGGCGCATGATGGCAGCCTCAAGAGCGGCTGGCTACGACCAGCACGGATCGATGGGGTTGCTGATCGTTGTGCTGGGCCAAGGGGCCTGGGGCTCCACCCTGGCGGCACGCTTCGCTGCCCAGGGCCACCGGATCGCATCCTGGTCCAGGCGCCAGGGTGGCGAGCCAGGCGGCCTGTTGGCTCAGGCCGATCTGGTGGTGGTGGCTGTGGCCATGGCCGGCGTCACTGACCTGGCCCGCCGGCTTGGCCCCCAGTGGCCGCCAGAATTGCCCCTGCTGAGCTGCACAAAGGGGATTGACCTGGAGCAGCTCTGCACCCCCAGCAGCATCTGGGGCCAGCACCTGGATCGCCGCCAGCTGGTGGTACTCAGCGGCCCGAATCTGGCCGCCGAACTCGACCAGGGGCTGCCGGCCGCCAGCGTGCTGGCAAGCCAGGAGCAGGAGCTGGCCACCCGGCTGCAGCATGAGCTCAGTGACGATGTGCTGCGGCTTTACACCAACTGCGATCCGATCGGCACCGAATTGGCCGGGGCACTCAAGAATGTGATGGCAGTAGCAGCCGGTGTCTGTGACGGCCTCGGCCTCGGGGCCAACGCCAAGGCTTCCCTGCTCTGCAGAGGTCTCAAGGAGATGGGCACGGTGCTGGCCGAGCTCGGTGGCCAGGCAGGCACCCTCTACGGCCTGGCCGGCCTGGGCGATCTGCTGGCAACGGCAAACAGTGCCTTGAGCCGCAACTACCGCTATGGCCTGCACCTGGCCGAAGGTCTTGGCGACCTGGGGGCCCGGGAACGCATCGGCGCCACCGTCGAGGGTCCGGCCACGGCAAGGGCTGTGCAGGCCCTGGCCGCGCGCCATGGCTTGAGTCTGCCGATCTGCGAGCAGGTGGTGGCCCTGGTGGAGGGGGCGGCACTGGCTGGCGGCTGCGTGCGCTCCTTGATGGGGCGCGACCTGACTGAAGAAGAGCTTTGATGGCAGAGCAGCCATCCCTGCCGGCACTGCTGGTGGAAGCCTTCAGCGAGCTGCCATTGCAGGGCAATGGCGCCGGCGTGGTGCGCCTGAGCCAACCGGCAGATCGAGCCTGGATGCAGGCCGTGGCCTCCCGCCTCAAGCAATCGGAAACGGCCTTCCTGCTCCCCTGGCATGGCGAATGGGCCCTGCGCTGGTTCACCCCCAGCTGTGAGGTGCCGCTCTGCGGACACGGCACCCTGGCTGCCCTGGTGGCCCTGGGCCACTGGGGTGATCTGGAGCCGGCACAGCCCCTGCGCCTGCACAGCCGCAGTGGGCCCTTGCTGGTGGAACGGCAGGCTGGGGTTCACGGCGGCACGCTGGAGCTTCCGGCCGGCCAGCTGGAGCCTGCGCAGCCTTCGGCGGCCCTGGAGCAATTGCTGCAGAGCCAGCTGCAGCTGCGTGCGGAGCGCGCCTGGAATTCCTCCCTGGGCTACTGGGTGGTGCTGCTGCCAGCTTCGGCAGATCTGGCCGGCATGAACTCGATCGCCGCCGGGCTGCAGGGGCTGGAGCGGCAGGGGCTGTATCAGGACCAATCCCTGCCGCTCCAGTCCCTGGAGCCCGGCGGATAGGCAACTTGCCGTG
>JAWOHV010000270.1:0-10712 GCA_046484965.1 Prochlorococcaceae cyanobacterium
GGATCTGCCCGACCTCGACGGCCCCGCAGACCCCTGGTTGGAGCTGGTGGGCCGCAGCCCGACCGCAGCCCATTCGATGCTGCTGCTTGTTGATCCCGGTTGCGGCCAGATCAACGACCTGATCAGCGGGCTCGACTACGCCTATCCGGGTGTGGTGAAAGTGGGTGGCATCGCCGGCCAGCACAGCGCCCGCCATGGCTCCCTGCTGCTTGGAGATGGGGTTTGCAGCGGCGCCATCGGCTGCCTGATCGGCGGCAGCTGGCAACTCGATGCGGTGCTGGCCCAGGGCTGCCGCCCGATCGGACCGGTGTTCGAGATCGACCAGGTGCAGCGCAATGTGATGCTGCAACTGAGCAGCTCCGAGCAATCGGGTACGCCGGTGGCCTGCCTGCAGGGCATCCTGCAAACCCTCAGCCCCGCCGAACGGGAACAGGTGCGCCACTCGCTCTTCCTCGGCGTGGGGCGCGACAGCTTCTCCTCTTTGGGCAGCGGCAACAGCCTGGGAGCGGGCAACAGCCTGGGAGCGGGCAACAGCCTCGGCGCGGGCAACAGCCGTGAAGACCGGGGCCCTGCCTTTCTGGTTCGCAACCTGGTGGGCGTGGACCCCCGCAACGGCGCGGTTGCCGTGGCCGAGCGGCTGCGGGTGGGGCAGCAGGTGCAATTCCAGCTGCGGGATGCCGAGGCCTCCAGCCAGGAGGCCCGGATGCTGCTGGCCGCTGAGCGGCGGCGCCAGCAGGCCCCCCTGGCGGCCCTGCTGTTCGCCTGCTTGGGCCGGGGCCGCGGGCTCTTCGGCCACCCCGATGGCGATGTGAGCATCTGCCGCGAACTTTTCGCCACCACCCCTGTTGCCGGCGCCTTCTGCAACGGTGAGATCGGCCCGGTGGGGGGAGCCACCCATCTGCATGGCTACACCGCCAGCTGGTGCTTCCTGGTGCCGGCCGAGCCCAGCGCCCCAGAATCCTGAGTCCGCCGTGGTGCGTCAGCACGTCAACCCCCTGAGCCGCTGCCACCAGCTGCCGCGGCCCCTGGCGGCGCCAGCTGAGCTGTTCGCCGATCCAGGCCTTCCCCTGCAGCTCGACATCGGCTGCGCCCGGGGCCGCTTCCTGCTGGCGATGGCCCAGCAGCAGCCAAACTGGAACTTTCTCGGCCTGGAGATTCGCCGCCCCCTGGTGGAGGCCGCTGAGCAGGACCGCCAGGCCCTGGGCCTGAGCAACCTGCACTACCTCTTTTGCAACGCCAACGTCAGCCTGGAGTCGTGGCTGGCGGCGTTGCCACCAGGCCGCCTGGAGCGGGTGAGTATCCAGTTCCCCGATCCCTGGTTCAAGAGGAAGCACCACAAGCGACGGGTCCTGCAACCGGAGCTGTTGCTGGCCCTGGCCGGAGCCCTGGCCGAGGGCCGCGAGCTCTTCGTGCAGAGCGATGTGCTGGCGGTGATCGAGCCGATGGTGAGCCTGATCGAGCTGAGCGCCTGTTTCCAGCGGCACCCCGCCGACGCCCGGCCCTGGCGTCAGGACAACCCCCTGCCGGTGCCAAGCGAGCGGGAAAGCCAGGTTCTGGAGAAGGGTCTGCCGGTGTACCGGGCGCTCTACCAGCGCAGCAGCGCGCCCCTGCCGGATCGCCTTGAGCTGGAAGGGCAGCTGGCTGAGCGGCGGGCGGCCCTGGAGCCTGCCCCAGGCCCCAACTAGCCTGCAGGCCATCCTCCGCGCCCCCTCGGGAGCTGCCCCGATGCCAGATCCGCACGTCGAGCAAACGCTCGCTGCAGACTCGCTTGCAACAGCCTCAGTGCCCTGGCTGCTGCGCTGGCAGGGCCTGCTGCAGCGGCCCAACCCCAGCCTGCTCAGCGAGCAGCTGCCGCTGCTGGCCGGTCTGCTGCTCTGCGCCCTGATGGCCGGTCTGCCACTGGTCAGCCGGGGCGGGCTGAGCCTGCTGATCAGTGCCTGCGGCCTGCTCTGGCTGATGTGGGCCCTGCGCAGCCCCGCCGGCCGCATCGGGGCGATCAGCGGCTGGCTGCTGCTGATGCTGGCCCTGGCCCTGCTTTCAACCGGCTTCTCACCGTTCCCGGCCGCCGCCGCCAAGGGGCTGCTGAAACTGCTGAGCTACCTCGGGGTCTACGCCCTGATGCGCCAGCTGCTGGCCACGGCCCCCGTGTGGTGGGACAGGATCCTGGCGGCACTGCTGGCGGGCGAACTGGTCACCGCCGTGATCGGGCTGCGCCAGCTCTACGGCAATGCCAGCGAACTGGCCCGCTGGGCCGATCCCAACTCGGTGGCAAGCGGCACCGTGCGGGTCTACAGCACCCTGGAAAACCCAAACCTGCTGGCGGGCTACCTGCTGCCGATCCTGCCGCTGGCCGTGGTGGCCGTGCTGCGCTGGCCGGGCCTCTGGCGCAAGCTTTTTGCCCTGACGGCCCTGCTACTGGGCAGCGCCGCCCTTGTGCTCACCTACAGCCGCGGTGGCTGGCTTGGCATGGTGGCAGCCCTGGCGGCCATCGGCCTGCTGCTGGTGCTGCGCAGCATCCGCCACTGGCCGCTCATCTGGCGCCGGCTGCTGCCCCTGCTGCTACTGGCCGCCGCCGCCGCCCTGCTGGCGATCGCCGTGACCCAGGTGGAGCCCCTGCGGGTGCGCCTGCTGAGCCTGTTCGCCGGCCGTGAAGACAGCTCGAACAACTTCCGCATCAACGTCTGGCTGGCGGCCCTGGAGATGGTTCAGGACCGCCCCTGGCTGGGGATCGGCCCGGGCAACAACGTCTTCAACCTGGTGTACCCGCTCTATCAGCAGCCCAAGTTCAATGCCCTCAGCGCCTACTCGATTCCCCTGGAGCTGGCGGTGGAGGGGGGCATCCCGGGGCTGCTGGCCAGCCTGGGGCTGCTCGGCGCCGCCGTGCGCTGCGGCCTGAGGCAGGTGCACGGCAACAGCCCCTGGGCCCTGCCGGCCCTCGGCTCGCTGGCGGTGGTCATCGGCCTGGTGGTGCAGGGCATCACCGACACGATCTTCTTCCGCCCGGAGGTGCAGCTGATCGGCTGGTTCTGCCTGGCCACCCTGGCGGTGGGCTCCCTAGCGCTGGACTCCAGTGATGGCTGAGGCGGCCAGCCTGCTGGCCGGCTTCGATGCCGGCCAGACCCACACCACCTGCCGGCTGGCCCGCCCAGCAGCCGACGGCAGCCTGACCGTGCTGGCCGAAGGCGAAGGCCCCGGGGTTAGCCACCTGGCGGCGCAGCAGGGGCCCGAGCACTTCCGGGCCGCCCTGCGCCTCAGCCTGGAAGCCGCCCGCGCCGCCCTCCCACAGGGCCGAAGGGAGCCGCTGGCGGCCGCCGCCCTTGGGGCGAGCGGCATCGAGCAGGGCACGGCCCTGCAAAGCCTGGCGCGTGAGCTGGCGGCCACAACCCTGGCGCTGCCGGAGGGCGCCGTGCTGGCCACCGGTGATGAACGCACGGCCCTGCGCGGCGCCCTGGGAAGCACGCCCGGCATCGTGGTGATCAGTGGCACCGGTTGCATCTGCCTCGGCCGCAACAGCGCCGGCGAGGAACGCCGGGCCGGAGGCTGGGGCTGGCTGCTGGATGGGGCTGGCTCAGCGATGGACATCGGCCGCGATGGCCTCGGCCTCAGCCTGCGGATGGCGGATGGCCGCTGCGCCGACACACCGCTGCGCCAGGCCCTCTGGCAGGCGCTGGGGGTGCAGCCCAGCGACCCTGCTGGCGCTCAGGCGATCAAAGCCCTGGTGGTGGCGACGGGGTTCGGTGCCGCCGGCTTCGCCGCCCTGGCGCCTGTGGTGCACCAGTTTGCGGCGACGGGGGATTGCCAGGCCGCCTCGATCTTGAAGCGATCCGCCCTCGCCCTGGCGGAGATGGTGGCGGCCGTGGCCAGCGGCCTGAACCTGGTGCAGCCCCCCGTGGTGGGGCTCGGCGGTGCCCTGCGGCATCTCGAGCAATTCCGCCTCCAGTTCGAGCAAGCCCTGGTGAAGGGCGGCATCAGCCTCCGGCTCAGCGAGCCCCAAGGCGATGCCGCCAGCGGCGCCCTGGCCCTCGCCCTGGAGCAGCTGGCACTCAGCCGGCGTTGAGATGGGCCTCGGCCTCGGCTGCCAGCAGGGCAGCCCAGTGGTCCACCAGCGCCGGTTCAGCCGCCTCCACCATCACCCGCAGCAGCGGTTCGGTGCCGCTGGGCCGCACCAGCACCCGCCCCTGCCCCGCCATCGCCGTCTCGGCCCGATCCACCGCCTGCCGCAGGGGCTCGCAGTCCTGCCAGCGCTGGCGGCGGTTGCGATCGGGCACGGTCACATTGACCAGGGTCTGGGGGAAGGAGCGGAAGCTGCCGTCCATCCATTCAGACAAGGTCTGGCCGCGGCCGTGCACGAGCGTGGCCACCTGCAGGGCCGTGAGCAGCCCATCGCCACTCATGCCGTGCTGGGCCGAGAGGATATGGCCCGATTGCTCACCACCCAGGCCAGCGCCGCTGTCTTCCATCGCCTGGTGCACATGCTGATCGCCCACCGCCGTGCGCTCCAGCACCCCGCCCCTGGCCTGCCAGGCCTGCTCGAAACCCAGGTTGGACATCACCGTGGCCACCAGGCGGCGCCCCGGCAACAGGTCCTGATCGAGCAGGGCCGAGCCCCAGAGGAACAGGGTCTGATCGCCATCGACAACCCGGCCCTGGCCATCGACAGCCAGCATCCGGTCGGCATCACCATCGAAGGCGAAACCCATGGCCGCCCCCTGCTCGAGCACAGCCCGGCGCAGCGGTTCCAGGTGGGTGCTGCCGCAGTCCACGTTGATCTGGCGGCCGTCGGGGCTGCCATGCAGAACGGTGAGATCAGCCCCCAGCTCGCGGAACAGCGCCTCGCCGCAGGCGGTGGCCGATCCCCAGCAGAGGTCGAGCACCACCTTGACACCATCGAGCCGGCGGCCGGCAACGCTGGCGAGCAGGGCGGCGCGGTAGTCGTTGAGCAGATCTGGCCTCTGGAAAGCCGCCCCGCAGTTGCCCAGCGTGGCTGGGCCGGCTTCCCCCCGCAGGCCCGCCTCAATCTCGGCTTGCAGGCCGCGATCGAGCTTGGCGCCGCTGGGGCCAAACACCTTGATGCCGTTGTCGCCCGGGGGGTTGTGACTGGCCGAAACCATCAGGCCGCCGGCGGCCCCCAGCTGCCGGATCGCACCGGGCACCGCCGGGGTGGGGCAGAGCCCGATCGTCCACACATCGCGGCCGGCGGCGGTGAGGCCGGCGGTCAGCGCCGCCGCCAGCATCGGGCCACTGCTGCGCGAGTCGAGACCGATCAGCACAGGGCCCTCTGGCGGCAGCACCCGCCCGCACCAGTAGCCCAGCTGCAGGGCCAGGGCGGGGGTCACGGCCGCACCCACCTGGCCGCGGATGCCATCGGTGCCGAAGCCTGCCACGGTTGGACCCAGGGGCTGGCCAACGGGGTGGAGGGCCTGATCGGCCATGGGCGACACCAGAATCACGGCTCAGGGTAAGCGGGTCGCCCAGCCCGGGGCTGCGGGCGATCGCGGCTTCAGCGCCAACGCCGCGGCCACCAGGCCCAGCGCAACAGCTCCAGCACCGCCCAGAGCAGCAGCGCCCCCAGCAGCCAACCCGGCAGCAGCACCAGCGGCCAGTAGGGCCGCAGCAGCATCGCCAGCCCTGCGGCCGCCAGCAGCCGCAGGGCGCGCCGGCGCTGGGCCGCACCAGGCAGGCTGGTGAGCAGCTGCGGCAGGGGTGGCAGCGATGGCCAGCGGGGCAGAGCCAAGGCAGGCGGACAGCTCCCTCCAGAATGACAAGGCATTTGGGTTTGCCCAGGCCTTGCCAGCTGCCTCCAATCCCCGCCCCGATCCAGCAGCAGCCCCTGCCCCCCTGCGCGGCCCCGGCCTGCTGCTGGCCACCGCCCTGGGCACGGGCCTGCTGCTGCTCGCTGGCCACTGGCTGCTGAACAGCGCAGGCCGCCCCAGCCCCAACAGTTCGGCAACCAGCCTGGAGCTCCAGCAGCGCTGGCACCCCGATCCCGGCCGTCGCCGCGAAGCGGCGCTGCTGCTTCATGGCCAGGCAGCAGACCAGCCGGCACGCCAGCGCCAGCTGCTCAAGGGCCAGGGCTGGGGCCAGGCACCCCTGGCGGCAGTGGTGCTCAAGCAGGACGCCCTGGCGGCCGCGGCCCTCGGCCAGAACAGCGCCGCCGATCAGCTCTGGCGGCAGCTGCAGCACCGCTTCCCCGCCTCTCCCGCCGCCGCCGATGCCCTCTATGCCCTCGGCCGCCGCCAACCGGCCCGGCGCCAGGAGCTGCTGCAGCGCTTTCCCTCGCACCCGGCCGCCCTGGCGGCGGCCCTGGAACTGGGCCCCGACCCCGCAGGGCAACGCCAGGGCGCTCTGCATCTGGCCCGCTGGGGGGCCCGCTGGCCCGGAGCCGAGGAGCGAATCCGCCAGGCCTGCCGCGCCTCGGCGTCAGCTCCCGGCAGCGAACGGCAAAGCCTGGCGGCAGCTCTGGCCCAGCTTGGCGATGGTGATGAAGCGCTCCGCTGCCTCGGCGACCAGCGGGGCACTGCAGCCAGCGAACTGGCGGTGGCCCGCGCCCTGCTGCCCCAGCCCCAGAGCCGCGATGCGGCCGCTGAGCGGCTGCTGGCGCTGGTGCGTCAACATCCCAGCAGCCCCGAGGCCGGCGAAGCCGTAAGGCTGCTCAGCGAAGCCGAAGATGAAGCCGCTCTGCAGCGGCTCAAGCAACTGCCGCCGAGCTGGCAGGCCAGCGCACCGGTCCAGGCGCGGCGGGCCCTGGCCAGCGGTGAGGGTTGGCAGGAGGTGCTGCAACGCTGGCCCCAGGATCCGGCCAGCCGCGAGCTGCAGTGGCAGCTGGCCCGCAGGCGGCTGCTGGCCGGGGAGTGGCGAGCCGCCCAGCAGCTGCTGGATGCCCTCAAGGAGCAATCGCAACCGCCGCCACTGGCGGCTCGCCAACTGTTCTGGCGGGGCTGGCTGATGCAGAGGCAGGGCCAGCAGGCGGCCGCCACAGACCAGTGGCGCCGCCTGCTGGCCCTGTTCCCAGGGGGCTACTACGGCTGGCGGGCGGCGATCCAGCTGGGACAGGCCAGCCCCCGCCTCACTGGCCTCACTGGCGATGCGGCAGACCAAGGCAGCGCTGCAGCACCCCCCTGGCTCCCCCTCGGCAGCGGCCTGCCGCTGGTGGATGAGTTGTGGCGCCTGCAACAGCCCCTGGAGGCCTGGGAAACCTGGCGGCACCAGCGCCGCCAGCAGCCACCTCAGACTTCGCAGGAGCTGGCCGTGGAAGGGCGGCTGCGGCTGGCGATCGGCGACGACTGGACCGGCCTGGGCCAATTGGAGCAAGCCGGCTTGCGCCAGGAGGGGGCCAGCTGCAGCGAATGGCTGGAGCTGGAGCAGGCCCTGCACCCGGCGCGCTATGCCCCCCTGCTCAGCTCCCAGGCCCGGGCCCAGGGGGTGCCGCCAGCACTGCTGCAGGGCCTGGCCAAACAGGAATCGCGCTTCAGCCCAGGGGTGAGCTCGGGGGCTGGCGCCATCGGGCTGCTGCAGCTGATGCCCGCCACCGCCGCCGAACTGGCCGGCCGAGCCCTGGAGCCAGCCAGCCTCAAGGAGCCTGAGGCCAATGCCGAGCTGGGCGCCCGCTACCTCAGCCAGCTGCTGAAGCAATGGGGCGGAGAGCTGCTGCCGGCCGTGGCGAGCTACAACGCCGGCCCCGGCGCAGTGGCCAGCTGGATCAACCCCCAGCTGCAGGTGGCACCGGAGCTGTGGGTGGAAGCCATTCCCTACCCCGAAACCAGGCTTTACGTGAAGAAGGTGCTCGGCAACGCCTGGAGTTACCAGCAACTTCCCAGCTGGCGCTGCTAGCCCACAGCACCCAGCCACGGGTGCAGCCACCACCCCAGCCATACGCCGAGTCCAACCCAGAGGCTCAACCCCAGGGCCGCCAGCAACGGCGGCGGCACACACCGGATTCGCACCAGGTCGAGCCGGGCAAGCAGCACGGCGCTTGAGAGGATCAGCACATCAGCCAGAACGCTGAGGTGCAGCAGGTAGAGCCCGCCGACGGTGACGGCCAGCAGGCTCACCACCAGGCTGGCCACCCGGCTGGCCGCCATCAGCATCGAGAGGCGCTGCAGCAGCAGATCGGGCATCGTGCACACCACCACCACGACCAGGGCCTGGAGCATCTGCACCGGCCAGAAGAGGGAACTGGCCATGGGGGTGATCTGCCCCCGGCCAAGCACCATCACGGCGCTCCAGTGCAGCCCCAGGTAGAAGCTCGCCAACAGCAGCACAAGTAGCAGGGGCGCCCGCAACGGCAGCAGCAGCATGGCGATCAGGCCCCTCATCGGCGCCGCTCCTGGGACTGATCCAGGGGCTGATTGAGCGGCTGATTTAGTGGCAGATCCAGGGGCTGATCAAGAACCAGCTCAATCGCCTGCAACGGGCAGCTGGGAATGCACTGTTCGCACACCAGGCAGAGCGGGGCGTAGAACCGGAGCTGCCAGTTTGGGGCAACGCTCTGCAGGGCCCCACTCGGGCAAACGCTGGTGCAGATACCGCAGTCGACGCAGCGCTGCCGGTCGATACGGATCTGGCCCGGGGCCCGGTTGATGCCAAGCCCCTGGCGCTCCAACCAGGCTTCGGCGGCATCGAGCTCATCGATGTCACCGGAGAGCTCCACCACCATGGTGCCGCTCTGATTGGGGGCAATCTGGGCCCGCAGGATCTTGGCTGCGATATCAAAATCAACCGCCAGCCGATAGGTGATCGGCTGATGCACCGCTTCGCGGGGGAAATGCAGGGTGAGACGGCGCTTCAGATTCCCTGCCCCGATTGCTTGAAGCTAGCAAGCACATCTGCAGGTTTCCGGCTGCCAGAGTGCCCGTTGCGCCTGTGCAGCACCATGGCCCAACAAAACAGCCCCGGCGGCGGCGGCAGCCTGCCGCTGGCTCGCCGCGACCGGATGCTGCTGGCAGCGATCGCCGCCTTGCTGGGGCTGTTGCTGCTCTGGTTGCGGGGCGGCCTGCATCCTGAAGCCCCCCTGGAGCGCCTGGCCCGCCAATCCCTCGATCTGCCGGTGGCCCTTACCAACGGCCGCCCCACGCTGGTGGAGTTCTACGCCGACTGGTGCGAGGCCTGCAGGGCCATGGCGCCGGCCATGGAAACGCTGGAGCGCCGCCATGGCGACAGCCTCGATGTGGTGCTCCTGAATGTGGACAATCCACGCTGGCAGCCGGAAGTGGAGCGCTTCGAAGTGAACGGCATCCCCCAGCTGGAACTCTTTGACGCCGATGGCGGGCCCGTGGGACGCTCCCTGGGGGCCCGCACCGGCAGCGAACTCGAGGCCCTGGTGGAGGCCCTGATCAACAAGCAGCCCCTGCCAGCGCTGGCGGGAGTGGGTGCGATCAGCCGCCTCGGCGACCAAGATCTGCCAGCCAGCGGCACACTGGCTCCCACTGCGGCATCGCCAGCCGGCCCCCGCAGCCACGGCTGAACCCTTTCCTGCTCCACCGGCTTCCCTCTGCTACGAATCGATGGATCCCCGCTTTCAGGTGGCGCTGATCGCCGCCACTCCCAACCCCCAGCAGTGCGTGTATGCGGGCATGCACCAGGACTACAGCGAGGGCTTCGTGGCGGCAGACCCCGGCAGCTGGCCGGATGAGGCCAAAGCGGGCGAAATCTGCATCAAACGGCTGCTCGCCGGTGAGCGGGGCCACTACGGACCGCTCGAACACGCCCAGATCGTGCTCAACGTGGGCTGGTTCCCCCATTCGGTGATGCAACAGGCCCGCACCCATCGCGTCGGCGTCAGCTTCGATGTGCAATCGATGCGCTACACCGGCGATCGCATCTGCAAAGCAGCCAAAGGCGAACTGGAGCTCGAGGAGGTGTTTTACCTGCGGCCCGTTGGCAGCTACAGCGACCGGCAGGGCAAGAAGTATGTCTACAACGATCAACAGCGGGCGATTGATCTAGAGCTCTGCAGGGCGGCGGCAGAGCGCTACCGCGATCTGCTGGCGGCGGGCTTCGCCGAAGAGCACGCCCGCGGCATCCTGCCGTTTGATTACCGCCAGCACTTCGTGGTGAGCTTCACCCTGCGGGCTCTGCTGCACTTTCTAGATCTGCGGGCCAAGCTCGATGCCCAGCTGGAGATCAGAGCCCTCTGCGACCTGCTCTGGCCCCATCTGCAGAGCTGGGCTCCGGAGATCGCCGGCTGGTATGAAAAAAGTCGACTGCATAAAGCCAGGCTCGCGCCATAACGCGAGCCATTGGGCGCACCTCTCGGTGCGACGCCAGGCTCGCGCCATAACGCGAGCCATTGGGAGCTGGCCTCTCAGATCCGGGCCAAGGTCACCCGCTCGGGCTGGTTCTGATATTTGCCTGCACGCTCCTTGTAGGTGGTGTCGCAGGGGTCGCCCTCGAAGAACAAGAGCTGGCAGATCCCCTCAGCTGCATAGATACGGCAGTCAGCCCCCGAGGAATTGCTGAATTCCAGGGTGAGATGGCCCTCCCAGCTGGCCTCGGCCGGGGTGGTGTTGACGATGATCCCCAGCCGGGCATAGGTGCTCTTGCCGAGACAGATCACCGTGATGTTCGCGGGCACCCGCAATACCTCCAAGGCCACGCCCAGCCCGTAGGAATGGGCGGGCAGGATGAAGTAACTGCCGTCCTGATCATCGTGCAGGGGGGCCTGCTCAAGGTTGGCGGGGTTGAACCGCTTGGGATTCATCACCGTGCCGGGC
>JAWOHV010000043.1:0-7253 GCA_046484965.1 Prochlorococcaceae cyanobacterium
CGCGGGGCAACACGTTGCTCACGGCGAAGAAGCACACCTGCATCACCGTGTTGATGTGCGGCCCCAAGCCGGCATGGGGCCGCACATCACCGTGTTGATGTGCGGCCCCATGCCGGCTTGGCGCGCCACCCGGTAGCCGTTGATCACCCACACCTGCAGGTTGCGCTCGCGGATGCCCTGGCGCAGCTCCGCCGGCAGGCGCCGCCAGCACTCAGCCGGCTCGTAGGGGCTGTTGAGCAGCAGCGTGCCGCCCTCCACCAGGCCGGCCAGCAGGTCGAAGCGGCCCACGAAGTCCCACTGGTGGCAGGCCACCAGGGTGGGGCGCTGGATCAGGTAGGTGGAGCGGATCGGCCGCGGCCCGAAGCGCAGGTGCGACACCGTCACCGAACCCGATTTCTTCGAGTCGTAGACGAAGTAGGCCTGAACGTGCAGATCGGTGCTTTCGCCGATGATCTTGATCGTGCTCTTGCTGGCCCCCACCGTGCCGTCGGAGCCAAGCCCGTAGACGATGGCGCGCACCTCCGGAGCGGCCTCTGTGATGAAGCCGGCATCGAGGCTCAGGGAGCGGTGGCTGACGTCGTCGTCGATGCCCACCGTGAAGTGGTTCAGGGCTGCGGGCCGCGCCGCCGCGCCGTGCTCCTGTGGCAGGGCCTGCCGCAGGTTGTCGAACACCGCCTTCACCATCGCCGGGGTGAACTCCTTCGAGGAGAGGCCATAGCGCCCCCCCAGCACCCGCGGCGGCTCGGGCCAGTGCTCCGCCAGCGAGGCCACCACATCGAGGTAGAGGGGTTCGCCGCTGGCACCGGGCTCCTTGCAGCGATCGAGCACGGCGATCGCTCGGGTGCTGGCGGGCAGGGCGGCGCAGAACCGCTCGGCGGCGAAGGGGCGGTAGAGGTGCACCTTGAGCAGCCCCACCCGCTCGCCTGCTGCCATCAGGGCGTCGATCGTTTCTGCGGCCGTTTCGCAGCCGGATCCCATCATCACGATCACCAGCTCGGCATCGGCTCTGCCGTAGTAGTCGTAGAGCCGGTAGTGGCGACCAGTTAGAGACCCGAAGGCATCCATCGCCTCCTGCACATGCCCCGGCAGGGCGTCGTAGTAGCGGTTCACCGATTCCCGCGCCTGGAAGTAGACGTCCGGGTTCTGGGACGTGCCGCGGATCACCGGCTGATCGGGGCTGAGGGCCCGCTGGCGGTGCTCGCGGATCCGTTCAGCCGGGATCAGCTCGAGGAGTTGTTGATCGCTGAGTGGCGCCAGTTTCTGGATCTCATGGGAGGTGCGGAAGCCATCCAGCACGTTCAGGAATGGCAGCCGGCCGTTCAGGGAGGCCCGCATGGCGATGGCGGCGAAATCTCCTGCCTCCTGCCCGCAGCTGGAGTGGAGTATGGCGCAGCCGCTGCCGCGGCAGGCCATCACATCGCTGTGGTCGCCGAAGATCGAGAGCCCCTGCGCCGCCAGGGAGCGGGCGGCCACATGCAGCACCGCCGGCGTGAGCTCCCCAGCCAGTTTGTAGAGGTTCGGCAGCATCAGCAGCAGCCCTTGCGAGGCCGTGAAGCTGGTGGTGAGCGCACCGGCCTGCAGGGCGCCGTGCACCGTGCCGGCGGCGCCGCCTTCGCTCTGCATCTCCACCACAGCAGGCACGGTGCCCCAGAGGTTCGGCCGCCCCTCGGCGCTCCAGGCATCGGCCGATTCCCCCATCGGCGAAGCCGGCGTGATCGGGTAGATGGCGATCACCTCGCTGAGGCGATAGGCCACCCGGGCCACCGCCTCGTTGCCATCGAGGCAAACCAGCTGCTCGCCCTTGGGCTGGACATCCTTCACCGTTGGGTTCATGCCGGCTCCTCCGGATCCACCAGGCTCAGGGCGAGGCCCACATGCACCAGCACCCGATCGCCAACGCGGGCCTCGGGCAGGCAGGCCAGGCTCACCTGCTGGCGGACGCCGCCGAAATCCACCTCAGCCAGGCGCCAGAGGGGATCGTCAGCGGCGGCGCTCCCCGGAGCACCGGCTGCCGCCGCAATGGCCAGAATCTGTCCTGCAACTGCCAGGCACATGGTGGGCGGTTGGCGGTGGGCTGTGGGCGGTGGAGGGTGGGGGGTGCGGCGGCGAACCTCTCCTGATTCGTTCTAGACCCATTCATTGGCTGCGGTGTCCGGCCCTGTGGACAGCGTCACCGCCAGGGCCTGCCCCAGGGCCAGGCCGCCGTCGCCGCTTGGCAGCGCTTCGGCATGGAAGGGCTCAAGGCCCCGCTGGCGCAGCGCCACCAGGCAGCCCTGCAGCAGGGCGCGGTTCTGGAAGCAGCCGCCGCCCAGCAGCACGCGGCGGCAGCCGCTGCGGCGCGCTGCTGCCGCTATCGCCTCGGCCAGGCCTGCGCTGATGCCGGCCTGGAAACGGGCGGCGCAGTGCGGCGCCGATGCACCGGCCGCGCGATCCGCCAGCAGGGCCTCGAGCAGCGGTTGCCAGTGGAGTCGCCCGAGCGGCAGATCCGCCGGCAACAGCGGCAGGGGGTAGCCCACAACCCCTGCCGGCGCCTGGGCGGCCGCCCCCTCCACTCGCAGCCCCCCTTCGCCCTCGTAGCTGAGCCGCTGCGCCAGATCGAGCAGGGAGGCCACCGCATCGAACAGCCGGCCCAGGGAGGAGCAGGCGGGGCTGTTGCAGCCCGTGGCCAGCGCCTGCCGTAGCAGCGCCAGATCGGCCGCTGGGAAGGCGGCCCGCACCGCGGCCGCCCCCGGATGATCGAGCAGGCCGGCGGCGTGCAGCAGCCCGAGGGCACAGCGGCGGGGCTCGCGGCTGGCGCGCTCGCCGCCGGGCAGGGGAAAGGGCCGCAGGGCGGCGAGGCGTTGCCCCAGCCCCGGCTGCTGCTCAGTGTTGAAGTTCCCGCCGGCATCTTCACTGGCAGCGGCTGCGGCCTCTGCACGGGCTTCGAGCCAGAGCAGCTCGGCGCCGCGCAGCAGCTCCTGCCCAGCCTTGCTCCCCTGCTCCTCTCCGTAGCCGAGCCCATCGGCGGCGAAGGCCAGCAGCGGTGGTGCCAGGCCGTGCTCGGCCGCCACCGCCAGGGCATGGGCCAGGTGGTGCGGCACCGCAGAGCAGGGCAGCGATCGGCCCTGGGCCTGCTGATGGCTCAGGTAGCCGGGATGGCCGTCGCAGGCCAGGGCCACCAGCCGATCGCCCCAGCGTTCCTCCAGCTCCGCCAGCCCTTGCTGCCAGCGCCTCAGCACCTGCGGTTCGGCCAGATTGCCCAGGTGGGGGGCGGCATGGAGGCGATCCCCGAGCACCAGGGCCGGGGCGCTCTTGAGATCGCCCCCCAGGGCCAGCAGGGCCGGTCCGTCCGCCCGGAAGGGACGCGCCAGCGGCAGTGCCTGCGGCGCGTACCCCCGGGCCCGCCTGATCAGGCAGCGCCGCCCCTCGATCAGCTGCAGCACCGAGTCGTCGAGCGGCCGGGCGATCGGGCGGTTGTGCACCAGGTAGGCGTCGGCGATGCCGCCCAGCCGCTCCAGCGCCTCGGCTGGATCGATGCAGAGCGGCTCGCCGCTGCGGTTGCCGCTGGTGGCCACCAGCGGGCCCGCGAACGCTTCGGCCAGAAGCAGGTGCAGCGCGGAGGCCGGCAGCATCACCCCCAGCCCCGGCGCTCCCGCCGCCACTCCCGCCAGCAGCCGCTCGTGGGCCGGGGCCGGGCTGGCGAGCAGCACGATCGGTGCGGCCGGATCCCAGAGGGCCTCGCGTTCGGCGGCGCTGGGCTGCAGCAGCTCGGCCAGGCGCTCCGGCCCATCCAGCAGCAGGGCGAAGGGCTTGTGGGGGCGGCGCTTGCGCTGCCGCAGCTTGGCCACGGCTTTGGGGTTGGCCGCATTCACCAGCAGCTGGAAGCCACCCACCCCCTGCAGGGCCACGATCGCGCCGGCCCGTAGGGCCGCCACTGCAGCCGCGAGTGGCTCGCCAGGCCGGGGGCAGCCGGCCCCATCGAGGAGCTGCAGCTGGGGCCCACAGCTTGGGCAGCCAATCGTTTCGGCATGGAAGCGGCGATCGGTGGGATCGTCGAACTCCCGCTGGCAGGCAGCGCACAGCGGGAAGCCGGCCAGGGTGGTGTGGGCCCGGGCGTAGGGCTCGGCGGTGGCGATCGAGTAGCGCGGCCCGCACTGGCTGCAGCTGATGAACGGGTATTGATGGCGGCGGTTGGCGGGATCGCCCAGCTCGGCCCTGCAGGCGGGGCAGGGGGCCAGGTCGGCCGCCAGGGCCGTGGCCACAAGGCCAGAGCCCAGGGGCTGGGCGGCGGCGGCGGCGATACGCAGGCCTGCTGGAGCCGGGGCCAGGGGCGGCAGCCATTCAGGCTGCAACGGCTCCAAAGAGCCGGGGCTCTGCAACGCCTCCGGCAAACGCCGAACCAGCAGCTCCAGCGAACGCCGCTCCCCCTGCAACTCCAGCCGCACGGCGCCAGCGACGTTCTCCACCTCCCCCACCAGCTGCAGCTCACTGGCGAGGCGATGCACCAGCGGTCGGAAGCCCACCCCCTGCACCACGCCGCGGCAGTGCAGGCGCAGGCGGGCCTGACTCATCGCGCCGCCGGGATGGCCAGCCCGAGGGCGGTGATCAGGGCGTCGAGGCCTTCACCGCTGCGGGCGGAGGTTTCGAGCACGCGGGCGTGGGGGGCCACGCGGGCGATGGCGGCGTGGGCGGCGGCGCGATCGAAGCCCACCGCCTCGGCCAGGTCGATTTTGGTGATCAACACCAGATCGGCACCGTGAAAAATCGGCGCGTACTTGAGCGGCTTGTCTTCGCCCTCGGTGGTGGAGAGCAGCACCACCCGCAGGCTCTCGCCGAGGTCGTAGGCGCCAGGGCACACCAGGTTGCCCACGTTCTCGATCACCAGCAGCTCGAGCTGCTCAAGGGCGATGCCCTGGTGGTGGAGGCGGTGCAGCCCGTCGGCCACCATCGGCGCCTCCAGGTGGCAGGCCTGGCCGGTGGTGATCTGCACCGCCGGCACCCCGGCGGCCTGCAGGCGGCGGGCGTCGTTGTCGGTGGCCAGATCGCCCACGATCACCGCCAGGCGGGTCGGCGGGCCTTCAGCATCGGCGATGCGGCGGGCCAGGGCTTCCAGCAGGGCGGTTTTGCCAGAGCCCGGGGAAGAGAGCAGGTTCACCACGGTCACCCCGGCGGCCTGGAAGCGCTGGCGCAAGGCGGCAGCGCCGGCGTCGTTGCGCTGCAGCAGGGCCGTGTGCAGGGGCAGGGTGCGGGTTGGTTGTAGAAGCGGCTCAGGCGCCGGCTGTCCGCAGGAGCAGTCGCGGCACATGGAGACACGGGGCTTGGGCCATCTCCAGGCTAGGAGCGCTGAGCGGTGCGGGCAGCGTTATCAATTGATGATCAACATGGTGCGTTGAAGGTGGTGCCCTGGAAGCTTCCCTCCCCGATGCGCACCACTGTCACGCTGCTGAAACAAGCCCTGCAGGCCCTCGTGCAGCGAGATAGTGCCAGGCGCCTAGCCGCCCTCGGCGGCAGTGAGCCAAGCCTGGAGCCGATTCCCCGGCGGCGGAGCACGCTTTGATTCTCGTCGACACCTCCGTGTGGGTGATCGGCGAGCTCGCCTGCGGCAACCTATTGAATCGCCGGCAGGTGCTTGTCCTGCTCCAGCGCTTGCCTGCAGCGCTACGCCGATGTCCACCTGTTGCCTGCGGCACGGCTGGCCGGCTGCCCCCTCTGGACCGAGGACCGACGCCTGGCGGAGATTGTGGCGGGCTAACCAACCAGAGCAGCGCCTTCAGCCAGGGCGCTGCAGCCGCTGCAGGCGCAGCCCACTCACCGAGGCCACGGCCTCGAAGTCGGCATCGAAGCTCACCAGCACGGCGTTGTGATGAAGAGCCACGGCGGCCACCAGCAGGTCGAGGCTCAACACCGTGCGGCCGATGGCACGGCAAGCCTGGCCCAGGGCAATGCCCTGCTGCCACAGGTCTGGCGGCGTGGTCAGCGAGGGCAACGTGGCGAACTGGGCCTCCAGCAGCCTGACCTCCTCCGGGCGGGCCGAGCGCAACAGCTCAAAGCGCACCGGCTCAGCGAGATGGGCCGCTGGATCGAGCACAAACGGGGCGATCAACTGCTTCAAAACCAGCGGGCTGCGGGCCCGGGTGAAGTTGATCCAGAGACTGCTGTCGAGCACCAGCGTCATCGGACCATCGCCTGATCTCGCTCCTGGTCGCGGCGTCGATCAGCCTCAAAACGCTCCAGCTCCACCCCCCACTCACCGCTGAGGAAACGCTGGGCGATGCGGGCGCGTCGATGCTGCTGCAGCGCCTCCTCCATCAGCCGGCGAATGGCAGGCCCCTTCTTGCGCTCACCCGTGAGCTCGAGGACTTCAACCATCTCTGCTTCGGAAAGCTCAACCGTCACTTTCATGCTTTGATGCCGCAATAATCAGACTTTGCCACGGCTGTGGCAGGGGATCAAGCGCTCCTCGCGCCATCTCACACCACCTCCAGGGCCAGCAGCCGCAGGTCGCGGCCGCGCAGCAGCTGAAGGCTGATCGCGCCGCAACGGGGGCAGTCGCAGCAGCCATCGGGGGCGGGGAAGGCAGCGTTGCAGGCGGCGCAGTGGCATTCGGCGGGTTCGCGCTCGATGCGCAGCTCGGCCCCGGCGGCGATCGTGCCGGCCATCACAACCGGGAAGGCGAAGCGCAGGGCCTCGATCTCTACCCCCGCCAGCTCGCCCACCCGCAGGCTGATCGCCGTGATGCGGCTGGCGCCATCGGCGTGGGCCGCCGCCAGCGCCTGATCGCGCACGGCCTCCATCAGGCTGAGCTCATGCATGGCCACCCATCCACTGCTGCAGCAGCGCCCGGGCGGCGGGCAGGGCGGCCTGCAGCTCGGCCGACAGCACGGTGCCGTGGTCGAAGCCATAGGCCGGCAGCTGCAGCAGGTGGGCCTGGGGGGAGCGGCCGTAGAGGGCCTGGCTGATGGCCAGCAACTGGGCCGGCTCGAGCCGGTGGCTCTCGGCCGCACCGGCGGCAGGCGCCATCGCCCTGAGCTGGGGAACCGCTCCGGCCGCTGCCAGCCAGGCATCGATGAACAACACCGCCTCCAGCTCGGCCAGCTCCTCGGCCAGCTCCGGCGTGAGCTGCTGCACGCAGCGGCCGCCCACCTGCTCAGCCAGCAGCGCTCCGATGCCGTCGTCGCCGCGCAGGGGATTGCCGATGCCGATCACCAGGCGGTTGCGCTGGGGATGGGGAGGCATGGGCCAGGGGGAATGGGCTCCCAGTTTGGCGAGGGCTA
>JAWOHV010000249.1:0-7748 GCA_046484965.1 Prochlorococcaceae cyanobacterium
CTGGCGCTGAGCTGGCCGCCGGCGCTGGTGACGCCGGTGATCTCAAGGCCCGCCTCGATCACCGTGCCCGTGGCGGCGCTCTCGGTGCTGGTGATCTCCGGGGCGTCGTTGGAGCCGGCGAGCACGTCGATCCGCAGAGCCACCGGACTGCCGCCGCTGGTTGCCAGCAGCAGGTAGTCGGCGCCGATCGAGTCGTTGTTATTGCCGCGATCGCTCCACTCGATGTTGGGATCGAGCGGCGTGGCGTGGGCTTCATAGCGCCAGCGGCCGTCGGCCCAGAAGCGGAAGCTGCCCAGCTCGGTGCTGATCAGCCAGGCGCCTTCGAAGTTCGGGTCGGGAATCGCGTCGTGATCCCGCACCAGGGCCGCCGTATCCAGGCTCACTCCGGAAGGAAGGCGCAGTTGCCCCTCAATCGCCGCCAGAAAGGCGGGATCATCGGCGTGGAGGGCTGCCGTTTGCACCTCGTCGCCAAACCACTCCGGCGGCAAAGGATCGCTGCCCAGCACATGCCCCAGCTGCAGCTCAAGCGCCGCTTCCAGCCAGGCCGGCGCAGCGGCGATGGCGCCGGTGGCTTGCTCCAGGCTGGTGCCGCCGCCCAGGTCGGCTGGGCCCACGGGGCGGGCGCTGGCGGCGGCGGGCAGGCCGGTGATTGCTGTGAGGCGCTGCAGCAGGGCGCGGCCCGCGGCGCCGGCGGCGAGCCGGCAGCCGTAGAGCCGCAGGCCGGCGCCGGGCAGCAGCCATTGCTGCCAGCGCTGCAGCAGGGGGGCCTGCCGCTCCAGGGCGGCGCCGTCGAGGGCGCCATCGCCCAGCTGCAGGCGTGCCGCCGTGGCTTCGCCCACAACGGCGATGCCGCAGTAGCTGTTGCAGGGTGCACGTCGTAGGAAGTTGTCGATCTGCTCCAGGCCGTTCTGCTGCGGCTCGAGCAGCAGGATTGGTTCGCCCCTGGGGGCGGCGGCTAGCAGGCGCCCCCAGTCGCGCACGGCCCGGTCGATCACCACCAGCCAAGGGGCCGCGGGGACCTCCTTGTTCATCAATGGCTGGGGGATCTTCAACATTTCAAGGGGCTGGTGCTCCGGCAGATCTCGCCTTCCCATGTTCCTGAGCCGCCCCACTGTTTCGCCCAATCTTTCCTCTGCCGTCGCGCTTGCGTGGGGGGCATTTCGCGTTATCGCTTGATTGACGAATGACACTTCTCTGCTACTCAGTTTTGGCTTGGCATTCTCTGGCGACTTTCTCACCCTGCTCACGGCTGGTTCTCATCGTTTTTGGGCTGGAGCCTTCCCAGGGCGCGCCTGATTCGCTTTATTGCGCGCAAATGCCTTCCGTGTGGTTTTGGCCCCTTCCCCCGCCCATGGATCCCTAGCCGGATCCCAAACCCTCAGCGATCACTACCGCCGCTTAGGTGGTGAATTGTTCGAAGCCTCCAGCGAAGGCCTCGAGCACAACCGCTTGCGGGTGGGTCGCCAGGGCGATCTGATGGTTTGTGAGGAGGTGTACCCCCACACCCAGGCCCATGGCGTGCGCTTCACGCGGCCCTTGCCCTGGTTGTTTGTGGTGCAGGCAGGCGAGCTGGCCCTCGACCTCGATCACGCCAGCAAGGAGCTGTTCCTCGAGGCCCAGGGCGAGGGGCCGAATGTGTGCCTCACCACCTCGATCACGATGGACATCACCGTGATGCAGCCCGGCACCACCCTGTCGCGGCTGCAGCTGCCGGCGACGTGCCGCTGGAAACCACGCGCCTCCAGTCGCTGTGTGCGGGCCGACCTCTCCCTGCTGCTGCCGATGGTGCGCACGGCCTTCGCCGCTGCCGACCATCCGCCTGCCCTGGCGGTGGGCAAGGCCATCACCGACAACCTTTTCAACTACATCAGCGAGCAGCTCGGCGCCGCCGGTGTGCAGCTCAGCCAGGAGCTCGACCCGATCACCCAGCTGATCGAATACATCCAGATCGCCGCCGAGGAAGACCTCAGCCTCGTCGACCTGGCCCGCTCCGCCAGCATCAGCGCTCGCCGCCTCCAGGAGCTCACGCGTGAGAAGTTCAACCTCACGCCGATGGAGCTGTTGCGCCGCGAACGGCTCAAGCTGCTGCACCGTTACATCCGCGATCCCCGCCAGCAGGGTGTGCCCCTCGGCCGGCTGCTGCGGCGCCTGCACCTCAGCGACACCGCCAAGACGCGTGAGGCCTTCAAGCTGGAGTACGGCGCCCTGCCATCGGAGGTGCGACGCCTCAATCAGTACGGCGATCGGGTGGCCTGAGCCGCTGTTCGCCCCTGCCGGTCAGCCGGCCAGGCCCTCGCCCAGCTCCTGCCGGCGGCAGAAGCTGCAGTGCCCCCAGCGGGCCATCTCGCCGGCCGGTGAGGGCCGCTGGCAGCGCGGGCAGAGGTCCATGCCGTGCACGTCCACCCGGCTGGGGTGGCGCGCCCAGATCTCGGCCTCCACCTCCGCCGCCGGGGCCGGCAGCGTGGTGGTGTGGTGCTGCTGCAGGCGCAGATCGCGCACTGAAAAACCCGCGCCCCGCAGCGCCCCCAGCAGCTGGTGGCGGTTGTATTGCAGCGCCTGCAGCCACGGCCCCGGCGCCGCTCCTACCAGCAACAGGCCGCTGCGCAGGCTCAGCGGCCGGCAGTGGGGCGCCAGCTGGGGGCCGGCAATGCGCGGCCAGGCCTGCCACAGCGCCGCCAGGTTGCCATCGCCCTTCCACTTCTGCTGCAACCGCTCCAGGCAGGCCGCCAGCCGGCTGGCCGGTGCCGGCGGCGCCGGCACCAGAAACGACACAGTGCCCAGCTGGCGCGTGTGCTGGCGGGAGGCGATCGGCATCCGTTCAGCCTAGGCGTGTTGCAGGGCTGGGGAGATCGGTAGCAGGGTTTCGATCACGCCGCTGTCGCTGATCTGGGAATAGTGCTCCAGGGTCATGCCCACGGGCTTGCCCTGGTCGTCGAAATCGACGATCAGGTTTTCACCCATCGCCTCAGAGCTGCTGCTCAGTCGATCTGCCAGGGCGATGTAAAGGGTATCGGTGTCCGGGAAATAGTGGATCTTCATGGCCTCTTCAGGGCTCTTCGGGGTGGGGTGAGCGGGAGCGGGCCTTGCGATAGCCCCGATCGAAAAAGGCGTTGTGAACCGTAGATCTGTCGTTCAGCGTAATCACCCTGAGCGCTTTATTTCCGGCTTCGGGCACAAGCCCCCAGAAGGCGAACCGCCCATCGCTTTGCTCTCGTTCCTCGATGGGCTGGCCCAGCACGCTCACGATCCACCGCTCCTGGATCTCGGGCCGCTTGTTGCGCACCACGTTCCGGAAGTAGGCCGTCATCTCCATGGGATCAGCGTTCCCCACTGACGGCGCTGACGCTCCAGGCCAGGGGTGCGGCAATCCGCTGCTGGGCCGCGGGCCGCCACTGGCTAGCCTCAGTTACAGCCTTGCCCCCCTTCCATGGGCTTTTTTGATCGGCTCAGCCGCCTGCTGCGCGCCAACCTCAACGACCTGGTGAGCAAGGCCGAGGATCCGGTGAAGATCCTCGACCAGTCGGTTGCCGACATGCAATCCGACCTGGTGAAGCTGCGCCAGGCCGTGGCCACGGCCATCGCCAGCCAGAAGCGCATCCAGAACCAGGCCACCCAGGCCGAAAGCCAGTCGAAAACCTGGTATGAGCGGGCCGAACTGGCGCTGCGCAAGGGCGAGGAGGACCTGGCCCGCGAGGCGCTGTCGCGCCGCAAGACCTACCAGGACACCGCCACCGCCCTGAACAACCAGCTGCAGAGCCAGGCCGGCCAGGTGGAAGCCCTCAAGAAGAGCCTCACGGCCCTCGAGGCCAAGATCGCCGAGGCGCGCACCAAAAAAGACATGCTCAAGGCCCGCGCCCAGGCGGCCCAGGCCCAGGAGCAGCTCCAGAGCGCCGTGGGCAGCATGAACACCGGCTCGGCGATGGCCGCCTTCGAGCAGATGGAGGAGAAGGTGCAGGCCCTCGAGGCCCGCAGCCAGGCGGCCGCCGAGCTGGCCGGTGCCGACCTCGACAGCCAGTTCGCCGCCCTCGAGGGTTCCGGCTCGGTGGATGACGAGCTGGCCGCCCTGCGCACCCGCCTCGACGGTGGCCCCACCCCGATCGCCCTGCCCGCCGAGGGTGGCCCGCTGCCCCAGCTGGAGCCGGTGCAGGTGGCCGAGGTGGATGCCGAACTCGAAGACCTGCGCCGCTCGATCGACAAACTCTGAGCCCGGCACGGCAGGGCTTGCCACTTCATACAATCTCTTCAGCTGAGATTGCTGGCCGTGGCTGCTGATTCCGTTCTCACGATCACCGACGCCAACTTCGACGCCGATGTGCGCAGCGCCAGCGGTGCCGTGCTGCTCGACGTGTGGGCCACCTGGTGCGGCCCCTGTCGGTTGATGGCGCCGCTGATGGGCTGGGCCGCCGCCGACTACGCCGGCCGCCTCACCGTGGGCAAGCTCGAGGCCGACCCCAACCCCAGCTGCCGCGATGCCCTCGGCATCCAGGGTCTGCCCACCTTGATCATCTTCAAAGCCGGCCAGGAGGTGGCCCGCCACGAGGGCGCCATGGCCAAGCCCCAGCTCAAGGCCTTCCTGGATGCCCATCTCTGAGCGCCTCAGCCAACTCGGCAGCGGCGTTTTTGCGCGTAACGACCAGCGCAAGCTGGCCTACACCGCCCGGGCCAGCCAGGCAGGCCTCGCTCCCCTGCTCGACCTCTCGCTCGGCTCCACCGACCTGCAGCCCCCCGCCGCAGCCATCGAGGCCATCGTCGCCGAGCTCGGCAAGCCGGCCAGCGCAGCCTACTGCCTCCACGGTGCCACCTTGCCGTTTCGCGAGGCGGTGGCCGTCTGGGCCCAGCGCCGATTTGGTGCGGCGGTGGATCCGGAGCGCGAAGTGCTGCTGCTGGTTGGCTCCCAGGAGGGCACCGCTCACCTGCCGCTGGCGGTGCTCAACCCCGGCGATGCCGCCCTGCTGCTCGATCCCTACTACCCCTCCCACCTCGGCGGCCTGCAGCTGGCCTCCGCCGAGCCGCTGTTCCTGCCCCTCGCTGCGGCGGCCGGTTTCCGGCCCGATTTCGAGCGGATCAGCGCCAGCCAGTGGCAGGCCCTCAAGCTGATGGTGCTCGGCTTCCCCCACAACCCCACCGCCACCACCGGCGAGCAGGCCTGGCTCGATGCGGCCGTGGCCAAGGCCCTGGCCCACAACATCGTGCTCGCCCACGACAACCCCTACGTGGATCTGGCCCTCGAGGGCGAGGCGCCGGCGCTGCTGCGCAATCCGGCCTGGCGCCAGTGCGGCATCGAGTTCTTTTCCTTCTCCAAGAGCTGGTGCCTGGGCGGCTACCGGCTGGCCTTTGCGATCGGGGCCGAGTGGCTGATCAGCGCCCTGCGCCAGCTCAAGGGGGTGGTGGATTTCAACCAGTCGCTGGCCTTGCAGGCCGGCGCCATCGCCGCCCTCGAGCAGGCGCCCCACTGGCCTGAGCAGCTCAAGGGCGAATACCGCCAGCGGCGCGATGCCATGGCGGCCGCCCTCGAGGCGGTGGGCTGGCCGCTGCGGCGCCCCTCGATGGCCCTCTATCTCTGGTTGCAGCTGCCGCCGGCGGCCCGCGCCCGCGGCCTGGATTCCGAGGCCTTCTGCGCCGCCCTGCTGGAGGGCAGTGGCGTATGCCTCACCCCCGGCAATGGTTTTGGCGCTGGCGGCGAGGGCTGGGCGCGGCTGGCCCTGGTGCATCCCACAGAGCAGCTCGAGGCCGGCGCGGCGCGCATCGGCCGCTGGTTGCAAGGTCTGTGACCCCCCCTGCGGCGATCGCTGCTGCCCGGCGGCAGCTGCCGGTGGTGTCAGCCGGGGCCGGCGATGGCGCCCCGGCGCTTTGCTGGCGCCTGCAGGGGCGGCGGGTGTGTGCCAGCACCGAGCGGGAGCTGGAGGCCTGGCTGGCCGGCGGCGGGCCGCTGCCGCTGCCACCGCCACTGCCACCGCCACTGCCACTGGCGGTGATCGCCCGCCGGCAGCGCTTTGGCCGCGGTCAGCAGGGGCGCTTCTGGAGTTCGCCGCCCGGCGGCGTTTGGCTCAGTGCGGCCCTGCCCTGGCCGGAGCAGCCGGCGGGGGCGGCTTCCCTGGCGCTGGCGGCGGCGGTGGGGCTGGCCCTGGAGCTCGAGGCCCTCGGCCTGGCGGTGCAGCTCAAGTGGCCCAACGACCTGCTGCTGCGCGGCCGCAAGCTCGCCGGCCTGCTGCCGCGGCTGCGCCTGCGCGGCGGCCGCATCCGCTGGGCCCAGGTGGGTGTGGGCCTCAACGGCCGTAACCGCGTTCCGGCCGGGGCGATCGCCGTGGCCGAGGTGCTCGGCCGCCGCCACCCGGCAGCGGCACCGGCGGCGCTGGCGGCGCGGGTTCTGCGAGGCCTGGAATGGGCGGCGGCCGCCGCCGGCCAGCCGGAGCTGGTGCGGCGCCAGGCCGAACGGCGCCTGCTGGCCAGCGGCAGCGTGCAGCACGCCGGCCAGTGCTGGCAGGTGGTGGGCCTGGGGACAGATGGCAGCCTGTCCCTGCGCAATGGCGCCGAGTGCTGCAATCTGCAACGCAGTTTCTAAGCTCCAGTCGATGACTTCACAACGGCACCTGCGCTTGCGGCCCCCACTGCCCGGATTCACCCGCCCTGCCCTGTTGGCGCTCGCCCTGGCGCCGCTGCCGCTGCTGCTGGGATCTTTGGCCTGGGCGGAGGGGCCGCAGGCGGAGGGCCCGCAGGGGGCTGGGCCGCAGGCGGCGGCTGAAGCGGAACCCGCGCCACAGGCCGCGCCCCAGCCTTCGCTGCAGGCCTCGCCAAACCCTTCTATGCAGCCCTTGCAGCAGGCCGCGCCAGCGCCGGCCCAGCCGCTGCGGCCGCCGCTTGGGGGGGCGAACCTGCCCACGCCGCTGCGCTTGCAGCCCAGCCAGGTTCCTGCCGCCACACCGCGGCGTTTTGATGCCTCCCTCGATGCGCTCGTGAATGAGGGGGTGGTAACGCCTGCGGAGCGGGCCCGGGTGCGCGGCGCCTCGGCCCTGCAGCCGATCGGGCTGGGCGAGCAGCAGCGCGCCTGCCGCCTGGGGGCCCTCTCGGCCGAAGAATGCCGCCGCGGCCTGGCCGTGCGCTGGCGCGGCCGCATCGAGGGCAATCCCTTCATCAGCGAGCTTGGAGGAAGCTCCCTTGGCGCCGGGGCTGCCGGCGCCTTCGAGCGCTTTGGCAGCGGCGGCCAGCCCCTGCCGCCGCTCACCGTGCCGGTGTCGGCGCTGCTGGCCGGTGGCGGCGGCAGCTTCCGGCTCGGCGATGTGTTCCGGATTACACCCCGGCCGGCCCCCATGCTCGGCAACGGCAACCGCCGCCTGCTCTTCCCCCTGATCGGCTCGGCGCTCACCACCAGCAACTTCGGCTGGCGCCTGCATCCGGTGCTTGGCAACTGGCTGATGCACGCCGGCCGCGACCTGGCCGCCCCCGAAGGCACGCCGGTGGTGGCGGCCCTCGGCGGCACCGTGGTAAGCAGCGGCCTGGCGGGCGGCTACGGCCTGGCGGTGGAGATCGAACATGGCAGCCCCCGCCGCCGCACCCTCTACGGCCACCTCAGCGAACTGTTCGTGAAGCCCGGTGAGCGGGTGCGCCAGGGAGAGGTGATCGGCCGCGTCGGCAGCACCGGCCTGAGCACCGGCCCGCACCTGCACTTCGAGCTGCGCCTGCCGGGAGATGGCGGCTGGGTGGCGGTAGACCCCGGTGAACTCGACCCCGGCGGCGGACCCGGCGGCGGC
>JAWOHV010000055.1:0-6587 GCA_046484965.1 Prochlorococcaceae cyanobacterium
GTAGCCCGCCGCCTCCCACGCCAGCATGCCACCCAACATATTGCTCACGTTATCGAACCCCTGCTGCACAAGGGCCCGGTAGGCCTGCCCGCTGCGGTTGGCGCTTCGACAGACGAGGACGACAGGCAGGTCGGTGGGAACCTCATCGAGCCGCCCCATCAACCGGTCCAGGGGGATCAACGTTGCCCCGGGGATATGACCCTGGTCATACTCCCACGCCTCGCGCACGTCGATGATCGCGATCTCGCCCGAGTCGTACAGCTCAGCCACCCTTGCAGGCGTCACCTCAGCCGGCAGCGTGAGAGCACCGGCTGCTGCAACAACGACGGCAGCCTTGGACTCCCCGCGGTCGACCACGGTTGCCGCACCGCCCCCACAGGCACTCAGCCCTATGGACAGTGCCAAAATGAAAGCCCAAGCTCGACGGTATGTCGTTCTCATCACCCTCTCCTCACGATCCCGGGACAGGGGTGTGTCGCCCCTGCTACTATATACAACAATATTATAGATCTTATTATACACGATATCCGGGAAGTGAGGGCACCAGGCTCAGAGTTTGCGTATCACAGCCCCCTCAGGTGTATCGCGGACCTCATAGCCGGCCTCTGCGATCCGATCGCGAAGCGCATCGGCCTCCCCCCAGTCGAGCTGCGGGCAGCAGTCGCGCAGCAGCGGCCGCTCCTTGAGGTAGCGCTCCAGGGCCGCATTCACGCCCCGCAGGATCACCTCGGCCAGGGCGAAGGCCTGCGGGTCGCTGCGGTCGATCGCCACCAGGCTGATATCGGTGGAGATCTTGGCGGGCTCGGCGGCGGCGGGATCGCCCTGACCCTCTGGCCCGAAGGCCACGCCGGGGCGCTGCAGGTCGACGCGGCGCTCGAAGAAGGCGAGCACCCCATCGGCCAGGGCCTCAAAGCCGGCGTTGCGGTAGCAGCCGATCAGCTCCATCAGCGGAAGGCGTAGCGCAGGGTGAGCATGGCGCCATGGGTCTGCAGAGCAGACTGAGTACCGGCGATATCCAGATTGAAAGTTCCAACTGGAGCCGGCCGCACGATCGTGGCTGACCCCGCATCTGTTTTCACCTTCCCCAGATCGGTGTAGCGGTAAGCCAGATCAAGACTCAACCGATCATTGAGCGGAATCTCCACACCAGCCGTGAGCAACCAGGCCACACCGGTGGTCGTTCCGCCAGCGATGGTGGTGGAAGCAGCCGAAGCCAGAGTGGGAAATTCATAGGACACCGCACTGATGCGGTTGCGAGCCACGCCAACTCCGGCCCCGAGGAAGGGACGCACCTTGCCGATGCTGGGCAAGTCGAGATAGCCCACACCGAAACCGGCAACAGAACTGAGGTTGGCCGACACAGGTTGGGGGAGCGCCACCTGATTGAAATTGGCCTGACCGCTGTAGTCGTACGACGGCCTGTAGCTGAACAACCCTTCAACCCGCAACCAGCGGTTGACGCGGTAGCCCAGGCCGGCGTCCAGCACCACCCCGTTGCCGAAGGAACCTTCGCTGCCCAGCGGAGAGCCGTTGCGGCCCTCTCCACAACCAAACAGGGCCGGCGGCTGGGTTGAAGAGCAATCACGATCACGAAAGTCGGCCGGCACCGAACCATCCGCGCCCAGCCCCAAGCGGAGATAGGGCTCAGCCTGAGCCGGGATCACCACGCTGGGGAAAGCCAGCAGCGCCACCAGACAACGCCACAGACCGACTGACTTCAATGCGTAAATCTCGATTGGGAGGATTGAATCACGGATCTCAACTCCGCCACGGCACAGCCACCACCGCATCCAGCTGCTGCCAGAGCTCCCGTTCGGCCACCATCCCCTCGCCCAGCCCTACTCGTGCCAGCGCCCGAGCCACCTGCTCCAGGTCCATGGGCCCCTCAGCGGCCGCCAGGGGCAGCACCAGCACCTGCTGCTCGGCCGGATCGGCCATCAGCTGCAGGCCCAGATCCTCGAGCTCCCGCTGAAAGAAGAGCCGCCGCATCCGGCCGCTGAGGGCCGGGCCGAGGGCGGCGGCAAAGGCCTCCAGGCCGCCTCGATCACTGCTGCAGCCGCAGTTGAGCGCCAGCCAGATCAGCAGCTTGGCCCAGCTCTCAGGGGTCCAGAGGGGCTGGAAGCTCTCGCGGTGCTGGCGCACCAGCTCGGCGATGGCGAAGTTGCAGAGGCTGGCCTGCAGGGCCGGCGGATCCGGGCTGGTGAAGCTCATACCTGCCATCCTCCTCGCCACGGGTCACACTGTTAAGGCATGTGCAGCAGCACCGATGGCCCTGGACTTCAACGATCCGGATCTGGAGTTCTCCGACCTGGTTTACGCCTACCAGAGCTGGGTGATGGCGGTGATCAACGATGAGAAGCTCGGCAGCGAGGAAAAGCTGCTCAGCGACGAGATCACCGAGGACGCCCTCAATGCGATGCGCTTCCTGCCCGGCGAAGTGACCGCCGCCATCGAGACCAGCCTGGCCCGCGTCTACGACGTGGACGCCGACGAACTCGCCAGCCTGCTGTTCCCCGAGGACTGAATCACTCCCTAAACCCCCCACCCCTGCTGCGCCATGGCCAGCAGCGACTACGTCCTGGGCAGCCACGCCGAGGAACTGGAGCGCCTGCGCTTCCAGCATCAGCTCTGGCGGCCGCTGGCCCAGGCCGCCTGGCGGCGGGCCGGCCTGGCGCCGGGTGAGCGGGTGCTCGACCTCGGCGCGGGGCCAGGTTTCGCCGCCTTGGAGCTCGCACGGGCGGTGGGGCCCACGGGCCAGGTGCTGGCCCTGGAGCGCAGCGAGGCCTACCTCGCCAGCGGCCGCCGCGCCGCCGCCGGCCTGCCCCAGCTGAACCTGCACCGCCACGACCTGATGGCCGGCCCGCTCGATCCGGCGCTGACAACGCCCGCTTTCGACCTGGCCTGGTGCCGCTGGGTGGCGATGTTTCTGCCGCAGCTGGAACCGCTGCTGGAGCTGCTCGCCGCGGCCCTGCGCCCAGGAGGCCGGGCGGTGTTCCAGGAATACGTGCACTGGGACACCTTTGCCCTCTACCCCCAGGCTGAGGCGATCGGCCGCTTCGGCCGGCAGGTGCAGCAAAGCTTCCGCGCAAGCGGCGGCGATCCCGATGTGAACCGGCGGCTGCCTTCGCTGCTGGCGGCCCGGGGCTTCAGGATCGAGGAGCTGCGGCCCCTGCCGGTGCTCGGCCCGCAGGGCTCGATGGCGGCCCAGTGGCTGGAGCGGTTCGTGCTGGTTTACGGCGCCCAACTGCAGCGGCAGGGCCTCTGGAGCGCCGCCGACGCCGCCGCGGCCGCCGCCGAGATCGAGGCCGCCCGCCGCGACCCCGGCAGCTTCTGGGTGGGCCCCACGGTGCTGGAGCTGCGCGCCGGCCGCTGACGCCAGCTGCGGCAGTGGCCCCGCAGGGGCTCGCCGAAGCGGCAGCGGTTCGCTGCAATCGGTTGCAAGCGCCCCAGCCACCAACACCGCCATGGCCCCCCGCCTGCCATTGATTCGCCACTACTCCGCTGCCAGCCGGGCAGGAGCCCGCCGCGCCGCCCTCGCCGCCGTCACTGCCGCCGGCCTGGGCCTGGCACTCACCGCCAGCCCAGCCTCACGGGCCCGGAGCACCAGCCTGGCCCCCTGCCAGTCCTGCCCCCAGGCGGAAAGCAACGCCGCCAGCGGCAACGGCCAGCGGTCCTGGTGAGCCATCGCCGCGGCCGCCACCCGAAGGCCCTGCTGCTGGCTGGGTTGGCCAGCCTGATGGCAGGCTGCCGGGCGCCCCGGATCGCCAACGGTGCAGACCCGGCCGTGCTGCCCACCTTTCTCTTCCTGGCGGTGGGCATCAGCGAAGACCAGCAGGTCACTGCCGAACTGGTGGAGGGCATGCGCCAGCGGCTGCAGGAGCTCACCCAGGCCTTCCGCAAGGTCCACCCCAGCGTCAGCATCCAGCTGCAGGTTTACCCCGACTCGGCCCTGCGCCGGCAGCTGGCGCGCCGCAACCGCACCGGCCTGGGGCCCGACCTGCTGCTGGTGGGCGGCCAGACGGCCCTGGAGCTGGAGAGCGAGGGAATGGTGCGCGCGGTGCGGTTTCCGGCCAGCGTGACGGAGCAACTGCTGCCGGGACCGCGGATGCGGCTGAGCCTCGAGGATGGCCAACTGGCCGGGCTGCCGATGCAGCTGGTCCCCGAGCTGGCCTGCTTCGATCGCGCCCGCCTGCGCCAGCCCCCCGTTCACGTCGATGAGCTGGTGGCGCTCAGTGCCGCCGGGCTGCGGGTGGGATTGCCCACCGAAACCTCCAACCTCTTCTGGACAGCGGGTGCCCTGGGGGCGAGCCAGGCCTTGGGGCGGGCATCCCGCGGCGAACCACTGACCCCGGCGGAGCGACAGCCGATCCAGGCCTGGCTTGCATGGCTGCAGAAGGCCAGCCTGCACAAGGAGATCGGCTTCTACAGCGCCCCCGAGCAGCAGAACGAGCTGAAGGCCGGCCGGCTCGACTGGATCACCTGCCGCAGCACCAGCATCCCGCGGTTGCGCCAGGTGCTGGGCGACCGCCTGGGGGTGAGCACCCTGCCGGCTGGGCCGGGCGGTGAACCCACACCTGTGACCCGGGAGCTGGTCTGGGCCTTCGGGGTCAGTTCCAGCCCGCGCCAGCGTCGGGCCGCCGAGGATCTGGCCGTGTTCACGATCCAGCCGTTGATTCAGCGCGGCTTCACGGTGCGCAGCATGGAGGTGCTGCCGGTGAATCGCCGAGTGGCCGTGCCGGTAGCCAGTTCGGCGATACTGGCGGCGATGGTGGATTCGCTGCGTCAGTCGCATGCCACCGACGTGATCAACCACGAGATTCGCCCTGGTGATCGCCGGCTGCCGCAGCTGGAGCGGCTGTTCAACCGGCTGGTGGTGGGCGAGCTCGAGCCCAGCAGCGCCGCCGCCGAGATGGTGCAGCTGCTGGGGAGGCGGCGATGATCACCCTGCTCGGCGAAATCATCGGCTGGCTCGGATACCTCGAGCGCGGCACGGTGCTGCTGCAGCTGCTGGTGCTGCTGGCGGCGCTGCTGGGTACGCGGGCGCTGGGACAACAGCGTCGGCTGCCCGGCAGCTGGGATCGCTGGCTGGGGCCAGCGGCCACCGCCCTGATGCTGCTGGCCACCCTGGTGCTGGCCCTGGCCCGCCAGCCCTTCGCTCTGCTGGCCACTTTCGCCGCCATCCACGCCGGCTGGCAGGGGATCGGGCTGCTGCACCAAGCTCTGGCGCACCACATTCCGGCTGAGCAGGTGCAGCAGCTGGAAAGCCAGCTGATCCGGCCGGTGTTCCTGCTGCTCGCCGCGCTGGCGCTGATCCAGCAAGTAGGCAACGTGCGCAACCTTGCCCTGATTCCGATGGGCCGCTGGTTCGGCACCGAGGTGATGCTCGGCGAGCTGGTGACCTCGCTGGTGATCCTTTACCTGCTGGTGATGGCATCGGGACCACCGGCGGCCGGTCTGGCCTGGCTGATGCAAAGGGGCCTGGCGATGGACGACGGCAACCGGCGAGCAACGGCCCTGATCCTTCGCTACGGCGTGGTGACCCTGGGCATCATCTGGGCCCTCGACCACATCGGCCTCAACCGGGCGGCGATCCTCACCGTGGCCGGCGGCCTTTCGGTGGGGCTGGGCTTCGGCATCAAGGAGGTGTTCTCCAATTTCGTGAGCGGTCTGTGGCTGCTGTTCGAGGGCTCGGTGCGGCCCGGCGAGGTGCTGTTCGTCGACGGCGATCCCTGCGAGGTGCGCCGGCTGGGGCTGCGGGCGGCGGTGCTCTGGCGGGATCGCGACAACGCCGAACTGGTGATCCCCAACCAGACCTTCTTCACCACCACCACCACCACCTACACCGGCAGCGACCGGCTGCGGCGCAGCCAGGTGCTGGTGGGAGCCGCCTACCACCACGATCCAGCGGCGGTGATCGCGCTGCTGGAAGCGACGGCCCTGGGTTGCCCGCGGGTGCTGCAGCAGCCGCCGCCGAAGGGCCTCGTGCTGCATTACGGGGCCTCCGCGGTGGAGTACGCCCTGCGCTTCTGGATCGCCAACCCGATGGACAACGTGGGCATCTGCAGCGAGGTGCAGAGCGCGATCTGGCAGGCCTTCCGCCAGCAGGGCATCGAAATTCCCTTCCCCCAGCAGGTGCAGTACCAGGTGGCGGGGGCGCCGCCCCAGCAGGACGATCCCAGCTCCGCAGGATCCCGATAGGGTCGCCCCTAGGCGTCGGAATCCCCGCCCATGTCCGCTATCTCCACCACGACCCAACTGCCGGAGGCCCCCCATGCCCAGCCGGCCAAGGCCCTGGCAGAGGCCCTGGGCACCGATCCAGACCAGGGACTGACGGCCGCCGAGGCCCAGCGCCGCCAGGGAGCCTGGGGCGCCAACGCCCTCAGCAGCCGCGGCGGCAAACCGGCCTGGCTGCGGTTCCTGAGCCAGTTCCACGATCCCCTGCTCTACACCCTGCTGCTGGTGGGCCTGGTCAAGGTCCTCACCGTCGATCCGCGCGAGGCGCTGGTGATCTGGAGCGTGACCCTGATCAACGCCGTGATCGGCTACCTGCAGGAGAGCAAGGCCGAAACGGCGATCGCCGCCCTGGC
>JAWOHV010000150.1:0-5668 GCA_046484965.1 Prochlorococcaceae cyanobacterium
CCCATCTCTGCAGCTTGAGGTGGCCAAGGTGGCCATCTTGAGCGAGATCACTACAACCCCGTTGAATCTTAGCCTGGGGCTGGCGCTGGGAACGGGGTTCAAGCAGCCCCAGCCTGATCGCAGCCGCGGCGCTTCATCGGTCTGCAGGGATGGAGTTCGCATTGCTTGGAACGTCTGTCAGGAAATGATTCGTCTGCCAGCTCTGTGGGCGGTGTTCATTGCCCTCATCTGGAAGTTCAGTGGTGTGCCAGTGCCTGCGTTTCTGCTACAGGCCACCCAGATCCTGGGCAACACGGTAACGGGGTTGATGATGCTCTCCCTGGGAATGGGATTGCGCTACCGAGCGATTCGGAAACCCTTGCCACTTGTGGTGGCATCTGTGATTAAACTTCTGGTTTCTCCAGTTGTGGTGTTTGCTGTTGCGAGCTGGATTGGTGTTACAGCACCCTTTTTTGATGCATTGGTTTTGGAAGGGGCAATGCCTTCCCAGTTGCTCACATTTGTGATTGCTGATCGAGTTGGGCTCAATGCAGAGCGCTTGGCGTTGTGCATCTTGGTGAATACAGCAGCCTCGTTCTTTACAATTCCCTTGATCAAAACTTTTTTGCTTGCTGGTTGAATGCAGTTGGGGCCTGAGGAAATTCCTCGCATTCAAGCGAGAGCAGCACTCAAGGCGTCGATTCCAGCCTGGGCGACGATCACATCCTGCTCACCGGTGCCGGAGCCAACACCAATGGCGCCAATCAACTGGCCGTTCACCATGATCGGCATGCCGCCCTGTAGGTTCGTCAAAAGGCCCTCTGTAACCATTGCCAGCTTGAGCGCGTGATCCTCTGGCATCCCGCCGGTGGCGAATCCGGAAGATGCGGCGCTTACGGCCTTGCGTGTTGAGGAGATCTGGCTCAGCACCTTGGCTCCATCCATGCGGGCAAATGCCAGCATGTTGCCACCGCGATCAACAATAGCGATGCATTGCGGAATACCGATTGATTCAGCTTTTGCCAAGGCGGCACGCAGCATCAACTGGGCTCCGGCGCTCGACAATTCAACCGTGTTGACTAGATAGTTCAAGCCAGGAATTCTGTGGATAGGAACTTTATCCTATCAGTCTGAAGCTGTGGCTGTTATCCGTTTCTAGTCTGCATGCCAATGGTTTTGATCTCGGCCTCCCTAGCCAGGGCTATGCCTGGTGCAGCTCTTGCCGCCAGGGAGGATTGATATCTGATCTAGGTGCAGATTTTTTAAACACTTTTTAAACATTTTTTAAACAGGTTGACCAGATCAACGAGGCTCTGCCTCTGTCCAGTTAGGTTCGCCAGCTCTGCAGGTTGCCCATGGTTGCGCTCTCCCGTCGAATTAGGGCCCTGGGCCTGGGCGGATCCCTTCTGGGAACCATTCTTGCGGGGGGCATGGCTGGGGCGGCACCGCAGCCGCTGCGGTTCGTGTTGATTCCCAAGCTTGCCCACCCCTGGTTTGAGGTTGTGCGGCAAGGCGCTGATGCTGCAGCCCTGATGATCAAAGATCAAACCAAAATTCCGGCTGTGGTGGAGTACCGCCCGCCCGCCCGCTCTGAGCTGGCCCTGCAGGCGGAGATCCTGCAGGCAGCGATCCGCTCGCGCCCCAGTGGTATCACGATCGATCTGCTCGATGCCGAGCGGCTCCGCCCGCTGCTGGAGCAGGCCCGGCGCCAGGGCATCGCCGTGAACGTTTTTGACTCCGAACCCCCGGCCTCACTGTCGCTCACCAGCATCGGCAACGACTACTGCCGGCAGGCGCAGATCGCCTCCGAGCGCTTGGTGCAGCTCTTGGGGGGCCAGGGGGAGGTGGCGATCATGCAGGGGGTGCCCACTGCGCCGAACCATGCCATCCGCGCCCGCTGCCACCGGCAGGTGTTTGCCCGCCATCCAGGCATCAGGGTTGTGGCCTCCCCGATTGACAACGACAACATCAGCACCGCCGAAGAGCAGGCCAGAGCCACCATGGGCCGCTATCCGCGCCTGAGGGGCTGGGTGGTGAGTGATGCGGGCGGCGGCATCGGTGTTGCCCGAGCGATCACGGCCGCCGGCAAAACAGGCACGGTGAAGCTGGTGGCTCTTGACGACCTGCCCGAACTGCTGCAGCTGATCCGCAGCGGCGTGGTGGATTCCACCGCCGCCACCAAGCCCTTCTCCCAGGGGTACTGGGCGGTGCTCAGCCTCTGGCAGCAAGGATTGGCGGCTCCGCCGATCGAGCGGATCGACACCGGCATCAGCGTGCAAGGGGGGGCGGCGAAGGGGCCCTGATGCTGGCTTGGCGGGCTTGCCGGAGTGCCGTTCAGTTCAAGTTTCGGGGCGAGCGGCCTGGCCGTGCCTGATGGCCACAGAGCGGTAGTCGCTCTTCGGGGCCTCGGTAGGCAGGCCAGCCAGTTCGCGATACATCGGTGCAGCCGCCTTGCCTGAAGTGAAGGAGAGGAATTCCCCCTTCTGGTCGCCAAAGCGATACCAATGCCGCTCGCCACCCGGCACATGCAGAAGCGTTCCTGCTTCGATCCATTGCTCCTGGTCGCCCACGCCGAACACCACCGGCCCCTCGATCACAAAAAAAGTTTCATCCCAGGGGTGGGAGTGCGGTGCTGGCCCCGTGCCGTCCTTTCCAGAGGTGAAAAACACCTCGAAGCTCTGGGCTTCGTCTCCGGAAATTAGTGTCTGAATGTCAAACCCGGCGATCCGCATCGGGGCTGGACGCTCAGAGGCCTTAATAACGCGTGCATTTGAGCTTGGATTTGACATGGGGGTCGGACCTATGTATTAACATTCTATGGCATCGTAATCAATGATCCAGTCGAGGACAGTATTTATTAATCTGGGATCAGCGAATTGCGGTGCTTCTGATGGCTCGTTGTTGAGTGATTCAAGTCACTCCCAGCTCCATTCCTTCCGCCCCGCCCCCCGAACTCCCAGCTCCCAGCTCCCAGCTCCCTGCTCCTAAATTTCTCCACTGCAAGGAATCCCTCGATGTCTGCTGCAAATTTTGATGGATCAGTGGTCAAGAACCCTGAAGCCGATTGGATCGGCCAGGCCCTCGGCACCACCATCACGGATCTGGAGGCGAAGCTGCTGGGTGAGGGCCGTGGGCTCCAGTCCACCGCCTGGCGCCTGGATCTCCGCTGCGAACCACCAGGCAGTGGCCCCGCCAGTGTGATCCTCAAGAGCGAAACCGCCAATCTGGATTTCAATGAATTCAGCCGCCTCAACAATGCCTTCGGGCGCGAGGTGGGTGTCTACACCCATTGCACCCCCAGGCTGCAGGACCACAAACCACAGGTTTATGCCTGTGAGGGCAGCACACCCTCCTGGCTGCTGATGGAGGATCTCACCCATCTGAATTCAGGCGATCAGGTGATCGGCCTGAGCTATGGGGAAACGCTGGCCACGATTGAGCGGATGGCGGCAATCCATGCCGAATTCTGGATGGATCCCGGTTTGGAGCAGCACAGTTGGCTGCCGCGGCATGGCTTCTGGTTTACCGATCCCAAAGCTGAAATCGTGGATGATTTCTTTGCCACCTACGGCGTTCGCTTCGGGCCCGCGGTCTGCAAGTTGTATCAAGCGGTGCTGGAGCAAACCAGCGCCATCGATGATGCTCTCGAAGACAGGCCCTGGACGCTTGTTCATGGTGATCTGCGTGCCGACAATGTGCTGTTTGACCACACGGCCAATGATCCGTTGTCGGTGATCATCGATTGGTCGTGGGCCAGCCGCAGCCTGGCCTCGATCGACATCGCCTTTCTCGTGGGCGGCAGCACACCGCACGTCCAGCGCCTGGGGCGACATGAGGAGCTGCTGCAGGCCTGGCATCGGGCGCTGCTGCAGGGCGGTGTGAGCGATTACCCGCTGGCAGAGGCGCGCAGGGACCTGCAGTTGGCGGCGCTTCGCTGCATCACTGCCGGCATTGCCATGCACTCTTTTTCGATGGCGCCTGAAACCCCCGTTCGTGTTGCCCTGTTCATGGATGATGCGATCCAGCGCCATGCGGCCTACGCCGCGGAAATCGAGGCCTGGCAAGCGCTCCCCGATCCTGCTGGGTTCTGAGAGGGCCGGCAGGCCTGTTGGATCAGGCCTTGTGATGGCTGGTGGCTAGCCCATAGACGGGCGTGGCAAGCCCCACCAGGCGGGCCTTGAGCTGCAGGGCCGGGTAGAGAGAGTAATGGCGGCATTGGTGCAGATTGCCGCCGTGGATCCAGAGGTTCTCCACCTGGGTGGGCTTCCACATGTTGCGTAGCTCCCCCTCCCAGGGCCCCGGGTCCTTGGGGGTATCTGAGCCCAGGCCCCACACCGCTGCGCAACTTGATACGGCCATCGGCCACGAGTTCCGAGGCTCCCACATCGAGGTAGTAGCCGGAGCCACGCCGCAGGAACTTCATGAACACGCCGGAATCATCGGCGCCGAAGTCGAGCAGGAAGCCAGCGGCTTCCAGGCGGGCATAGAGATCGGCGTACTCCAGCCGCATCGCGTCGCAGATGGGCTTCTGCCACTGGGGCAGCAGCTTGTAGGGGATCGAGGCAATGTGGAGATCCGATTGTTCGGGCGTGATCCCCTGCTCCAGGGCCTGCTCTGAATAGGAGCCTGCAAATGCAAACTTCGCCAGTGCCGGCATCGGCGCCACCAGGGTGGAGCTGCGCTGCAGCATCGTTACCTCAGCTGCCCCCGTTTCCCAGAGAGCGGCGGCGATGTCGTGGGCGGAGTTGTTGGAGCCCACCACCACGCAGTGCTTGCCGCGGTAGGCATCGGGGCCGCTGTGGCGGCTGGAATGGTGCTGCTCGCCGGCGAAGCTCTCCGCGCCTGGAATCTCCGGTAGCGACGGGTATCCAGCCACCCCGGTGGCAAACACCAGGTGGCGTGGCCGCAGGGTGTGACTCTGGCCGTCGCGCTCCACCGTGACCTCCCATCGCCCTGTTGCCCCATCGAAATGGGCCTTTTGCGCTGTTGAGGAGTCCCACACGTTGAGGTCCATGACGCTGGCGTAGGCCTCCAGCCAATCGGCCAGCTGATCCTTCGGTGTGTAGAGGGGCCAGCCCTCCGGGAAGGGCAGGTAGGGCAGATGGCAGTAGTGAACAACATCGTGCAGGCAGAGGCTCTTGTAGCGCTGGCGCCAGTGATCGCCTGGTCGGGCCTGTTTCTCCAGGATCAGGGTTGAAACATCCAGGTGGCGCAGGCGGGCGCCAAGGCTGAGGCCCGCCTGACAGCCCCCCACGATCACCACATCGGGCTGCACGCCATGGCCCAGCTCCGCCCGGCTTCGGCTGCGCTGCTCGGCCCAGGAAAGGCGCCCGGGGTGCACGCCGTGCTCAGCTCCAACGGGCCGCCGCTGCCGCACCAGCTCATCGTGGCCGTTGAGCTCATCGAGGGCGGTGAACAGGGTCCAGGCCCGGCCATCTCTGAGGCGCACCTGGCCGCTGCAGCGGCCCACGCGGGTTTCGAAACCAAACCAGGCCTCCACCACGCCATCGCACTCGCTGGCCTCACCCTTGAGGCTGAAGTTGCTGGGGGCTACGTCTGCCAGGCGGGCCGCCAGCATGGCGCCGATGGCCTCCTGGCCCTCCTCGGTGCGCAGGTTCCAGGTGAAGGCCAACCAGGTCGCGCCAGAAGCATTCGGAGCCAAACAGGGCCAGCACGGCGGCGGGCTGGC
>JAWOHV010000179.1:0-3178 GCA_046484965.1 Prochlorococcaceae cyanobacterium
TTTCAACCCCCATGGATCGGGCCCGGCGAGCCAACTCGTAGGTGATGCCGTTGGGGTCAATATGCCCATCGTCCGGAACCCAGACCGCTCCGTAAAGGATGGGTTGTCTGATAACAGCGTGCATGCGGGCCCCGAAAACACGAGGACCTCGACCAGATTTCAGGCCGCTGTCTCGGAAATCTTTTTCAGGAGTCCCCACGTAGGTTCGTTGGCCCATCGGGCCCCGTTGGCCGCTCCCGCCTCGGTTACGCACTCGGCGCCGAATCCTTCGCGCTTTTGACCCGTTGACGATGGCCCTCTTCTTCGCTATTCACCGCCCTCTGGGCGGAGCTTCAGGGTTCGCTCAGGTTGTTCAGGCGGCTCTCAGGCAGCCGAAAACCCCGCCGGCGGCAAGGGCCGCTGGCGGGGTGGGGGAAGGCGCCGCTGGGGCGCGGTGGCAGCAGCAGGGCGGCCTCATGGCGGAGGCGGCAGCGGCCCGATGTAGAGGAACTGGCCGGGGTTGAGCAGGTTCAGTGGCCCGCCCTCGGCCAGCTGCACGTAGCCGATCAGCTCGTCGCGCTTGTCCCAGCCGTTGGGGTCGGCGCCTGTGCCGCTGCCGTCGTTGCGGTAGAGGGCGGTCATTCGGCGCTTCTTGAAGCGCACCTCCTTCAGCACATAGTCGGCGGCGCTGCCGTGCAGCTGGATGCGGTCGCGGGGGCTGAAATCGGTGATCCAGGCGTAGTCGCCCTTGCCCGCTTTGCCGGCCTTGCCGTCGTCGTAGAAGGCGCCGCGTTCATCGCCGAGCTGGAAGAGGTCGTCGCCGCCCAGGCCGGTGAGCTTGTCCTTCTGCTTGCGGCCCCGGCTCGGGTCGTTGGGCGCGAAGCCGCGCATCACGTCGTTGGCCTCGCTGCCCACCAGGCGGTTGGAGCGGCGGTTGCCGAGCACCGTGGGGAAGGGCACCCCCTGGCCGATCGTTTGCAGGTTCACCACCAGGCTCTCCTGGGCGCTGAGCTGCCCGGCCACCCCCCCCGCCAGATCGGTGGCGTCCGCCACCTGCTGGTTGCTGAAGGCCAGCTGGGCCGCCAGCGGGGCGTTGCCGCCCAGCAGCGGCGTGAGCACTGCCGCGTCGGCCAGGTTCAAGCTGGTGCCCCCGCCGGCGGCGGTTTGCAGCTGCGCGGCCAGCTGGCTGCGCACCGTTTCAGGGGCCAGGCCCAGGGCGGCGCTCACCGCCAGCACATTGGCCACCTGGGCCGCCGCCTGCTGCACCGCCAGCGCCAGCGGCGCCTCGGGGCTGGCGGCACTCACCGCAAACGGATCGAAGCGCAGCAGATCCACCTCCTGCGGCAGGCCCAGGGCCTTCTTCAGCAGCGCTTCGGCCTCCGCCAGGCTGCCGGCACCGGCGTCCATCAGCGCCACCACCAGGGTGGTGAGCGGCGTGATCACCGCCGCGCCCAGCGGCGCCAGCAGCGTGCCGCTGAAGGCCAGGCCGGTGCTCACATCGGTGCCCCCCTGGGCCACCAGCACGCCGCTGAGGGCGCCGAAGTCGTACGCGTAGCGGCCCTCGGCGTTGGTGGTGGTCCAGGTTTCGTTGGGGTCCTGCATCCGGTTGCCGTTGGCATCGAGGTACACCACCGCCCCGGCCAGGTAGCCGTCGATCACGGCGCCGGTGATCAGATCGGCGCTGCCGCTGATCGTCACCGTGATCGTCTGCGACGCCGTGCCATCGAGGGAGCGCACCAGCAGGCTGTCGCTGGCGGTTGCGCCCTCCTGCAGCAGCTCGGTGGCCGGGCGGTTGTTGTCGAGCGTGTAGCTCCAGGCGCCGGTTTCGGTGTTGAAGCTGAAGGCTCCGTAGGTGCCGTTGAGGGCGGCAGGTGGTTCGAACAGCCCTTCGCCGGCATCGGCATCGCTCAGCGTGAGCGTGCCGGAGGCGGTGGGGATGCCGGGGCCGGCAGTGCCGGCTTCTGTGAGCGAGCCGGTGGCGGTGCCGCTGATCGCGGCGTCGTCGTTGCTGCCGTGGATCGTGATCGCGATCGTTTCGCTGGCCGTGGCGCCGAAGGCGTCGCGCACCACCACGGTGTACGTTTCCACCACGCTCTGGCCCTCGGCCAGTGCATTGGTGGCCGGGCTGTCGTTGAGGGTGTAGCTCCAGGCGCCGCTGCTGGCGTCGATCGCAAACTGGCCGTAGGGGCTGGTGGGGTTGCTGGCCAGCGGCGCCCAGATCAGGCCGGTGGGCTGGTCCACATCGCTGGCGCTGATCTGCCCGATGGCATTCAGCTGGCCGCCGGTGCTGCTGCTGCTGCCGCTGCCGCTGCCGTCGGCCGGCGCTTCCTGCACGCTGCCGCGGGCCTCGTCCGCCGCGCTGGTGATCACCGGCGCGTCGTTGCTGCCGCTGATCGTCACCTGCAGCGTTGCGGTGGCCGTGGCGCCCTGCTCGTCGCGCACCACCACCACCACGCTGTCGATGGCGCTGCTGCCCTCAATGAGGGCCTCGGTGGCGGCGGCGGCGTCATCGAGGCGGTAAGTCCAGGCGCCGCTGCTGGCGTCGATCGCGAAGGTCCCGTAGGCGGTGCGGCCGTCGCCCAGCAGCTCCCAGCTCAGGCCGCTGGCCTGGTCCAGGTCGCTGGCGCTCAGCTGGCCGCCGGTGTCCGCCTGCCCCGGCTCGAGCGTGCCGGCCTCGCGCACCTGGCCGGAGGCTGCGTCGGCGTTGCTCACGATCACCGGTGCGTCGTTGCTGCCGCGGATCAGCACCTGCAGGGTCTGGCTGGCCGTGGCCCCGAATTCATCCACCACCACCGCCAGCACCGTGTCGGTCACGCTCTCGCCGGCCCTGAGCGCCTCGGTGGCTGCGGCTTCATTGCTGAGGGTGTAGGTCCAGGTGCCATCGGCGCTGATCGCGAAGCTGCCGTAGGGGGTGCTGGCGCTGCTGCGCAGTTCCCAGCGCAACGGCGCATAGGCGTCGGCGTCGCTGGCGCTGAGCTGGCCGCCGGCGCTGGTGACGCCGGTGATTTCAAGGCCCGCCTCGATCACGGTGCCCGCGGCGGCGCTCTCGGTGCTGGTGATCTCCGGGACGTCGTTGGAGCCGGCGAGCACGTCGATCCGCAGGGCCACCGGACTGCCGCCGCTGGTTGCCAGTAGCAGGTAGTCGGCGCCGATCCAGTCGTTGTTATCGCCGCGATCGCTCCAGTCGATCTCGAGATCG
>JAWOHV010000073.1:0-5666 GCA_046484965.1 Prochlorococcaceae cyanobacterium
CCAGGCTCGCGCGCTTCGAGCGGGAGCACTTGTCTGGCTCGATCCCACCCCCCTCCACCGGCGGTTCCCCCGCGTGATCCACCCAGAAGCTGGGATTCGCGTACGCAACCACTACAGCGCCAATCGCGCCGTGCCAGTCATCAAATATTGAATCGCCTCCCGTCCCCGGCGGGGCAAAGCCTCAACGGCGCCGGCCTCAATCAACTGCTGGAGGGTCTGCGATACCGAGGGTTGCTTCACCTGCCACAGGTCCACCAGCTGGGCCTGGGTCTGGGTCGAAGCCGAATCCTCCTTCGCCCAGCCCAGCAGCCGCTCCCAGGCGGTGTCGCCCAGCTGCTCCCGTAGCTCGGCCTGGTTTCGTTGCCGCAGTGTGAGCAGCAGGTCGTCCAGCCCCACTGGCGTCACCTCGGCCCCTGCGCTGGTGAGCCCCAGCAGGGCTGTGATTCCATCCTCCAGGGCTTTCAACAGGCCGCGCAGATCGCCGCGGAACAGCTCGTAGAGCCGCTGCACCACGGCAATGTCCACGGGGGAACGCCAGGGGCTGCTCGGATCAAGCTGCAGCGCCTCATACCGATTGGCCAGCAACTGCTCCACATCCCTCAGCGCTAGCGGCTCCAGCACCACCGGATTGCTGAACACCGATCTGATCTGGGTGTGGCTCTGCACCACCGTGCGTACGGCATCGGTGGTGCCCACCACGATCAGATGCAGGCCGTCGTGCAGGAGAGCCTGATCGCGGATGCCCCGCAGCAGATCCGCCGCCCGCGACGCGTCTGCCTCACTGAGATTTTCGAGGTTGTTGAGGTGCAGCACGATACCGCGGGCGCCCTGGCCGATCGCGTAGCGGAGCAGGTCGCGCAACACCCGCGGGCCATCCAGCAGCAATGCCCCCGGCGGCGTGGCCACGCTCTCGCTCTGGCTGCCCCCGCGCAGGCGGATGCTGCGCACCAACTGCTGCGCGGCCTCCACCTCAGGGCCCCCCGCTGTTGGGCAGTTCGCCAGCACGGCGTCGTAAACACCCGAGAGCAGCTGGCCGAGCAGGTGTTCGCTGGCGCCTTCGGCGTTGATCGGGATGATCTCGTCGGAGCTCCAGTAGCCCCCCACCTGGGCATCAGCCTTCACCGTTTGCACAAGAGTGGTTTTGCCGATGCCCGGGCGGCCCGCCACCGCCTGTCTGGAGCTGGCGCTGCTTCCGATCGTGGTGAGCAGCAGCTGCCGCTCCCGTTGCCGGCCCACAAACAGGCGCAGCGGCGTGGCCTGCGAATCCGCCCGCAATGTGGCCTGGAAGTAAGGGGAGGAGCGCAGGTTGTACAGGCTCCAGAGGTTTGGCAGCGCCATGGTGCGACGTATTGGCAAAGAGCTGCGACCAGCCAATACTGGTCATGTATTGGCTGATCTGGCAATACAAAGCCGCCGCCCGGCCCGGCCTGATCACGGTCCACCGCACTTTTGATTCCTTCGCCGAGCAGTGCAATTTCGGCCTCACCCTCGATGCCGTCCATCGCATCACCCTCGCCTTTCCAGGCCGAACTGGCCCAGCTGATCGCCCGCCAGCAGTTGGGCCTCAACGATGCCCTGCGCGGCCCGCCGTAGAGGCTCGAGCCCACTCAGGGACGTCCCCCAGAAATCCCCTTAGCATGCACCGATGGAACTGCTTGAGCGGATCACGATTGACCCGGCGGTGCGCTTTGGGAAGCTCTGCGTGAGGGGTACGCGCCTGACTGTGGGCGATGTGCTCGGCACCCTGTCTGCCGGCAGCACGGAAGCAGAACTCCTGGAGGACTTTCCCCAGCTCAGCCATGAGGACGTGCTGGCCTGCCTGGCCCTCGGCAACGTCAGCAACGCCGCGACGGTGTCCCTGCCGCTCAGCTGAGCCTCACAGCAGGTGGGCGCCCCTTCCGATTTGCAACCCGGCGGTGGTGGTGGGAGAGTGGTAGCTGGGGCAGGGGGTTTCGTTTCGGCTGCAGCTCCTGCACCACCGGTTGGTCACCGGCGCTCGATCACGGCCCAGAGCGGAGCCGATCCGCCACTCCACAGCAAGCCTCAACCCCGCAGGTTCAAAATTTGGTTGCTGGAGCGGTTGTCACGATCCACTGCCACTAACATTGAGTTGATTGAGGAGCTGTTGTGGCTGAGTGGCTTGTGCAGATGCGGATTGAACGGTTGCCGGAGGGGTGTTACTTAGCAACCTCAGACGACATGCCAGGCTTGGTTGCCCAAGGACGCACGGTGACAGAGGCTCTTGAGATCGCACGTGATGTGGCCAAGAAGCTCCGTGAGGCTCAAATTGAACGCGGAGATTCCACAGCAGCTTCTCCTTTGGCTGAATCATTTGAGCTCCCTCTTGTCCTCAATGCTTAGTGGGCCGTCTTGCTGGTTATCGCTATCGGGATGTCGCAAAGCGCCTCAAATCTTTTGGCTTCATGTTTGACAGGCAAGCCGCAGGATCCCACGAGATCTGGTATCAAAGCAGCGGCAATCGTTATACCACGATTCCCAATCATCCCGGCGACCTTCCAGAAGGAACGCTTCGCGCCATTCTCCGCCAGGCTGGCATCAGTGTGGACGACTTTCTTTCTATCAGGTAATTCTTGTGGTCTCAGGCGTGCGCTACAGCCCAGAGGCGCGCTTGGCCGATCGACTCCCATGACCGCGGAAGGTTCGATCGCTACCGCCGGCGGTGGTGGTGGGGGAGCGGTGATGGGCCCATGATCCCCGCCCTTGACTGCACCGAGCGCAACGCCAGGCGAGCGGCAGATGAGACGCCTTCGTTCTAGGCATCGTCGCGCTGTCTGGCCATGGCTTCCGCACTCCATCAGCCCGCCATCAAGCTCGTGGGCAGCAATGGCCAGATCTCCTTGGGGAAGCAATACGCCGGACGCCATGTCTTGGTGGAAGAGTCTGAGCCCGGCGTCTGGATCGTTCGCACGGCCACAGTGATTCCAGACAACGAGCGCTGGTTGCATGAACCCGCTGCGGCGGCCAGTCTGCAGGCCGCAATGGCATGGTCCGCGAGCCACCCACCAGCCGATGCCGATCTGGATGAAACCCTGAAGCGGCTCGGCGGTGACCAAACCTGAAGCCCCCATCAGGTTGGATCTGAACAACCCATTGTTTCAGGAACAGTTGCTCACGCTGCAGAAAGCTGAGCGCCATGCTGCACTCGATACCCTCCTGGCATCGATGCTGTCTACTCTCTGCGGATCAGCCGATCACGCAGGGCAACAGCGCACCGGATCACGATGCGACCTACGGGAAGAAATAATCCCCGCGTTCCGTGCCATCGCTTCTTTGCACGCACCGGCGTGCCGATGGTCCGCACCCTCCGTTTGGCCCAGTCCGCTGGCGGCTCAGAGCGGAGCCGATCCGTGATTTCAAGGTTTGGGCTGGCTACGGTGTTGCTTGGATTCGACCTGCAGGGCGCGATCACGCTCATCGCCGGCGCTCTGCTTGCCCTGATCACGCTATATGGCCTCCGGCCGACTTCGTCTACACCGGATATGACCATGTCCACTTCTTTTGGGGCCCAACCCTCCAGCTCAATCAGCAAGGGCTGTTGTGATCAATCAGCCTATTTGTCCTCGCTGCCTCGTTGGCGCCGCTGGTTGTCGCGATTCAACTGGCATCCCGTCGTCGAGCTCGAGATCAGAGAGATCGAGCGACTCGAGCAAGCCAACTCCAGGCTCGAGCGCTTCGAGCGGGAGCACTTGTCTGGCTCGACCGCACCCCGCCCAGCAGGCACCTAGGCGCCCCCCTGACTGATTTTGCTTAGAGTTTAGTAACTCATCCCAGCCGGGCTCGGCCATGCGCAGCACCATCACGGCCCGCGGACAGACCGTGATCCCGGCCCCCATACGGGCGCGCTTTGCCCTTGGCCCTTCCCAGCGCCTGGAATGGATTGTCGAAGCCGATGGTTCGATTCGGGTGGTGCCGGTCGATCCTTCCCCGGTGAAGGCCTTTCGCGGCATGGGCCGGCGTGGTGGCTCCAGCCAGCGCCTCATCGCTGAGCGAGAGGCAGAACGTCAAGCAGAGCGTTCTGTCGTCTCCTGATGGCTGGTTCGCTTGTCCTGCTGGACACCTCAGCCTTGCTCACCCTCCGCGACGACGAACCCGGTGCCGACCTGGTGGAACAGGCTCTCGAGCACCCCCAGCGCTGCTACGCCTGTTTCCTCTCCCGCATGGAAGTGCTCTACCGCGTTTGGAAAGACGAAAACGAGCGCGCCGGCCGCCTCGCCTATGAACAGCTCAAGGCCCTTCCGCTGCAGTGGATTGCAGCGGCGGCCATGCAGGTTGGCGCCACCCTGCTTCACAAAGATCCCGAGCTTCGTGCCATCGCCGATCTACCCCAGACATGGCTCGGCTGATCCAGCAACTCGACCGCTACCGCACCCCGCCCGCTGGTTGCCCGGCGCGTCCCTGCTGGTGCGTTGCTTCGAGGCCCGCATTGGCCCTGCCTGCCACCTCAAACCGGGCCTGCTCGTCAAGTTCCCCCAGCGCCTGCAGCCGGGCGCTGCCTGCTGGCTGGCAGAAGGCGCCTGGCTCGATAGCCTCGCCCCCATCACCATCGGCCCAGACGCCTGGATCGGCCCCGGCGCCGTAGTGAGTGGCACCGTTCCCGCTGGCGCGATTGCGCGTGGCAACCCGGCGGTGGTGTTGGGGGAGCGATGATGGGGATATCGTGAAGTGCCATAGGTGCCGCCCATGGCAAAACAGTTCGATGTGGTTGTTGAGAGAGACCCAGAAGGTTTTTACGTTGCGAGTGTGCCAGCTCTTGCAGGCTGCCACACACAGGCACGGTCTCTTGATGAGCTCATGGGCCGAATAAAGGAAGCAATTGAGCTTTGCCTTGAAGTTCAAGATAACCAAGCCGATCAACTTGATTTCGTTGGCGTTCAGCGGGTCACAGTTTAGAAGTGTCGAAATATTCGACCGTAACAGGTAAGGCGTTAATTGTGGCGCTGCGGAAGGTTGGGTTCGGACCACTGTGATTCCGGTTCATTCTGGGGAATCTCTTGGTCCTGGCTTACTGGCCAAAATCCTTCGTGATACTGAGCAAACCAGAGATGCACTAGAAGAGCTGCTTCCTTGAGCGAAGAAGGCCGGTGGAGCGGCCCTCGCCATTCGCTTGAACGGCCTGGCTGGTGGATGTGGCCGGGCAGGCCCATGGAGCTGGCACCACCCGCGTTTTTGTCGTCACCGAGGTGGATCAGCCCTAGGTCGTTGCCACCTACGCCGAGCTCGTCTGGGTGTAGACGAACGCCATGAAGGACAGGGCTTCGGTGCGGCTCTGCTGCTGGATGTGATCACCCGGATCGCCACCCTCAGTGACGCCTTCGGCTGCCTCGGCTTTTACGAGCACCTGATCCCGGAGTTCCAGCATTCACCCACCGATCCGTTGCACCTGCTGCTGCTGCTCAAAGACATCCGCCGCACGCTGGGTACAGCGCCCTCTGGTTCTGCGCCGGTGCCCCGTTGCTGAGTGCCCCCTCATCCACCACTTCTTTGCGCGCACCAGCGTGCCGATGGTGTTGAACATTTCGTTTAACGAAACCGACCCGACTTTCCCTGCTTCCATGCGCGTCCTGTTTGACGCAGCTGCCGAGCACCACCTGCCCATGGATGTCTGCGCTATCGCTGGCGGCATGCTCACCCGGCGGATCCTTAAA
>JAWOHV010000077.1:0-17390 GCA_046484965.1 Prochlorococcaceae cyanobacterium
CCGCCAGCGGAAGCGGGCCCCCCGGCCGGCTCCCCCATCGTTCAGGCGCATCACCCAGCCATGGGGCCAGAGGGATTCACCCTTGGGTCCGCGGAAGATCGTCGGATCACTGCAGCCGCCCTCATCACGGCCCGCTGCCGTGAATGCGATCAGCAGGTCGCCGTTGATCGGGTCGATGTCGGTGTCTTCAGGTCGGGGGCATGCTGTGGCTCCGGCGGCGTTGGCGGCCAGATGGGCATCGATCAGGATTGCCCCCTGCTGCCGCAGCTGCGCTTCCGCGTCGTTGCCGTCGATTGGGTAGAGATCCCCCAAACTTTTGAAGCGGCTGCAGTAAGCCCGCAACTGCACATCGCTGCTGAGTGCTTCGCCGCCGCTGAGCTGGCGGTCGCTGTGGGGCAGCACGGTCGGTTGCTGCCAGCCAAAGCGTTGGTAATGGCTCGGTGGTTGCGGCTTCAGGGCTGTGGCGGCCTCAAGTGCAATCCAGGTGCCGCTGCCGTCGGCGCTGAAACGGGCCACTTCCAGCCGCCCCGCTTCAAACAGCCGAGAATTGGCCCGATCGCCCGGATCACGCACCATCCCTTCACTCACAAAGCGGTAGAGGTGACCGCCATGGCGATCGCAGCCCGAGTACACCACCAGCGGCTCGCCCGGCCGGGCCACAACTGCAACGGCTTCGTGGCGAAAGCGGCCCAGCAGGCTGTGTTTCACCGCAGGTTTGGTCGGCTCACGGGGGTCGAATTCCACCATCCAGCCGTACTTATTGCCGGCCAGCCCGAAGGGATTGCCAAGCCCATCGAGGCGGGAGCCATCCCAGCGGAACGGGCACAGGCTGTTAGCTGATGCCGACCCATCGGCATGGACGGCTTCGCTCACCTGCGACTGAAAGTTTTCCTCGGCGCTCAGCACCGTGCCCCAGGGGGTGGTGCCACCGGCGCAGTTGGCAAAGGTACCGATGATCCGCTCGCCCAGGCCGTCGTGGTAGCCGAGCGGCTGGTTGTGACGAAACACCGCCGCCGCCGGGCCGCTGCAGCGCAGGGCCTGGGCCGGCTGGCTGAGCCCGCAGAGGCCATCGATGCGCCGCTCGTAGCGGCTGCCGCCAATGCGGCGCCAGCCGGCGCTGCCCTGCTCGAGCTCGATCACCCCGATGCCCAGATCGGCCATGGCGGCGCGGGATACCGTTTCGATCAGGGGGCGCAGCGGGTCATCCGCGGCCAGGCTGGCCATATCCACGCTGCCGCCGCGGCTGGCCAGGGCCTGCTGCAGGGCCTCGAGGGGCAAGGGGGTGCCCACCGCTTCGGCAAAGCCTGCTGCCCAGGTAAGCGGGCTGATGTATTCGAAGTTGACACTCAGCAGGGCCCTTGCTCCAGGCAGGGCCTGGAGGGCCAGGTAGTCGTTGTTGAAGCCGAAGCGACCCGCCGAGAGTCGGTCCCCCCAGCTAGCGATCAGCTCGGCCCGATAGCCATCGGGAACCAGCAGTTTGTCCTCGACGTTGAACGTTTGAAATAGCCGCCGCTGGTCTGCAGCGCTCAGCCCGTCACCCGGCAGTGGCAGGGGTGCACGGACCGGCGTAAAGGGCAAGGAAGCATCCTTTGCCCTGTCGCTGCTCCGGGCTTCAAGCAGAGGAGAGAGCACAGCGCCGATGCCCAGCAACTGCAGCAGCTGGCGACGTTTGAGCGCGGAGCTGTTCATCGATGGGGGGGCGCTGAGCAGCCCGGCAGCTGGCGCGGCACCAGCCTGGCCAGGTGTGATCGTTGCAGGGGATTGAAGTTGTCGTCGGTCGCCAGCAACACGCTTCGGCGACCATCGCTGAGGGGCGGTGCGGCTAGCAGCACTTCCCAGTTGTCGGGAGCAAGACCCAGTTGCAGCAGGTTCCAGCTGATCAGGGGGGCCACAGGGCGGGTATCAGCGTTGCTGGCTGCCATTGCGCTGGCTGGGTACAGCACCAGTCGCGCCTGCCACTGATCGGGCGCCGTAAACCGGCGCCATAAACCCAGCAGCCCCTGCTCGCTAACCAGCAGATCGGTGAGTCCCCAGCCGCCGGGCGGCAGGGCCAGTGGGTGCAGTTCAGCCGGCTGAAGCGTGCCGCTGGCATCAGGTGCCCAGCGCAGCAGCCGCACCCGATCGGGAGGATCCTGCTTTAGCGGCATTTCTGCGGCCATCAGCAGCGTGCCGCTTGCAGGAATGGGGCTCAGCGATTCCGGCCCACCGTTGTCGTGCAGTCCGCGCTCGCTCTGCAGCTGCCAGGCTGGCGGCAGCGCTTTGCTGCTTCGCAGCGCACCTGTGCTCAGGTCGTAGCGCAGCAGCGCAGCGGCTTGGGGCGGCTGCCGCCGCCCTTCAGTGGTCACCCAGAAGTGCTGGGCCTCCACCACCAGCCCTTCGCCGTCCATCGGCTCCGGTTGCTTCAGCGGGAGCGGTGGCAGTGGCAGGAGACCATTGAGGCCGCCGGCTCTTAACCCACGCCAACGGCTGATGCTGCCGCGGGGCGCATCGCTCAGCAGCCACAGCTCATCGAGTTCGGGGCGGTAGGCACCGGCGGAGAAGCCACCCCCGTGGGTCGGTGCAACCAACCGTTGCTCGACCACCTCCCAGCCGGCTGAAAGTGGGCAGGGCAATGCAACGGTGGTGGGCACTTCCATCGCAAGAGCTCAGATCAAATCCATGTCAATACTGTTGCCTACATCCGGGAGATGCTGGCGATCACTGCACTCACCAGAAACGTGATCGCCATCAGCGGTAGCAGCCGCCTGATCACCGCATGGCCAGCAGATGGGACTTGGCATGGGGGTGAGTTTGGTTATCGACTGGAACAGGTAGCAGGGCCGTTGCTTTTTGGCTTGTCGCGTCTGCCTCGTGCACTTGTGCCGCAAAGGCCTGGAACCGTGGTTACTCCGCAAGAACAGTGACATGGTCGCTAAGGCGTGCATGAATCTCTGGATCCTTCAGAAGCGCCCCTCAGGGCTGGCGGTGCCCTACGAGCTGGCACGGTTACGCGATTAGGCACGGCTGCTTTCGGGATCTGATTGAGCTCGGCTCCAGCCTCGAGCGCTCCCAAAGCCTGACTCTGCAGCAGTACATCGGTAGCCGGCCGGGGCGGCATTGCGATGGGGGAAGCGGCCAAAGCGGGCGATCACATCGAGGTGGCGGCGAGCGAAATCGGCCGTGCAGGCATCGGTGAAGCGCTCAAAGAAGGAAACGGCTTCCTCCAGGACAGCCAGGTCTTCTGCGTGCATCAGGGGCATCAGCCAGAACTGACGCCGGGCCTGCTCGGTTTCAGCGGCCACCCAGATGAAGCGAGCGCGCAGGCTCGTAAAGCGAATCCCTTAAAGTTCAACCTCTGATCACCCTGAGCCCCGCGACAGGTTGTCGTGAACTGGGCAAAGGCAGATCAGAGGTTTCTTCTGTTGAGCTTCTAGTCAGCCTCTGGCCGGTTGATGAATCTCATTCGCCCTGAACCTATTCCCATTGAACACGTCATGGGCAGGAATCATTTCTATGTAAGCGATGCCATGGCCTGCGGAGATCCCTCCTTGCTGCGCGTGCTGCCCCAGCCGAGTTTGCGCTCCAGCTTTTGGATCATCTTCCCGGCCAGGTCCATGCCTGTCGCCGTTTCGATCCCCTCGAGGCCCGGGCTGGAATTCACCTCCAGCAACAGCGGACCGCGATGGGAGCGGAGGATGTCGACGCCGGCTACATCCAGCCCAAGCACCTTGCAGGCCTTCACGGCCATCTGCTTCTCCGCAGCATCAAGCTGAACCATCCGCGCCGATCCGCCGCGATGCAGGTTGGCGCGGTATTCCCCCTCTGCGGCGCGGCGTTCGATCGCGGCCACCACCTTGCCCCCAACCACGAAACAGCGCAGATCCTTGCCGCCTGCTTCCTTGATGAATTCCTGCACCAGCAGGTTGGCATCGAGACTCTGCAGGGCATTGATGACGCTTTCGGCCGCCTTCTGGGTCTCGGCCAGTACCACCCCCTTGCCCTGGGCACCCTCGAGCAGTTTCACGATCAGCGGAGCTCCACCCACCATGCGGATCAGATCCACGGTGTCGAGAGGGGAATCCGCAAAGCCTGTCACCGGAGTGTTGAGTTCGGCGCGAACGAATTCCTGGGAGGCGAACAGCTTGTCGCGCGAGGCCGTGATCGCCTGGGCGCTGTTGAGCGACTGCACCCCCATCGATTCGAACTGACGTGTCACGGCACAGCCGTAGAAGGTGACACTCGGGCGGATGCGCGGGATCACGGCATCGACCGCTCGCAGGATGTCGCCACCGCGGTAGTGCACTTCCGGATTACCCGGATCGAGGCGGATGTAGCACTGCCGGATGTTGAGAAAACGCATGTGGTGGCCCCGTTCCTCCCCCGCCTCGATCAGGCGGCGGTTGCTGTAGAGATCGGGGTTACTTGCCAGCAGCACGATGCGAAGACCGTCGATGCGCTTGCTGGCATGGGCATAGAGCGCCCGGCTCTCCTCCAGGCTGATCGACCGGAGCTGGTTGCTGCCTTCAGGATCCACCAAGATCCTCCCCACCATCGCCTGACGCCCCAGCAGCATGCGGTAGCCCATCGCATCCCGGTTGGCGAGCGTCAGCTCCACCTCCCAGCTCTGCCCGCCGAGCACCATCCGTTCGCGGATCACGTAACGGCTCTCCAGAGCGCCGCTGGTGTTCTTCACTTCCCGCCTGGCCACCACCAGGGCCTCATGGCGAACCAGCACCGAGCGATCGCCCTGCAGCGGGTGCACCTCGAAATTCACCCAGGTCTGGCCATCCCGCTCGAAGGGAACGATGTTGGTGGCGTGAAGGGCTGAGGTCGCCGCCCCGGAGTCGACCCTGGCCTTGATCGCCGGCAGCCCCGCATCCGGAAAACTGCACCACTCCTCGCTGCCCACGATGATTTTGCCGTCGAGGGTGTCCATCGTTCTGCGGCGGGGGGAGTAGGAGACAGTGCCGTTCAGCCATGCTGATCCATGGCCCTGCCGATCGCGGCAGGCCAACAGGTGGGCCTCCGTAGCAGCAGGAGCAGCGATCTCTGGGCTTTATGGCAGATGGCGCCTGGATTTTGGGTTCCATCGTGACCGGACCGGTGTTGGCGATTGGCGGGATGGTGATGGGCGCCAAGTCCAAGGAGCCCTTGCCAAAGCGAAGGCTCAGACCGCCGAGGCAGCCAAGGCGATCGAGCAAATGGAGACGATTGAGGCCGCAACGTCCTTGATCCAGAGCCGGGCAGGGAAGATTTTTCAGATCCTGCATGACCTCTGGGAGGAACTTCGGCAGGCGCTTCCTCAACTCGAGGCGATCGTGGCCCGAGAAACAGTCTGGCTGCCAAGCACTGCCGATCAGGAGCCTGGCAGGAAAGGGATGGGATCACGTCTGGGGGAAGCTTCCCGCCGCATCAAGTCGCTGCCTGACTCGCATTGAGGAGGTTCAGGCCGGGCATTGCAACCCATACTTGCTTGGCCCAGTAGGAAGGGTGCCCTCCCTGGGCTGCGCATGGATCCACTCGCCGCCACCCCCGACCCAACGGCAGCACCGCTCACGATCGCCTTCTTCGGCCTTGGAGCAGTGGGCTCCTCGATGCTGATCTGCCTCTCGGAGCTGGCCGACCGCGACGACGTGCCGTTGCGCTTCGTGGTGGTGGTGCTCAATGACGAGCTGGCCCGCGATGCCCTGTTCCACGCCGAGCGCCTGTTCGACCGGATCGACTTCATCGCTCTGCCCGACTTCGCCCCGCTCTTCGACGGCAGCGCCCCGGAACTGCAGCGGCTGGCCGGAGCCCAGTTGCTGGTGAACGCCGCCCAGCCCGGTTTCAACACGCCCCTGCTTGAGCTCGGCCTCAGGCTCGACGCCCATGTGGTGGATCTGGCGTCGGACATGTACGACGCCGAGACCGAGCGCACCCTCACCTTCTCCCAGTACGCCTTCGATGAGGCTTACCGCGACCGCGGCCGCACCGCCCTGATCAACCTCGGCGTATCCCCCGGTTTGACGAACTTCCTGATCGGCCTGCGCCTGCATCAGCTGCGCGGTTCCCGCCGCCGCGACCTGAAGATCGAGAGCGTGGATCTCTATCTCCTGGAAGACATCGACGCCGATGAGATCGTGTTTTCCTGGTCGCCGCTGGTGGCTCTCGAGGAGCTGGCGGAGCGGCCCCGGCTGCTCCGCGATGGGCGCATCCAGGTGCTCGACCCCTTCAGCGCCGCCCGCGACCACCATTTTCCTGGCGAAGTGGAGCCCACCCGCCAGTACCCCCTGTACCAGGAGGAGCTGCTGTCGCTGCATCGCTCCTTCCCCGAGATCGAATCGATCGGCGTTTACACCGGTGGCTCCGAGGTGGAGCTGGTGAAGGCGCTGTTCAAACTCAACCTGCTCTCCAAGCGCACCCTGCCGCAGCAGCAGAGCGAGCTGACGGTGGAGGCGATGGTGCGGGCAATCCTGCCGGGCATGAATAAACCGCGCCGCATCGAGGAATATCTGCGCAATGGCGTGATCCGCCGCGCCCACTTCGCCGCAGCCGCTGAGATCCGCTACACGGAGAACGTGCGCAACGACCGTCAGGTCACGATCGAGACCGTCGGCCTCAGCTACCTGCGTTACCGGGGCCTGCTGGGCAGCCCCTATGCGGGCGCCACCTACATCTCCTATCCCACGGCTGTGGGTGCAGCGATCCTGGCCTGGCATGCCCTGGAGTTCCTCAGAGAAGAGGGCGGTGAACTGGCGGGGGTGGTCACAGGTGAGGATCTGGCACGGCTGTTGCCCCGTTCCCGTGCTGACGCCATTCGACGGGATCTGGTGGCCTGGGATATCGACCTGTTCGAGAGTGTGCGCGACGCCACGCCGGTCTGAGGCCTTCCATGGGCTGCGGATCAATTTATTGGAGGCATGGTGGACGTTCTTGCTCTGAGCGTCTCCCTGACGGCCACAATGCTTCTTGAGAGCTGAAAGGCTTGCCCATCAGCGATCAGGGCATCAATGGCTTCCAGATTGCGCTGCAGATAGTCAAGCTGCCGCCTCCCTACAGCCTTGAGTCTTCTCCGTCGTGGTCTTTTCTGCTACTGCTTCTCTTCGAGAAGGCTTCGCCTACGCAGAAGCCTTGCGGCTAGGATGACATTGAGGAAGTGTACACGCGCCTTACCGCGCTCATAACGCGGGCGATGGACGCCATAACCGTTGGCTTGCCTGCAGAGATCATCAATCACTCTCTCTGTCGACTGCCGCGCCTCATTCAACAGCTTCAGGTCCGTTGGATAGGTGATATCAGCCGGAGTGCAGGAGGCATCAATGCTGAGCGTGCCCCAAGTCTTTCCCGCTGGCCCTGTTGTTGCTGGCGGTGCTGGCCCTGGGGGAATGGCTCCAGGCACCCGGCACGATCAAGTCCCGCTGAGCAGGCGGCCAACCGGTTCTTAACCCGTCTGGGCCACACTTTTTTCAAGTTCCTTTCCTCCTGTCATGGCCGTCACCCCCCTGGAGATCATGCGTTCGCTGGCACAGAACGGTGACGTGCTCGAGGTTGCCGAAGGCGACACGGTCTTCGAGGCCGGGGCACCCGGTGATCGGATGTTCGGCCTGCTCGAAGGCACGATGCGGCTGAGCTGGGGCCCGGCTCCCTGCAGTGAAGACATCGCCCCGGGAGATGTGTTCGGCATGGGGGCACTGGTAGATCCACAGCACCGGCGCCAGGGACACGCTGTGGCGATCACCCCCTGCCGCCTGCTGGTGATGGGACGAGAGGAATTCCTGTTTGCCCTTCAGGAGACGCCGATGTTCGCCCTCGATCTGCTCGCTTCGGTTGATCAACGCCTGCGGGATCTCAAGATCCGTCAGGCAGAGCATTCCTGAGACGACTGCCCTCCGCACCGCCCCAACGGGTCCATGTATGCAGCAAGACTGAAGCCGCAGGCCACCCGGATCAAAGTGGTCCTATGAATTCAGTGCTGGCTCCGGTGCCGTTTGAGATGGCTGCGGTCGGATCGGGCGACCGACCACTTCCAGAGGAATTCTTCGGCGGTTGCCAGGATCCCGGGGGGATCATCCCCAGACTGGTGGAACTCGCTCGCTCCATGGTGGACCTGGAGGGCCGCGAGCTCCCCATCCTGGAGGCGGTGGCAGCGGCCTATCGGCCCAGTGCTCTCAATCTGGTCCACTACGTGGCCCTGCGGCAGCACGACATCCGCGATCTGCAGGAGCAGCTCGCCTGCCTGGGGCTTTCCTCACTCGGTCGCTGTGAGCCCAGCGTGCTCGCCACGCTGAGGCGGGTGCTGGCCATCCTCTGCGCGCTCTCCGGAGAGGACGGTGGCCACCGGCTGGGAGCGGAGCCACCACTCGAGCACAGGGCCGGCCTGGCCCTGGCTGCCGGGAACACCCGGCGGCTGCTCGGTGAGGTGGGCACGATCATGGTGACCCTGCCCGCCGAGGCCGCGGCTGATCCAGCCCTGATTGTCGAGCTGCTCGATGCCGGCATGACCGTTGCCCGGATCAACTGCGCCCACGACGACCGCAAGGTGTGGCAACAGATGGTGGATCAGGTGCGATCCGCCAGCGCCGCCACGGACCGCCCCTGCCGGATCGCCATGGATCTGGCCGGCCCCAAACTCCGCACCGGCCCGGTTGAGGCTGGGCCGCGGCTGCTGGTCTGCAAGCCTCGCCGTGACGACTTCGGCCGGCTGCTGACGCCGGCGAGGCTCCTGTTCTCGCCGGTGATGCGACCGCTCGAGCCCCAAGCTGGGGTCGATGCCGTGGTGCCGGTCAGCGGCGACGACTGGCAGCGGCTCAAGACCGGTGATGTGCTGCAGGGCGTCGATGCCTCCGGCCGGCAGCGGCGCTTCAAAGTTGAGAGGCGCCTGGCGGAAGGCCTGCTGCTGAGCAGCACCCGCACCTGCCACTTCATCCCCGGACTGCGCTTCGTGAACCAGGCCGGGATCTCGCTCTTGGTGGGCGTGATCCCGCCTCAGCCCGGCGCCGTGACTCTGCGGCCAGGAGATCGGCTGCGAATCGTGGCGGGCACCGAGCCGGGACGAGACGCTGTGCTCGACGCTCGTGGCGCCGTGACCAGTCCGGCGGTGATCGGCTGCACCTTGCCGGAGGTCTTCACCGATGTGAAGGTCGGTGAGCGGATCGTCTTCGATGACGGCCGGATCGCCGGCCGGATCGTGGCCATCCCGGCCGGCCCTGCTGGCGCCCCCGAACTGCTTGTGGAGATCACCGCAGCGCGGCGGCTGCGTTCCCGGCTGCGGGCCGACAAGGGCATCAATCTTCCCGACAGCACGCTCCAGCTGGCGGCGCTGACCTCCCGCGACCTTGAGGACCTCGCCTTCGTCGCCACCCACGCCGACATCGTCAACGCATCCTTCCTGCGCCGCCCCAGCGACCTGCACGCCCTGCAGGAGCAACTCATCCGCCTTGGTCAACCGGATCTCGGCGTGATCCTGAAGATCGAGACACGCCAAGCCTTCGATCAGCTGCCCGCGCTGCTGCTGGCCGGCATGCGCCATCCGGCGCCGCTCGGCGTGATGATCGCCCGCGGCGATCTGGCGATCGAGTGCGGCTGGGAACGGCTTGCTGAGATCCAGGAGGAGATGCTGCGGGTCTGTGAAGCGGCCCATCTGCCCTGCATCTGGGCCACTCAGGTGCTGGAGGAATTGGCGCAGCGGGGTACACCCACACGCGCTGAGATCACCGATGCCGCCATGGGCGCCCGTGCCGAGGGGGTGATGCTCAACAAGGGACCCAACATCGCAGCAACCGTGCGCACGCTGCACGACATCGTGCTGCGGATGCAGAACCATCAGCGCAAGAACAGCCCCACCTTCCGCCGCCTCGAACTGGCGGCCCACCATCACCCCGAGGCCATTCCGCTCAGCCCGGCAGGCAGCGGCCATGGCTGATGCTGCTGTCCGGGCCGTTCCTGATCAATCACCGCCAGTGGCCTGCCTTCATCGCTGCCGTAGTTCCACTCGACCAGATCGGCATCTCGCTGCATGGCATCCTCCAAGCCGGCCAGTTCACAGGTGCGCCTAGCTCTCAGAAGCGGCTGCAGCCCATGACGACCTTCAGTGGTTCAACTTTCCAGATCGAATTTGCATACTCCCGAATGGCACGATCTGAGGAGAAGAAGCCGCTGCGGGCGGCATTCAGCAGGGCCATCCGGTTCCAGCGTCCGCGGTTGCTCCAGGCCTTGGAGACGCTCTCCTGGGCGCGAACATAATCATTGAAGTCTGCCATGACGAAGTATCGGTCTGTGCTCAACAAATCGTGAATCAGCGGCTGGAACAAATCACGGTCACCACAGCTGAAATGACCTTTGGCCAATAGATCAAAGGCCTCTCGAAGCAAGGGCATGGTATCGAGTAACTCCCAGGGGAGGTAATGCCTGCGTAGCTCAGCAATCTGCTCCGTGGTTTTGCCGAACAGGAAAAAATTCTCAGCGCCAGCCTGTTCTCGAATCTCCACATTCGCCCCATCTAGGGTGCCGATGGTAAGCGCACCATTCATCATGAACTTCATGTTCCCTGTTCCTGATGCCTCCAGACCCGCCGTGGAAATCTGCTCGGAGAGATCGGCCGCTGGATAAACTTTCTCACCAAGCTTCACATTGTAATCAGCCAGGAAGACAACCTTCAGAAGGCCACGCGTGTCGGGATCTTCGTTCACAACTTCGGCGATACCATTGATCAGACGGATAATCAGCTTTGCCATGCCGTAGCCCGGCGCGGCCTTGCCACCGAAGATGACGGTTCGTGGCACCTGGTCCTCAGAATATCCTCGCTTGATGTCGAGATAGCGGGTGATAACTTGCAGAGCATTCAGATGCTGCCGTTTGTACTCATGAATACGTTTTACCTGTACGTCGAACATGGTGGTAGGATCAATCAGCACTTGCGATTGCGCGGCGATGATCTCTGCCAGCCGTCGTTTTGCTGCGAGCTTGCAGGCCCCCCAGCGTTCGAGGAATGCTTCATCCTTCTGGCGGCTCTCCAGCTCCCGCATCGCATCCGGCCGGGCTGGCCAGTCGTTGCCCAGCACTTCGCTGAGCAGATCATGCAGCGGCGGATTTGCCAGAGCGACCCAACGCCTCGGCGTCACGCCGTTGGTGACATTCGTGAATTTCTCAGGCCAGAGCCGGGCGAAGTCCACAAAGAGATCCTCTCGCACCAGGGCACTGTGGAGTGCTGCCACACCGTTGATTTTATGAGAGCCCACTGTGGCGAGGTTGGCCATCCTCACCGTCTTGCCACCATCTTCTTCGATGATCGAGACGCGCCGCAGGATGTCGAGATCGCCTGGACACCTCAACCGCACCTGCTGCAGAAATCTGGCATTGATTTCATAGATGATCTCCAGATGACGGGGCAGCAGTGAAGCGAACAGATCCAGCGGCCAGCGTTCAAGGGCCTCCGGCAGCAGGGTGTGGTTGGTATAGGACATTGAGCGATGGGTGATCGCCCAGGCCTCATCCCAGCCGAGATGGCGTTCATCGATCAGCAGCCGCATCAGTTCCGCCACTGCAATGGCGGGATGGGTGTCGTTGAGCTGGATGGACCAGTGGTCCGGAAAATCATGTACGGGAATGTGCCGCTGATCAAGGTTCCGAAGCATGTCCTGGACTGAGCAGCTCACGAAGAAATGCTGCTGCTTCAGCCGCAGCCGCCGGCCGGCATCGGTGCCGTCATTGGGATAGAGAACTTTGGAGAGGGTTTCCGATGCCACTTTCTCCTCAACCGCGCCGAAGTGGTCGCCGTTGTTGAAGGCATGAAAATCGAACGACTCTGCCGCCTCGGCGCGCCACAGCCGCAAACGGTCGCAGGTGTTGACGCGGTAGCCAAGGACCGGCACGTCATGCGGGATGCCGATTGCCGCTTCTGCAGGCGTCCAGTGCACCCTGATACATCGATCGTCGTCATGAATCGTCTCGGTGAATCCCCCGAATCCCACCTTGCAGGCCTTGTCCGGATGCACCAGCTCCCATGGCCAGCCTCCCTTCAGCCACTTGTCGGTGATCTCCACCTGCCAGCCATTGCGGATCTCCTGATCAAAGATCCCAAATTCGTAGCGGATGCCGTAGCCCGTGGCCGGAATCTCAAGTGATGCAAGCGATTCGAGATAGCAGGCGGCGAGACGGCCCAGGCCGCCGTTCCCCAGTCCCGGTTCCTCCTCCACCTCCAGGAGGTCATCCAGGTTCCGATGGCCAAAGCGACTGACGGCTTCGGCGGCTTCCTGGCGGATGCCGAGCATCAGCAGGTTGTTGCCGAGCTGAGGCCCTATGAGAAATTCGGCGGAGAGGTAGGCCACCGCCTTCGGCTGTGAGGCCCGTAAGGCATCTTTGTAGGCGAGATGGCGTGTCATCAGCCGGTCCCGCACCGTATAGCTGAGTGCCATGTAAAGATCGTGAGCGCTGGCCCCATCTACATGTCGTCCGAGTGTGAAGCACAGGTGCTCCGTCATCCCATTGAAGAGGTCATCGCTGCTCAGCCCATTTCGCTGGGGATCACCATAGGCCGATGGATTGGGTAAGCTCTGGGCTGAAAACGAGGGGGTTGTCATCACGGGATTTCGCCGGCAATTTCTTCAGGTTGCGTACCAATGGTTAACAGCAGTTCAATGATCAGCGAGGGTTCCGAATTCGTTACACGCTTGCTCAGCGTTGCAAGCTGCAATGGCAGGGACACGCCGCATCGAGAATGCAACCTTTAGATTGCTCATGAGGATCGAGTGACTGGTGGGCACCTCGAAAAATTGCTTTTGCAACGGGTGCGGGTTCAAGCAGGCCCCGATGCTGCAGTGATTCTCAGTGGCTGGCTTTCATCCGCCCCTGAATTTTTCGAGGTGCCTATCACTAGCAAGCCCCCTTGCGGAACCAGCAGTTGATTTACCGGCCAGCACCTCTGATCGGTGGCAGTTGCGATCGAGCTCAGCGACCAGCAGGGCAAGAGCTGGAACACTCGTGCTCACGACCTGCCAGATCGCCTCGTCCTCCAAGCCGAAGTAGGCGTGAGCAAGAAGATCGCCCAGGCCTGCCACGCGACGCCACCGCAACTGGGGATAGCGATGGCGTACATCGTCGTGGATTTACTTGGCAGCTTCTCCGAGGAGTTCGAGATTGCGTAGAACAGCGTCGCTGACCAGTTCATCGCTCTCAAACTGTTCGGCTGTGAGTCCGGCGGTGTTGGAGCAGTAGGGCCATGGTCGCAAAGCGGCGCCAACCAGGGAGGGGAAGGGTCGAACCTGCCATGCATCGCTGGCAGATTGAGGCTCGCTGCAATGGCGCTTCAACGGCATTACATTGGCACTACAAAGGCGCCAAAATTGTGCCGAAGTTTAGCTACTCAGCATCAGATATGAAGCAGTTTCTTCAACTCACTTCCGTAGCCATGGCAGTGCTTTTAGGCGTGATCTTGTAAACAAACATTGTTAGCGTTCAGCCCGCCAAGGGCCTGGCTGGCACCTGGACGCCCTTATCGGGAAGCACTGAACGGGTCGGCAATACAACTCCAAGCCATGACCCCAATCCATGGCCCAAAACCATGCCCCAAATCCATGACCCCAATCCATGGCCCCAATCCAAAAGGGATCCTTAGCGCGGAGGCCAACGGCCACTATTTCAAGATTGAGAATTCCACATTCCCCAATCGGGACGGAACCGAGCAGAAGTGGCCATTCAAAATCAGCGGAGATGAACTGAGATTTGCGGTTCCGGATGCATCGAGAGGAGGAACAGCGCTGACTGCTTGGAAGCGGGTCAAGTAGACGAAGCTAGCAAGAGCGCAGACGCCCCACAGCATTCTCCAGCAGCTCAATTGACACATCCTCCGCCGAATCGAGATCGGAGAGGCCGAAGGGATTATCAATATCGTCGATCAATCGCAACAGCAAGATCACGATGAAGGAAATCACCGCCAGGAAGAAGACGGACTCCGCTATGCTCTCAGCCCGGGCCAACACCAGGCCGCCAAATAAAAGCACTGCGGCAATGTCGGCCATCCAGTAAACCAGGGGCACAAAGGTGGTATCGCGGATGGTCTGCACCCGGTTAATCTTTTGCAGAATCACCGCCATATCCTGCATCAATCGGCCCCGCAAAGTGGAGGCATCACCCTTGAACTGAACGGCGGCAAGCACCACCTCCCGATGGACCTGCTCGTGGCATAACAGGATCTGCTCCGTAGTGATCCGCTCCTTCAACCAATCCAGCAGGGAGTGGCCCAACCCCGCCACAGCCTCGAGCGCCGCCGCAACCCTCGCCTCAGGGTGGTAGCCCTGAATCGCCTGGATCTCCAGCTTCAGGGTTTGGAGCGAAGTGGCCAATTCTCCGGGAATCTTCTCGCTCTCCTTGAAATCCGTGAGCACGCCGCTCAACAGAAAACCAAGCAGAAAAACTGTCGAGGCGACCATCGCCGAAAACAGCTGGTTCACGCCAATCTTTTCCAGGCCCAGCGCATGAACCGCCACTTTGATGCCGCAAAGCACAAGCACCTGGAGAAACACCCCACGGATTTTGCGCAGCCGCCTGGAACGCGCGCTTGAAGGCCGGTCGGATCGCGGCGCAGAAACTCGAGGCTCAGCGGGTCGAGTGTGGCCGGCATTCTTTGTGCTAGGCACCTTAATCCCACCAATCCTTAACCTTATCCAACTGCCTCCCCAGCTCAGGTGTTGCAGAACACAAGCTGAACATCCTCAGCTAGCCTCTTGGGAAGCTCCAAGCCTGGAAATCGCTTGCCTGAGCACCTCGATCGAAACATCCTCTGCCGAATCGGGATCGCTGGCACCAAATGGATTATCGAGATCATCGATCAGGCGAAGCAACAGGATCACCACGAATGAGATCACAGCGAGGAAAAATACTGACTCGACCAAGCTGCCAGATTTTGACATGACCAAACCAGCAAAAAGAAGCACTGCTGCTATATCAGCCATCCAATAAACTAGGGGCACAAATGTGGTGCCTCGAATCGTTTGAACTCGATTGATTTTTTGCAGCACGACGCTGAGGTCCTGCATCAGCCTTCCCCGCAGCGTTGAAGCATCTCCCTTGAGCTGGGCGGCAGCACCCACCACCTGAACGTGAGCATGCCAATAGGATGCCAACAACTCGTCGCACTTGATCTTCTCCTGCAACCAATCAACCATCTGCCTGCCAAGATCAACAACCGCAATAATTGCAGCCCCAACCTGGGCCCCAGGGTTGTAAACGGGGATAGCTTGAATTTCCAGAACCAAAGAAACAAATGAGGTTGATAACTCGCCAGGTATTTTTTCGCTTTCCTTAAAATCGGCGAGCACTCCACTCAGCAAAAAGCCCAGCAAGAATACGGTGGAGGCAACTATCGCCGAAAACAATGGACTGACACTTATCCGCTCAAGGCCAATCCAGTGAACAATGATCTTGATGCTGCAGAGAAGGGCTACCTGCAACATCACCAATCGAATCTTACGAATGCGCCTCAAACGAGGAGCGCTCAACTTACTGCCGGTATTGATGCCGCTGCCAGAAATAAACCCCAACACCGGCGGCAGCAATGACTCCATCATTCAATCCAACCGAATCTCGATCTCACTGTGTTGCAGAACACGTTGCAGCGAAGCCACGTAGCCTAGGTTCGGCACGTGATCCCAGATCAGATGGAAATCAGTGCCTTTCTTGATGCAGTGCGCTCGGACGAAGATCTGCAACGGCAGCTGCGCGGGGCAACCACAGCTGCTGATCTGGTCTCGGTGGCCGCCCAGGCTGGACTAACAATCGAACCGGCTGCCCTGGTGAAGGGGTTCGCCCAGCTGCTGCTGGAGGGCGACGACGCCATGGCCGTCCGCAACTTCAACAACCTTGGCTGGGACATGGGCGAACTGCTCTGGGCCATCAAAACCTGGGAGCAGACCAAAGAAAGCTGAGGCTGCAGATCCCAGCGCATCCCAGGTTCAATGCAGGAGTTCGATCCCCGCGGCCAATCGCCGCAGCCTGGATGCCCGCCGCACCGCCCCTGAAGTTCCTGCCTCCCCGCCTGGACGGCCGTGTGCTGGCCATGGACAGGCTGCTGCTGCCGCTCTGGCTGAAGCAGCGCAGCGAGATCCGCGAGCTGAGGGTGCGCGATGGTGAGCGGCTGGTGGCGGCGATGGAGGCCTTCCAGGCAGGCGAGAGCCGCCTGCTGCTGGCCTTCCGCCATCCGAGCACCAGCGATCCGCTCTGCATGGCCGCGCTGCTCTGGCAGCAGCTGCCGCGCCAGAGCCGGCAGCTGGGCGTGCACCTGCGGCGGCGGCCCCACAGCTACTTCCTCTACGACAGGGGCATTCCCCTCTGGGCCGGGGCGCAGGCGGGCTGGCTGCTGCAACGGCTGGGGGGCAGCTCGATCCAGCGCGGCAAGCTCGACAGCGCCGGCCTGCGCTCGGCCCGCGAGCTGCTGCTGCACGGCGACCATCCCTTCGCCGCCGCACCGGAGGGCGGCACCAACGGCCACAACGAGGTGGTGAGCCCGCTGGAGCCCGGCATCGCCCAGCTCGCCTTCTGGACCGCGGAGGACCTGCGCAAGGCAGGCCGCAACGAGGCGACAACGATCCTGCCGATTGGCCTTCAGTACTCCTGGAGCGTGCCGATCTGGGGCGCCATCGAGCAGCTGCTGGGCGAGCTGGAGCGCAACGCCAATCTCAGCCCACCGGTTAGCCCCAGCTTGGAGCCCGAGCAGCTCTACGGCCGCCTGCTGGCCCTGGCCGAGCGGATGCTGATGCTGATGGAGGGCTTCTATCGCCAGGCCTACCAGCGCGCCCTGCCGGAGTTGCCGGATCTGGCAGAGCGCCTGCAGCGACTGCTGACCACGGCCCTGGAGGTGGTGGAGGAGTCGTTCAGGATCCGAGCTGCCGGTGATCTCACCGACCGCTGCCGGCGGCTGGAGCAGGCCGCCTGGGAGCGGCTCTACCCAACCGTGGGGGAAGCGGAGGCCCGCTGCCCCCTGCAGCGGGGCCTGGCCGACCGACTGGCGGAGGAAAGCGAACGGCAGCTCTGGCACATGCGGCTGGTGGAGAACTTCGTGGCCGTGAGCGGCAGCTACGTGCGGCAGCGTCCCAGCCAGGAGCGCTTCGCCGACACCCTGCTGCTGCTCTGGGACAGCCAGTGCCGCCTGCTGGGCGGCAACCTTGCCCGCCGGCCCCGGCTGGGGCCCAGGCGCGTGCTGATCAGCATCGGCGCGCCGATCGCCGTGGCGCCGCGCCTGGATGGCTACCGCCAGGACCGCCGCGCCGCCGCGGCCAGGCTCACGGCTGATCTGCAACGCCAGCTTGAGGAGCTGATCGTGCCCTCAACCTGATGGTGCCGCCGCTTAAGCGCTAGCCAGGCGCTGCAGGTAGTCGTCAAGGCGGCCGGCGTTGATCCAGCCGGTGGCGATCGTTTTGCTGTGCTCCTGACTCACCCGG
>JAWOHV010000079.1:0-17326 GCA_046484965.1 Prochlorococcaceae cyanobacterium
TGGCGATCGTGGGGGTGCTGGTGCTGGTGTATACGGCGGCCGGCGGTCTCTGGGCCGTGGTGGTGACCGACATGCTGCAGCTGGTGGTGGCCCTGGCCGGGGCGGTGGCGGTGGCGGTGTTTGCAGTGCAGGCCGCCGGTGGCATGGACGCCATGCTGGCCAGCCTGCGCGCTCTGGACCGGCCCGAGTTGCTCTCGCTGGTGCCCTGGCAACTGAAGGACGGCCAGCTGAGCTGGATGGAAGGCGCCGGCATCTCCGTGCCCACCTTCACGGCCTACATCGCCCTGCAGTGGTGGAGCTTTCGCCGCAGCGACGGCGGCGGTGAATTCATCCAGCGGCTGCTGGCCACCCGCGACGAGCGCCAGGCCCGCATCGCCAGCTGGGTGTTCCTTGGGGTGAACTACCTGCTGCGCAGCTGGCCCTGGATTCTGGTGGCCCTGGCGGCGGTGGTGTTGCTGCCCGAATCCACCGACTGGGAGCAGAGCTACCCGCTGCTGGCTGTGAAACTGCTGCCGCCCGTGGCCCTGGGCCTGGTGGTGGTGTCGCTGGTGGCGGCCTTCATGAGCACCGTGAGCACGGCGGTGAACTGGGGTGCCAGCTACCTCACCCACGACCTCTACCAGCGCTTCATGCGGCCGGAGGCAAAGGATCGGGAGCTGCTGCTGGTGGGCCAGCTGGCCTCGGTGGTGCTGGTGGCCCTGGGTGTGCTCACGGCGTTGTTGAGCACCAACATCGGCACCGTGTTCCGGCTGGTGATTGCCATCGGCACGGGCCCGGGGGTGGTGCTGGTGCTGCGCTGGTTCTGGTGGCGGATCAATGCTGCCGCCGAGCTGGCGGCGATGCTCGGCGGCTTTCTGGTGGGGTTCTCCACCTCCGTGGTGCCGTTGCTGCGCATCGACGACTACGGCGTGCGGCTGCTGGTGACCACCGTGCTCACGGCCGTGCTCTGGATCCTGGTGATGCTGGCCACCCCGCCGGAGAGTGCCGAGGTGCTTGAACGCTTCGTGCACCAGGTGAGGCCGGCCGGGCCGGGCTGGGCCGGCTGGCGGCGCCGCACCGGCGTCGAGCCCCAGGAAACCCTGCTCGATCTGGTGAGCCAACTGGTGCTGAGCTGTGCGGTGTTGTTCGGAGCCCTGCTCGGCATCGGCGGCTTCCTGCTCAAGCTTCCCTTCTGGGGTTGGGGCGGGCTGGTGGTGGCTGTGCTGGCTGTGTTGGGCCTGCAGCAGCGCTCCCGCCTGCAGGCAGGCCTGCGGGGGATGAGCTCCTAGGGGGGCGCGGCCGGGCGATGATGGAACCAGACGCCTGCTCTCCCCCCAAGACTGTGCAATTCTTCCGCTCCACGCTCTTGCCGGCGGCGATCGTTTTGATGTTCGTTCTGGCCCTGATCGCCGTTAGTGCGCGCATCTGGCTGCCGGGCGACATGCTCGCGCCGGCACCGCTGGCTTGATCCAGCTCAGAGAAGCGATAAATCAGAGGAGCGAGAACGGTGAGCGGCTTCTACGACCAAGACCCGGCTTCGCCTGGCGCCGCCAGTGGGCCCTTTGCTGACAGTCCCCAGGAGCTCTACCTGGATCCGGAGGTGCTCGCCCGCGAGCTGGCCGAAGAGCTGCGTGGTGATCCCCTCGATGAAATCGATACGCTGGAGCCGGAGGCTGCCGATGTGGCCGCCGAATGCGACCTCGGGCTGAGCCTGCTGGCCGGCGGCTACGAGCAGCGCATGCAGGGGTTGCGGATCTTCTGTGAACACCGCGATCCGCGCGCCAATCCGCTGCTGCTGCCGCTGCTGGAGGCCGCCTGCCCGATCCTGCGGATGAGTGCCGTCTATGCCCTGGGGCGAAACCCCCATCCCATGGCCGTTGAACCGCTGCTGGCGCTGCTCCAGGGCGACAGCAATGGTTACGTACGCAAGGCGGTGGCCTGGAGCCTGGGCAACTACACCGATGCGCCGATACTCAACCCCCTGATCCGCGCCCTGCAGGTGGACATCGCCGCAGTGCGCCTCTGGGCTGCCAGCTCTCTGGCGGATGCCGGCAGCACCGGCGCGGCCAAGGCCGATCCGGCGGCTAGCCAATTGCTGCTCAGCTTGCGGATCGACAGCGAAGCGGCCGTGCGCTGTAACAGTGCCTGGGCCCTCGGCCGGCTCTATGGCGACCTGGTGGAGCCACGCCAGCGGCAGGTGGAGGAAACCCTGCTCCATGCCATGGTTCAAGACGGTGATCCGGCCGTGCGCGATGAGGCCAGGGTGGCCCTCGAGCAGATGGAGCAACCGGACGTGCTCGAGCGCTTGCAGACCCTGGTGGATGAGGGCCTGCTGGCCTGAGTTGCGCCAGACCTGGTTTGGCCCTGAGTTGCCTGCCGCGCCGAAATCGCCGTTCAGCGCAAACTTTCGCTAAGATTCGATTCCCCCTGGATGCCCGGGATGGCCCAGCAGACCATCCATTTCCGGATTCGCCCCGACGGGCGTGTGGAAGAGCGGGTTGACGGTATCCAAGGTGATGGCTGTGAGCAGCTCACCGACCGCATCGAGGCTCGCATCGGTTCGCTGCAACAGCGTCGCCGCACCTCGGAGGCCTACCAGGCCCAGCCGCTGGAGGCCGTCCCCCAGCAGATGGTTCAGCAGCGGCCTGGTTGACCACCGCTCCGATCTACGTTTCTTGCTTGGCCCCGATGTCGCACTTCAGCACCCTCAAAACCGAACTCCGTGATCGCCAGGCCCTGATCGAGGCTCTCTCCCACCTCGGGCACTCCCCCCAGGAAGGCCAGCGTGAGCTCCGCGGCTACCGCGGCCAGCTGGTTCTTGCAGACCTCGTGATCCCCGAGCAGAACGGCGCCGATATCGGCTTCCGCTGGAACGAGGCCAATGGCAGCTACGAGCTGGTGGCCGATCTCGACCTCTGGCGCCTGCCGGTGCCGGTGGAGCGTTTCCTGGCCCAGCTCAACCAGCGCTATGCCCTCTGCAGCATCCTGGCGGCCACCGCCGAGGAGGGCTTCGAGGTGCAGGAGCAGACCAACCATCTCGATGGCAGCATCGAAGTGGTGGTAACCCGCTGGCAGGACTGAGCGCCCGGGTGGATCCCTCGCTCGCCTTCACCACGGTTGCGGCCACGGTCGTGCGCAGTGGCTCTGAACCCCTGCTCGGTGGCCAGCTGCGCGAGAAGGCCGTCTGGGTGGATGAGGCGGTGTGCATCGGCTGCCGCTACTGCGCCCATGTGGCGGGCAACACGTTTGTGGTGGAGCCCGACTGGGGTCGTTCGCGGGCGATTCGCCAGGACGGAGACAGCAGCGAGCGGATCGAGGAAGCGATCGACACCTGCCCGGTGGACTGCATTCATTGGGTGGCCTACGAGGAACTCCCCAGCCTGCAGGCCCAGCTGGCCCAGCAGGAGATCCAGCCCCTGGGTCTGCCGAGCCCGGCGCGGCTGCGCCGCACCCTGCCCCGGCCCTGAGCGCTCAGGCCAGGGGCTAGCCCAGGGGCTGCTTGGCGGGCACACCCACGGCCCGCGGGTAGGCCTTCGGGCAGGGCCCCAGGGCCTCCAGCTCCAGGGCGTGGCGCACGCCGCGACCGGCGGGCAGCTCCAGCCGCCGCGCCGCCTTCAGCCGGGCGTTCAGGTGCCTCAGGGCCCGCTCGAGCCCATCGCCATCGGCGGCGCTCCACTGCCCCCGGTAGAGCAGCGCCCGCCCGCCAGGGCGCAGCAGTGGCACCAGGTATTCCGCCACCACGGGGGCGCTGGCCACGGCCCGGGCCACGGCCCAGTCGTACTGGCCGCGGCCATGGGGTTCCCGGCCGGTGCGCTCGATCCGCTCGCAGCGCGTTTCCACCCGAGCGCCGAGGCCGAGGGTCTCGGCCATCGCCCGCACCGCTTCCACCTTGCGGCCCACCGAGTCGACCAGGGTGAGTTGCAGCTGGGGAAGGGCAATGGCCAGTGCCAGGCCGGGGAAACCGCCGCCGGTGCCCACATCGATGCAGCGCAGAGGCGTGGCCGGGGCCTGTTGCAACAGCGGCAGCAGTGGCCAAAGGCTGTCGAACACCTGGGCGATCCAGAAGTCTTCCCCTGCCACCAGGCGGCTGAGGTTGAGCTGGGCGTTCCAGCTCTGCAGTTCGCTCTGCAGGCCTATGAGCTGCTCTTCCTGGCTTGGGCTTGGGGTCCAGCCGAGCCGGTCCCAGAGGGCCTGGCTGGGGCTGGCGTACTCCGCGGCGGCTGACATCCCCTGGCAGGCATCGGCAAGCTCTCTAGGATCCCGCACACGTTGGCGACTGGGCGCAACACGGTGGCAGGTGGAGAGGCCCAATCCAGTGCCCAGGACGGGGCGGCGGAATCGGCCAGCCTGCCGCCGGAATCGGCCATCCTGCCGCCGCCCAGCGCGAGCCATTACGCCTTGCTGCGCTTGAGCCCCCAGGCGAGCAGCGTGGAGCTGCGCCAGGCCTTCCGCAGCCTCAGCAAGCGCTATCACCCCGACACCACCAGCCTGCCGGCCCCCTTGGCCGCAGAGCAGTTCCGCCGCCTGCAGCTGGCCTACGCCACTTTGAGTGATCCGGAGCGCCGCCGCCGCTACGACGCCGAGCTGCAGCGCAGCACGGCCTTGGCGGCCCTGCGCCTGGCCCAGCCAGCGGTTTTGGCGGCATCGCCCGTGGCGGTGCGCCGTGCCCTCTCAGGGGGGGAGTGGTTCGCCCTGCTGCTGCTGCTTGTGGCGCTCCTTCTCAGCCTGGTGCTGGGCCTGGGCCTGGCCTGGGCCAGGGGAACGGCCCTGGTTAACCCCCCCAGCTGGTGGCCGGCGGGGCAGACTGCCGGAGCCCCGGATCAAACCTCCGCGGATGGCTCCGTTGCCCTCTCCCCAAACTCCGCTCTACAACCATCCCCTGCCGAGCCTGGAGAGCTGGTTGCAGGAGCTGGGCGCCCGCCAGCAGGCGGATAATCCCTGCTGCTGGGATCTGCACCAGCCTCTATGGAGCGCCCGCATTGAACTGGAGGTGGAAGACCTGCAGGTGATCTGGCACCAGGAGGGCCAGCAGAGTGTGCGCCGCTTTCCCTATGGCCTTTCCAGGGCCGACGTGCAGGCCGCGATCCTGGCGGGGCCTTAGGCCCGATCTCAGAGTTGATCCAGGGCGGCGGCGATGGCGCCGTAGCACTGCTCCAGTTCGGCATCGCTGAGGCAGAGCGGCGGCAGCAGGTACACCACATGGCCAAGGGGGCGCAGGAACACGCCCCGCTGCAGGCAGAGCTCCTGCAGGCGGCGCCCCGAAGGGTGCAGATAGCCAGGCTGCCCTGCCGCTAGATCGAAGGCGGCGATGCTGCCGATCAGCCGGGGCCGATGCACCCCGCGCTGGCTTGCCAGCGCCTCGAGGTGGGGGCGATGGCGCGCTTCGAAGCCTTGGTGCCGCTCCGGGAACGTCTCCAGCAGGCTGAGGCTGGCCAGGGCGGCGGCGCAGCCGAGTGGGTTGGCGGTGAAGCTGTGGCCATGGAAGAAGGTGCGGTCTGGCTCGTTGCTGATGAAGCCCGCATGGATCCTCTCGCTGGCCAGGGTCACGCCCATCGGCAGGAAGCCGCCGGTGAGGCCCTTGGAGAGGGCCATCAGGTCGGGCTGGAGAGCGGCCTTGGCGCTGGCGAACAGAGAGCCGCTGCGGCCGAAGCCCATCAGCACCTCATCGGCGATCAGGAGCGCCCCGGCGTCGCGCACACGCTGCTGCACGCCCTGCAGGAATTCGGGTCGCACCATCGCCATGCCGCCAGCACCCTGCAGCAGCGGTTCGAGGATCACCGCGGCGGTGGGCACCGCCAGCAACTGCTCCAGCCTCTCCAGGGCCGCCGCCTCACGATCCTGCACCGTGTCGTCGCCCCACCAGGTGGCCGGCCAGGGTGCCCGCTCAACGGCGAACAGCAGGGGCTCGAAGGGGGCCGAGAACAGCGAACGCTCGCCCACCGCCATCGCCCCGAAGGTATCGCCGTGGTAGGCGCCATCGAAGGCGATCAGCCGCCGCCGCTCAATCCCCTGGTTGCGCCACCACTGCCAGGCGATCTTGAGGGCCACTTCCACGGCGGTGGAGCCGTTGTCGGAGAAGAACAGGCGCTCCAGGCCGCTAACGGCACTGAGGCGCTGGCCAAGCTCCTCGGCGGCCGGATGGCTGAAATTGGCGAAGATCACCTGCTCCAGCCTGCTGGCCTGGCGCGCTATCGCCGCCGCGATCGAGGCTTCGGCGTGGCCATGCAGGGTCACCCACCAGCTGCTGATCGCATCGATCAGGCGGCGGCCGTCATCGAGTTCGAGCCAGGCCCCCTCTCCCCTCACCGCCCGCAACGGCGGTGCCGCCACTGCCACCTGGGTGAAGGGGTGCCAGAGGTGCGGGTGCCAGCTGGGTTCAGGGGTCAAGCGGAGTTTTGCGAAGGCGTGGCGTCACCGGCTCGGCCTCAGCGGCAGATCTCGCTGTTGCGATCGCCGTCCGTGGCGAGGGGGCCGCAGTTGACCCACTTCACCAATCCCACCTCAACGTCGGTGAAAAGCACCAGCAGGCCGCCGCCGAGTGCCACAAGAAGGGCGGTGACGAGGGCGTTTCGTTGAGTCATCAACCAATTTGTTCATCGACCAATCGTATGGGCGAGGCGGCTGGCCTGCCATTGCTGATCGAGGGCGGCGGCGGTGAGCGGATCGAGCGGGGGCAGCTCGGCCAGCACCGGCACACCGCCCAGCTCCTCCAAGGTGCGGGGATTATCTGGGTGGGGCGGGCCGTTGAGCACCAGGCCAAGCACCGCAATCCGCCGCCGCCGCAGGGCTTCGAGCGACAGCAGGGTGTGGTTGAGGGTGCCGAGGCCGCTGCGGGCCACCAGCAGCACCGGCAGGCCCCAGTGCTGGATCTGATCAATCTGCAGCCAGTCGCGGCGCAGGGGCACCAGCAGCCCACCGGCGGTCTCCACCACCAGCGGCCCCGCTCCAGCGGGCAGGGCCAGGCGCGCCGATTCGATCAGCAGGCCGTCGCGCTCAGCGGCCCAGTGGGGGGAGACGGGTGCGCTCAGCCGGTAGGCCTCGCCCAGGATCCGCTCCGCCGGCAGCTGCAGCAGCTGCCGCAGGCGGCCGCTGTCGCCGCCGCCTTCCAGGCCGCTCTGCACCGGCTTCCAGTAGCGGGCCTCGAGACCCTGCACCACCAAGGCGCTCACCACGGTCTTGCCCACGTCGGTGTCGGTGCCGCAGATCACCAGGCGCCCGTCTGGGCAGAGCGGCGGCGTGGATCGATTCATCGGGCGCGGCCCACCAGCAGCAGCACCTCCCAGGTGAGTGGACCGCCAGCTGGCCAGTGGCGCAGCAGGCGGCGCAGCTGGCCAGCGTTCAGGCTTGGTTCGCGGCTGGCGCTGGCCCCCAGCTGCTGCAGCTGCCGCAGGGTTTCAAGCCCCCCCTGGTTGGGGCGGCTGAAGCGCAGTCGCTGGCCGTGGCGGAGTTCCAGCCCGGCGCCGCCCGCGGCCTCGATCAGGGCCGTTGCCGATGGCAGGCAGAGGGCGGTGCAGGGCACCTGGGCAGCCTCGGCGGCCTGGCGCCACTGCGGGAAGCTGCCGGCGGTGGGCACGGCCAGGCTCAGCCAGTCGCCGGGCCGCAGGCGCGTGCACCAGTGCCCCAGCTGGGCGATCGGATCGTCGAGCCACTGCAGGACGAAGTTGGATGCCAGCAGGGCGGCGCCCCCCAATCGGGCCGGCAGGCCACCGTTGAGGTCCCAGTGGAGCTTTGCGGCCGGCGCCAGGGGATTGAGTGCCAGCAGCTCCGGGCAGTGGTCGAGCTGCAGCGGTGGCTGCTGGCGCAGGCCGCTGTGCTGCTCCACCAGGGCGCGGCTGAGCAGGCCGCTGCCGGCGCCCAGATCGGCGCGGGGGCCCGTGGGCAGGGGCAGGTCGCGGCAGAGATGGCCCAGGCGCCAGGCGGTGCCCCTCTGCAGCCTGGCGTGGAGGTTGTAGGAGCCGGCGCGGCGACCGAAGCCCGCCCGCACCCTCTGGCTGAAGGCGGAGGGATCAGTGCTCATGGCGCCACGCTGGCCTGCAGCCACTCCAGCACCTTTGGGATCAGCGGCGAGCGCAGCAGGGCATGGCCGGTGGCCGGCAGGGTCACAACGTCGGCAGCGGGGAGTTCGGCGCGCAGCAGCGCCCGCACCTCGGGCCCAATGATTCTGTCTTCTTGGGCCTCCACGATCAGCACCGGCCCCTGGGCGGGAAATCCCCTGGGCAGGCCGCTGCAGCGGGCCAGGAGTTCGAGGTCGTCGCGCAGCCGGCGCCGGTTGGTGGGGCTGAGCGGGCCCTGGGCGGGGCCCGGCGGCATCTGCTCGAGGGTTAGGGGTTCTGCCGCCTTGGCCAGAAAGCGCTGCAGCATCGCCCGGGCGCTCTGGGCGTCGTGGAGGTTGGCGGCCATGGCCGCCAGGGCCGCCTGGATGCCGCGGCCCTCGCGGCCTGGTGGCAGGAAGCGGCCGAAGCTGGCCAGCAGCACCACGGCATCGGCGCTGGCGAGCAGGGCGCTCGGCACTAGATGGGGGCCGATCGAGTGGCCCAGCAGCACGCGTCGGCCGCCGCCATCGCCCCAGCCGGGCATGGCGGCGGCGGCGTTGCCGTAGCCCCGCTCGCCGCTTTGCCAGCCCCAGCCCAGCGGCTCCACCGCCTCGAGCCAGGGCGCCCATTGGCTGGCCTCGCCGGCCCAGCCGTGCATGGCGATCAGCTCCAGGGGTGCTGGGGTCCTGGGCGCTGAAGACCTAGGCGCGGTGAGGGCTGTGACCATCAGGGGCCGAGGGCGGCGAGCAGGCGCGCCAGGCTGCCGGCCGGAAGATCCTGGCGCAGCACCAGCCTCAGCCTGGCCGTGCCCTCCGGAACGGTGGGCGGGCGGATCGCCACGCTCAGCAGCCCGGCGGCCTCGAGGCGCCGCTGCAGCTCAAGGGCCCGCTGGTCGCCTCCCACCAGCAGCGGCAGGATCGGCCCACTGCCGGGCGGCCGGGGCCAGCCGGCGGCCGTGAGGGCCTGGCGCCAGCGCTCGGCCCGCGCCAGCAATGCGGCGCCGGGGCCCGGCGCTGGCGCGGCTTCAAGCCAGCGCAGCGAAGCCAGGGCCGCCGCCGCCAGGGGCGGCGCCAGGGCGGTGGTGTAGCGGAAGGGGGCGCTGTGCTGCAGCAGCCAGTCGCCAACCAGGGCATCAGCGGCGAGGAAGGCGCCGCCGCCGCCGAACGCCTTGCCGAAGGTGCCGCAGAGCAGGGCTATTTCCGCCACGCCATGGCCGAGGCCGCGGCCGCCGGGGCCCAGCACCCCCAGGGCATGGGCCTCATCGAGCAGCAGGGCGGCGCCATGGCGGGCGCAGAGTGCAGCCAGGGCGGGCAGCGCGGGGCTGGTGCCCTGCATCGAGAACAGGCTTTCGCTGAGCACCAGCAGCCGCTGCCCTGGAGCCGCCCGGCGGGCGGCCTGCAGTCGGGCCTCCAGATCGGCCAGGTTGTTGTGGTTGAAGCGCTGCAGCTGGGCGCCGCTGGCCCGCACGCCCAGCAGCAGGGAGTGGTGGATCAGCCGGTCGGCCAGCACCAGGCTGTGGCGGTCGGCCAGGGCGCCCACCGCCGCCAGGTTGGCCTGGAAGCCGCTGGGGAACAGCAGCACCCGCTCGCGCCCCAGCCAGGCCGCCAACGCCGCCTCCAGCTCGGCATGCACCGGGCGGCTGCCGCTCACCAGCCGCGAGGCACCGGCCCCCACCCCCTCGCGGGCCGCGCTGGCCTGGGCGGCCGCCACCACCGCCGGGTGGCGGCTCAGTCCGAGGTAGTCGTTGCTGGCCAGATCGAGCAGGGGGGTGCCCAGTGAGCCTTCCCTGGTCTGGGCCCAGAGGCTGGCGGCATGGCTGGGGTCGGAGTGGGCGGCATCGCTGCTGGCGGCGAGGCTGCGCAGGCTGCGCCTTCGTTCCACCGGGATGGCTGCCAACTGGCGGATCAGGGGCTCACGCCACGGGGCCTGGCCGGCTGGGGTGTTGTTTGCGGCCATAGCCCGCTGATGAGGCCCGGGGTGGGACGCTCTGGGAACTTGTACATCTGTACAACCTCCTGGAGCGCTGCCACCACGCCATGCTCGAGCAGCTCAGGCTGCTGTTGACGCTTTGGAGCCCGCTGGCCGCCCGCTAGCGGTGCCACCCCTAGGATTGCCATATGCCCACGATCAGCCTGGCTGCAGACCCGTCGGCCGTGCCACCGCTGCAGCAGCTGTTCCCCTTTCCCCTCGATCCCTTCCAGCTCGAGGCGATCGACGCCCTCAACCAGGGCCACTCGGTGGTGGTGAGCGCCCCCACTGGCTCAGGCAAGACCTTGGTGGGCGAGTACGCGATCCACCGCGCCCTGGCCCATGGCCAGAAGGTTTTTTACACAACGCCGCTGAAGGCGCTCAGCAACCAGAAGCTGCGCGATTTCCGCGAGCAGTTCGGTGTTGAGCGGGTGGGGTTGCTCACCGGTGATCTCAGCCTCAACCGCGAGGCCCAGGTGGTGGTGATGACCACCGAGATCTTCCGCAACATGCTCTACGCGGAGATCGACCACGCCAGCGATGACCCGCTTGAAGGCGTGGAGGCGGTGGTGCTCGATGAGTGCCACTACATGAACGACTCCCAGCGCGGCACCGTGTGGGAGGAATCGATCATCCACTGCCCAACGCGGATCCAGCTGGTGGCGCTCTCCGCCACGGTGGCCAACGCCGGCCAGCTCACCGATTGGATCGAGCGGGTGCATGGCCCCACCCGCCTGGTGTTCAGCGACCACCGGCCGGTGCCGCTGGCCTTCAGCTTCTGCAGTGCCAAGGGCCTGCATCCGCTGCTCAACGACGAGGGCACCGCCCTGCATCCCAACGCCAAGGTGTGGCGCCCTCCCAAGGGCAACCAACGCAAAGGGCCCAAAATTCCGAAGCCGCCGCAGCCTGAGGCGCCGCCGCTGGCGTTTGTGGTGGCCCAGATGGCCGATCGCGAAATGCTGCCGGCGATCTACTTCATCTTCAGCCGCCGCGGCTGCGATAAGGGCGTGCGCGATCTGGGCAAGCTCTGCTTGGTCAGCCCCGCTGAGCAAGCTCGCATTCGGAGCCGCCTGGATGCCTTCGCGGCTGCCAGCCCCGAGGCGGTGCGCGACGGCCATGCCGAGCCGCTTTTGCGCGGCATCGCCTCCCACCATGCCGGCGTGCTGCCGGCCTGGAAGGAGTTGATCGAGGAGCTCTTCCAGCAGGGGCTGATCAAAACGGTGTTCGCCACCGAAACCCTGGCGGCGGGCATCAATATGCCGGCCCGAACCACGGTGATTTCGGCACTGAGCAAGCGCACCGAGCGGGGCCACCGGCCGCTGATGGGCAGTGAATTCCTGCAGATGGCGGGGCGCGCCGGCCGTCGGGGCCTCGATTCACAGGGCTACGTGGTCACCGTGCAGAGTCGCTTTGAGGGGTTGCGGGAGGCCGGCCAGCTGGCACTGGCGCCGGCCGATCCGCTGGTGAGCCAGTTCACGCCCAGCTACGGCATGGTGCTCAACCTGCTGCAGCGCTACGACCTCAGCAAGGCCAAGGAGCTGGTGGAGCGCAGCTTCGGCCGCTATCTGGCCACCCTCGACCTGAAAGGCGATGAAGCCCGGATCTCCGAGCTGTTCGCCCAGCTCCACACCCTCGAGGCCGGCGCCGGCGATGTGCCCTGGGAAGACTTTGAGAACTACGAAAAGCAGCGGGCCCACCTGCGTGAGGAGCGGCGGCTGCTGCGGATCCTGCAGCAGCAGGCCGAGGAAACCCTGGCCCATGAGCTCACCCTGGCGTTGCAGTTCGCCAGCGAGGGCACCCTGGTGAGCCTCAAGGCCCCCCAGCTGCGCGGCCGGGTTGCGCCGGCGGTGATCGTGGAGAAGGTGAAGGGCCCGGGCCAGTTCCCGCTGCTCCTCTGCCTCACCGACGAGAACGTCTGGACCCTGGTGCCCTGCAACGCGGTGGTGAGCCTCCATGCAGAGCTCAGCTGCCTGCAGGTGAGCCAGTGCAAACCACCGGAGCTGCACCACGCCGGCGAGCTGCGCCATGGCGACCAGCCCAGTGCTGGCCTGGCCCTGGCGGTGGGCTCGATGGCCCGCCGCTACGACATGCTCACGCCCCAGTACGACCTGGCCGGAGAGGTGCTGGAGCAATCCCGGCAGGTAGAGGAGCTCGAGCGGCTTCTGGAGGCCCATCCAGCCCACCGTTGGGGCGATCGCAAGCAGCTCAAGAAGCACCGCCACCGCATGGAGGAGTTGCAGCTGGAGATCGAGGAAAGGCAGCGCCTGCTCCATTTCCGCGCCAACCGCCACTGGGACACGTTCCTCTCCCTGATCGAGATCCTGCGTTATTTCGGCGGCCTGGCCGGCGAGGACGGGCTCGAGCCCACCGAGGTGGGCCGCACCGTCGCCGCCCTGCGCGGCGATAACGAGCTCTGGCTGGGGTTGGCCCTGATGAGCGGTCACCTTGATGGCCTCGATCCGGCCGAGCTGGCGGCGGTGCTGGAGGCGATCTCCACCGAGGTGAGCCGCCCCGATCTCTGGTGCAGCTATTCGCCGCCGCCCGCCGTGGAGGAAGCGCTGCATGATCTGCGGGGCCTGCGGCGGGAGCTGCAGCGCCAGCAGGAGCTGGCCAAGGTGGTGGTGCCGGTGTGGTGGGAACTGGAGCTGACCGGGCTGGTGCATGCCTGGGCCCGGGGGGCGGCCTGGGCCGACCTGATCGCCAACACCTCGATCGATGAGGGCGATGTGGTGCGGGTGATGCGCCGCACGGTGGACCTGCTGGCCCAGGTGCCCTACTGCGAGGCCGTCAGCCAGCAGCTGCGCGACAACGCCCGCCGCGCCCTGAAGGCGATCAACCGCTTCCCGGTGTGCGAGATCGAGGATCTGCTCGCCGGCGCCGTGGTCGAATCCCCTGCCACCGAGCGCCCCGGCTGAGTGCTCAGATCCCCAGCCGCTGCCAGATCACGCCCAGGTTGGCCTGGTGCAGGTCGGTACTGAAACAGTCGGCCAGCTGCTCGGGGCTGAGGCGGCCGGTCACGTCGGCATCGGCCTCGAGGTTGGCGCGGAAGTTGCCGCCATCGGTGTTCCAGGCGGTGTGGGCGTTGCGCTGCACGATGCGATAGGCGTCTTCGCGGTTGATGCCGCTTTCCACCAGGGCCAGCAGCACCCGCTGGCTGAACACCACGCCGCCGTACACATTCATGTTGCGGGCCATGTTGTCGGGGTAGACCCCCAGGCCCTTCACCACGTCGGTCATCTCCCGCAGCATGAAGTGGAGCGTGGCCGAGCAGTCGGGCAGCATCATCCGCTCCACCGAGCTGTGGCTGATGTCGCGTTCGTGCCAGAGGGCGCAGTTTTCCAGGGCCGCCACCACATAGCTGCGCAGCACCCGCGCCAGGCCGCTGATGCGTTCGCTGCGGATCGGGTTGCGCTTGTGGGGCATGGCCGAGCTGCCCTTTTGCCCTTTGGCGAAGTTCTCCTCCACCTCGAGCACGTCGGTACGCTGCAGGTTGCGGATCTCGGTGGAGAAGCGCTCCAGGGCGGCTCCCACCAGGGCGAGTGTTTGCACGTATTCGGCGTGGCGATCGCGGGAGATCACCTGGGTGCTGGCCGTATCCGGCTCCAGACCGAGCTTGGCGCAGGCGATCGCTTCCACCTGGGGATCGGTGTTGGCGTAGGTGCCCATGGCACCGCTGATCTGGCCCACGCTCACCACGCGCTCCAGGCGCTCGAGGCGCTCCTGGTTGCGCTCCACCTCCGCCAGCCACCCCGCCACCTTGAAGCCGAAGGTGATCGGCTCGCCGTGGATGGCGTGGCTGCGGCCGATCATCACCGTGGCTTTGTGTTCACCTGCCAGGGTGCGGATGGCATCGGCGAGTTTGTCGAGTTCACCCCGCAGCAGCCCCACCGAGGCCTTCAGCTGCAGGGCCAGGCCGGTGTCGAGCACATCGGAGCTGGTCATGCCCACGTGGATGTGGCGGCCGGCATCCCCCACGTGTTCGTTCACGTTGGTGAGGAAGGCGATCACGTCGTGGCGCACCTCCGCCTCGATCTCCAGGATCCGCTCCACCGAGAAAGCGGCCTTTTCCTTGATCGTGGCCACGGCCTCGGCCGGCACCCGCCCCAGCTCGCAGTTGGCTTCGGTGGCGGCGATCTCCACATCCAGCCAGCTCTGGAACTTGGCTTCTTCGCTCCAGAGGTTGCCCATTTCGGGCAGGGTGTAACGCTCGATCAAGGCCGCGGGGGCTCACATCCCCACCAATGTATGGGTCGCCCGGCGCCGGATCGCGTGATTGGATGTGCTGGTGAGCCCACGCCAGCGCCTTGATCTGCACCTGGTGGCCCTGGGGCTGGCGGCAAGCCGCCAGCAGGCCCAGCAGCTGATTCGGGCCGGCCGGGTGCGCGCCAGAGGCCAGCTGCTCGACAAGCCCGGTGTGCCCGTGGCCTCGGATCTTGCCGTGGAGGTGCAGCCCTTCGCCCAGTTCGTTTCGCGCGGCGGCCAGAAGCTGGCGGCGGCCCTGGCGGCATTCCCGATCCAGGTGCAGGGTCGGATCTGCCTGGATGGGGGCATCTCCACCGGAGGGTTCACCGATTGCCTGCTGCAGAACGGTGCCGCCAGGGTGTATGGCATCGACGTGGGCTATGGCCAGACGGCCTGGAGCTTGCGCAGCGACCCGCGGTTGGTGCTCAGGGAACGCACCAACCTGCGCCATCTCAGCGCCGAGCAGCTGTTCGGGCCCGAAGACCCTCGCCCTGATCTGGCGGTGGCGGATGTTTCCTTCATCTCCCTGGCGCTGATCTGGCCGGCCCTGGAGCGGTTGCTGGCAGCTGGCGATGCCGATGCGGTGCTGCTGGTGAAACCCCAGTTCGAGGTGGGCCGCCAGCGCGTGGGCAAGGGGGGGGTGGTGCGAGACCCCCAGGCCCATGTGGATGCCATCACCGGGGTGATCGCCGCCACGGCCCAGGCGGGATGGCGGGCAAGCCAGCTGCTGGCCTCGCCGATCACCGGGCCTGCCGGTAACCACGAGTACCTTCTCTGGCTGGCGCGCCGGGGCGAGGGCGGCAGTGATAAGGCAGGCCCCTTGGATCAGCCCCCCAGCACAACGGCAATCGCAGCCCTGGTGGAGCGCACCCTCGCAACCGGCAGCAGCTGAGGCTCAGATGGCGGTGCTGTCGCGTTCGCCGGTGCGGATGCGCAGCACCGAATCGATCGGGCTGATGAAGATCTTGCCGTCGCCGATTTCTCCGGTGCGGGCCGCGTCCTGAATGGCGCTCACCACGGTCTCAACCCGATCGTCATCAACCACGATCTCCAGCTTCAGCTTTTGGAGGAACTCAACGGTGAATTCCGAACCCCGGTAGCGCTCCACCTGGCCTTTCTGGCGCCCGAAACCGCGAACCTCGCTCACGGTCATGCCCACGATGCCGGCATTGACCAGGGAGATTTTGACGTCTTCAAGCTTGAAGGGACGAATGATGGCCTCGACTTTTTTCATGGAGGATGGATGCTTCAGGCGAGATTCTCTCAGCACGGTGCTGAAAGAGGAAGGGGCCGGCCGCAGACCATAGGTCAGCTCGGCGCCGCGAGGCTCGGAGGTAGCCACCGCTACCTCCGAGCGGGTTTCGATACCCTCTGCTCAACCAGCCCATCGCCATGATCAAAGCATCATCCCCTGCGTCCAGCGAGCCCCTTGGCGAGGCTGAGGGCACCCGCACGCCCCTCTATGGCGAGCGGGCGATCGCCGAGGCCCACTTGATTTGTTTCGAAAATCCGCGGCCAGGGCGACCCTATGAGGTGTTGATCGAGTTGCCGGAGTTCACCTGCCTGTGCCCCTTTTCCGGTTATCCCGATTTCGCCGTGCTGCGGTTGCTCTATCAGCCGGGCCCGCGGGTTGTGGAACTGAAGGCTCTGAAGCTCTATGTGAACAGCTATCGCGATCGCACCATCTCCCATGAAGAGGTGGCCAATCGCATCCTGGATGACCTGGTGGCCGCCTGTGAGCCAGCCTGGATGCAGCTGGAAGCCGATTTCCACCCCCGAGGCAATGTTCACACCGTGGTGCGGGTGTGCCACGGTGTGCGTCAGCCCTGCTGATCGGCCAGCAGCAGTGGCAATTCGCGGGCGAAGGCCGTGAGGTTGCGATTGCAGAGGCCAGCCACGTGCAGGCGGCCCCGCTCGGGCTCGGCAATCGCCCAGAGCTGGCGGGTGGCCAGCAGGCTGAGGCCCCCCCCCAGCAGGGCCACGGCAAAGCCGCTGTACACCAGCGGTACGCCGGGGTCGCGTTTGAGCAGCAGGCCGCTGGCCGGCAGGATGCTGCCCACCCGCAGTGGCAGCCCCTGGATATCGATCGCATCGCCGCCGGGAATCAGCTGCCCCAGCCGCTTGGCGTCGCTGCCGTACACCTCCACGGGGCCCTGTTCGCTGCTGGCGGTGAGCAGCACCGGTTCGCTGCCATCGGGGCGGGTGGGCAGCACCAGGCCCCACACCTGCTCTCCCAGCTGGGGGAAGGGCTGCAGCGGTAACTGCAGCAGGGGGCTGCGGCCCAGCTGCACCGTGATCGCCGCCAGGGCCCAGTCGGCCTGGTAAACGGTCATGCCCCGGTAACGCAGTGGATGGTTCACGCTGATCTCGCCGCGCCAGAGCGGCTGGCCATCCGGGGCGCTGAGCTGCAGCTGGGAGCGGAACTGCTCGGGCCGGCCGGCCGGGTCGCGCTCCACAGCGAAGGAGTTGAGGGCCAGGCTCAGTTGCTCCTGGCCGCGGCGATCAACCAGATCCAGCTGGCGACCAGGGGCCAGAAACTGCTCGAGCCGCTGGCCGGCCAGGGACCCCCAGGCGGCTCCCACCATCAACACGATCATGCCGGCATGCACCAGCAACGGTCCGACTCGACCAGCCACCCCTTTGCGGGCGGCGAGCCGATCTTGCTGAAGGCGCAGCTGCCAGCCCTGCTTTTCCAGCTGGGCCTGCAGTTGCTCGAGCCGGACACGTGGATCGATTCCCTCAAGGGTTTCGGCCACCGTCATCTTGCTCAGCTGGCGCGGCGAGCGGTAGTCGATCCAGCGCAGGCTGGCCTGCAGTGCTGGCCACTGCCGCCGCCAAAATTGCTCAAACGCGGGCGGCAGTTCCCGGCGGTAATTGACGAATTCGGCGCAGCAGGGCCCAAGAGATGGACTGATGACGGCCAATAGATCCGCCGGTGCCGTGGCATAGTTTTCCGCCATGACTTTGATCACCTGTGGAAGAATGTTCTGCACACTGCCCCGCCAGCCGCAATGCACGGCGGCGGGGCAGTGTGCAGAACATTCTTCCACAGGTGATCAAAGTCATGGCGGAAAACTATGCCACGGCACCGGCGGATCTATTGG
>JAWOHV010000292.1:0-15200 GCA_046484965.1 Prochlorococcaceae cyanobacterium
ATGCCATAATCCCTCACCCGCCGGAAGCGGCGGGGCAGTACGTGCTTAAGCAGCAGCCAGAGAAACTCTCCACCCGGCAGGGTACGAACTTGGCGTTTTCCCTTGTTGTCCTGATAGCAGAAGCTGACCATGCCGTCACGGTCAGCGATGATCTTTTGTACCCGTTCATTCATAGTCGGTTCAACCCATCAGGCCGGTTGCTGAGCTTGCTCGGTGCTGGCTTTATGGGGCCGGTGCCTGCCGGAAGTCGCTCTATCCGTTCTGGAGCCATGACCTTGTTGCCATGGACTCCTTACCCCCTGGTTGCGGTTTCCGGCAGGGCCACGCCGGCAAGGGCCCTGGCCTGTTATGGAACCCGGTGACATCCCCTGTCCCCCCTGGGCGTGGTGGTGATCCCTCATAGCGAATGACTGGTGCCGGCTCCTGCCGCCGTGACAACCACCACACACCCACCAAGCACCAGGAGGTGTTTATGGCCATCAGGATCGGCATTGATGTCGCCTGCCGCGCCGTCCATCGCGCTGCCTGCTCCGACGCCACTGGCTCGTTGCTGTGGAAAAACGTCCGCTTTCGCACCAGCCCTGAGGATCTGGAGGCTCTCTGGCAGCGGATTCCAGCCGGAGAAGCCGACATCACCGTCGTCTGGAACCCACCCGCAATGCCTGGGTTCCCCTGGCGGCCTGGTTCCGGCGCCACGGAGCAAAGGTGGTGATGGTGCCGCCGGAGCAATCCGCCGATCTGCGGGACTACTACAACAAGCACGCCAAAACCGACCGTCTTGACGCCGAACTGCTGGCTCGTCTCCCTGGCCTCCATCCAGAGGGCCTGCACATCGAACAGGGTCTCGGTTGCGCCGAGCCCCTGCGCCGGGCGGTGAAGATTCGCTCCACTCTGGTCAGGCGGCGTGTCACCTGCACGCAGCGGCTCGATGCACTGCTGGAGATCCTTGGGCCCGACTGGATCTTTGCCCTGGGCACGGTGATGAGCGCCACCGTGCTGCTGTTCCTGACCCGTTGGCCCGATCCCCAGCAGGTGCTGCGTCTGGGGCACAAGCGTCTGACGGATTGGCTGGCCCGTCAGAGCCGCGGCATGTGGGGCGCCCAGAAAGCAGAGGCCATTCTCAATGCTGCGGCAGCGACGCTGCGACTGTGGGGAACTGACGGCATGGACTTCGCCGCCCTCGCGGCCGATATCGCCCTGGAGGCGGAGCTGGCCCTCGATCTCGATCGCCAGATCAAGGCAATCGACAAACGGATCGCGACGTACTACGACAAAGCGGATCCTGAGCACATCGCCCTTTCGGTACCTGGGGTCGGCCAGATCCTGGCGGCACAGATCGTCGGGCGGCTGGGTGATCCGCAGCGGTTCACCAACCTGGCGGCAGTGCGCTCCTACTCGGGCCTGGTGCCAAGGCAGAACAGTTCCGGTGTCGCCAGCGCGGCCGGAGGACCAACCAAGCAGGGAGATGCCTGCCTACGGGAGGCCATCTTCCTGGCCGCAGACCACGCCCGCCGCAGCGATCCAACCCTGGCCCAGCGCTATCACCGCCTCATGGTGGAGAACGGCAAGCACCACACCTCGGCCCTCTGCTCGATCGGAGCCGTGCTGCTCACCAGGATCGCGACTTGCCTGCGCAAAGGCGAGCCCTACCTGCTGCTTGATATTGATGGCACGCCAATCACCGCCCAGCAGGGGCGCGCAATCGCCAAGGAGCGCTACAGAGTGCCGGAAGCAGTGCGCAAGGCGCGGCGGACCGTCCATCGCTCGGACAGTCAGCAACCAACTGACGTGATGATGGGTGGGAGGGGCAGCAGCACCAAGAGAGGAGTCGCCAGGCGCTCCAAGGTGACAACCACCCCGCAACCAGCCTGCATCGGCTGAACAACCCTGGCAATCCCTTGGCTGGGGGTGATCCGTCAGGCCCCAGGTAGCCGTTCTGGTCCGCTCCCCACAGAGTGGAGCAGAACGGTTACCGCCCGGGGGCCGGCCGCTGCAACGCCCACGGGAAGACCGGCCTTTGGAGCGTCAGCTTGGTCGCCAGCAGCGGTGCCGAGCACCCGGGCTAAAAAACCAGCCAGAGGGCTTGACATCCATTAGGAACCCAGGAGTCGCGATGCCCCGGCGCAGGACTGCGCGCCTGATGGCTCATCGCTGAGCGATCACGCAGCAGTGCTCTGTGTCGCCAAATTCAGGGATCCGGCAGCAGTGACGGCATCACCCCACCGTGGTGATGGGCAATCCAGGCCTGCTCCAGGAACTGCCAGACATCGCGGCCCTGTTGTCTGAGGGTGGTGGTGACGGTGAGCAGACGTGCCCTGCAGATGGCGCCGTTGGCCGACTGGACGCCATGACTGACCTTGCGCTGGATGACGGCCGGCCGCAACGCTCTCTCCGCCGCATTGTTGGTGGGCTCGATTCCCTCAATCTCCAGGAAGGTCCACAACGCATCAGCCACCTTCAGGAGCTTCTGGCAGGTGCGCACCGTGCTGGCCCATGGCGTTCGCTCGCCGCGCTGAGCGCCCAGCTCCACCACCTGCTGCAGCGTGGCCTCAAAGGCCAGCCGGATCGGCTGGCCTTTGTGCTGCAACACCGGCCAGTCGATTGATCCGTCCTTGTAGCGGTGCCACTGCTCAAACACCTGTCGCTGCAGCTCCAGCAGCTGGGCGCCGAATGCAGCGCTGGCGCCGGAGCGCTCGGAAATGGCGGTGAGATCGCGGATCAGGTGCGCCCAGCAGAGCTGGCGCTGCTGGGTGGGCAGATGGTTGTAGGCCGAATAGCGATCGCTCACCACGATGCCGCTAAAGCCGTGGCCCAGCAGTGCGATGGCCGCTGCCGCTGAACGGCTCAGGCCCTGCAGAAACACCGTCACAACCGGAGACATCGCCACCCACAGCCAGCCGCGCTTGCCGGTGGGATTGCCGCCATCCGCATTGCCGGTGGGGGCGCCGGTTTCATCCACGTAGACCACCGGCTGCTGCTGCAGGGCCCGGTGCGCTGCCGTGGTGGGCTGCTCCAGTGCTGCACTCACCCGCTGCAGGCTCCTGACGATCGATGCTCGCGACAGCTCGACCCCCAGCACCTGCTGGAGCAGCGCCTGACTCCTGCTGATGCTCAGGGGGAAGGCAGAGCCCAGCAACGCGATCAAGGAACTGAGCCTGGGGCCGTAGCGGCTCACGTCCACATCCGCCGGCAACGGCGCGCAGGTGCTGGTGGAGCAGCAGGGGCAGACCAGGCGATGCAGCCGGTGCTCGATCACGAGCGGCGTGATCGGCGGGATCTCAATCACCTGATGGCGCAACGGATCTGGATCCTCTCCCCGCAGCAACGAGCCGCAACGGCGGCAGGCATCCGGGTGGTGTTCCACCACCTCATCCACCCGCTCGATCGGCAGCAGCTCAGGCCCGGATCCAGGATGACCCGGCTGGCCACCGCGTTTGCGGCCACTGCCCTTGCGCCGCTCCGGTGGCTTGAACCCAGGGCCGTCACTGGATGGGGGCTTTGAGGAGTTACGGGAACTGCGGCCGATCTTCTCCCGGAGGCCGGCCAGTTCAGTTGCCAAGGCGGTGAGCTGGCTGCGGAGCTGCTCGATCTCTTGCTGCTGGGCCAGGATGAAGGCTCTGACGGCAGCAGGTGTCGCCAGCCAGTCCGCTTCTGCAATCCCCGCAGGAGTGGTGCTCATCACAGGCGGTCTCTGCCTGAGATGCAACCGGGAATCAAGCAGCCGTCAAGGGTTCAGCAGGGCTGAAGTTCGAAATGAGCTGTCCCGACCCCTGAACGGGTACGAGCTGGCGATAACTGCGCACAATGCGCCACCAGACAAAACAGAGGACGACGAGCGCCACGATCGGCAATGCGCCGGAAAAACCGGTCAGGATCTTCTCCTTCACCAGGGTGGCGAAGATGGTCAGCAACCCCGTATTCACACCCAGAAAGAAGGAGTTGGCCTGCATCCGCCGGGCACTGACGCGATCCGCCATCTCCACGGCCAGCTTGTACTGATCGAAGCGATGCTGCTCATACAGCGCGCCATACTCCGATCTTGGAGCTCGTTGTAGGGCGGAACGCAAGGGACTGGACGCTTTGTCAGGGTGTTCAGCAGGCACGGGCTCGCTCACCACGACGTGACAATCCTAGACGGACTTTAAGCGTGCTCCGCCACTGGCCAGCGTGCAAGAGGACCTGCACCGTCACACGCAGCCCAAGACAATGGCCACAGAAAAGGGTCTGCCATCCCGAAGGCCGTGAGGCCCGCTTCAGCGGCTGAAGTGGGCCTTGGCCTCGTAAAGGGTTTCGCCGTCGATGCAGGCCAGGCCGCGCTCGCGGGCGAAGCTTTCGGTGTTCCGCCTCACCTTGCCGCGCACGAAGAAGGGAATGCGGGCCAGTTCCGCCTCGCCATCGGCCGTCCAGCGCAGTTCGCCATTGCCCGGGGTGGCGGCTGATGGGGCTGGTGGGGCGGCCTCGGCGAGATGGCTGCGATGGCCCTCCACGAATTCGAAATCGTGGCGGAACATGCCGATCAGGTGCTCCTCGAGGCCCATCATCAGGGGGTGCACCCAGCTATCGAAGATCGTGTTGGCACCCTCCCAGCCCATCTGGGGTGAAAAGCGGGCCGGCACATCCTGCACGTGCAGCGGTGAGCTGATCACAGCGCAGGGCAGGCCGAGGCGCTTGGCGCTGTGGCGCTCCATCTGGGTGCCGAGCACCAGTTCGGGCGCCGAATCGGCCATCGCCTTCTCCACCGCCAGGTAGTCGTCGCTGATCAGGGCCTCGAGCCCCAGCTCCTGCGCTGCGGCCCGCACCTCGCGCGCCTGCTCGCGGCTGTAGCTGCCCAGGCCCACCACCTTGAAACCGAGCTCGCGGCTGGCGATGCGGGCGGCGGCGATGGCGTGGGTGGCATCGCCGAAGATGAACACCCGCTTGCCGGTGAGGTAGGTGGAATCCACCGAGCGCGAATACCAGGGCAGGCGGGAGCGACGCTCGGCTGGGCAAAAACCGTCTTCGCTGGCCACAAGCTCCTGGGGCAACTCCATGCCGAGCACCCCGTGCAGCTCCCGCAGGAAGGCGGCGGTGGCACCGATGCCGATCGGCACCGTTTTCACCGTGGGCATGCCGAAGCTGCGCTCCAGCCAGCTGCACACCGTGCCGGCCACCTCCGGGTAGAGGCACACATTGGCGTCGGCGCTGGGAATGCGGATCAGATCGGCGGGCCGCGCTCCCAGCGGCGCCACCACGGCCACATCGATGCCGTAGTCGGCCAGCAGGCCCCTGATCTCGCGCACATCGTCGCGGCAGCGGAAGCCCAGCAGGCTGGGGCCGAGCAGGTTCACCAGCGGCCGGCGGCCCTCGGCGCGCCAGCGGCCGGGATCGGGTTTGGGCGTGCCCGGGGGCGGCAGCTCAGATTTGAGCAGCCCGCGCACCAGTTGGTAGAAGGTTTCAGCGGCGCCCCAGTTCTCCTTTTTGGAATAGGCGGGCAGATCCAGCTTCACCATCGGGATGCCGCCCAGGTCCATGCCGGCCGCCAGGGCACCGGGCTGGTCCTGGATCAGCTCGGCGGTGCAGCTCTCGCCCACCAGCAAGGCTTCGGGCTGGAAGCGCTCCACCGCGTCGGCGATCGAGCGCTTCACCAGCTCGGCCGTGTCGCCGCCCAGATCCCTGGCCTGGAAGGTGGTGTAAGTCACGGGCGGACGCTTGTCGCGCCGCTCGATCATCGTGAACAGCAGGTCGGCATAGGTGTCGCCCTGGGGGGCATGCAGCACATAGTGCACGCCCTCCATGGAGGTGGCGATGCGCATCGCTCCCACGTGGGGAGGGCCTTCGTAGGTCCAGAGGGTCAGTTCCATCGGGAAGGTTTCAGGAGGAATGCAGCAGAAAGCTCAGGAGTAATGCAGCAGGGAGCTCAGGAGAAATGCAGCAGGGAGCGGCGGCGCAGGGGCCTGGCAAACAGTTCGGCAAGGTCGCCGGCCTGGTCGGCGCCGTGGATCGGGCTGAACACCAGCTCGATCGACCACTTGGTGGCGATGCCCTCCGCCTCGAGCGGATTGGCCAGGCCGAGGCCGCACACCACCAGGTCGGGACGGGCGGCCCGCACCCGCTCCAGCTGGCGCTCCACGTGCTGGCCCTCGCTGATCTGGGTGCCGCTCGGCAGCAGGGCCAGCTCAGCGGCCAGCAGCTGGCGGTCGAGGTAGGGGGTGCCCACCTCCACCAGCTCCATGCCGCATTCGCTGTGCAGGAAGCGGGCCAGCGAGAGCTCCAGCTGGGAATCGGGCAGCAGGAACAGCCGCTTGCCGGCCAGCACCTCCCGGTGCGGCGCGATCGCCCGCCGCCCCCGCTCGCCCAGCGGATCAAGCAGCTCCGCCTGGGCCGCTGCAGAAATGCCGAAGGCGTTGGCGCCGGCCGCCATCCAGGCGCGGCTGCCCTCCACCCCGAGCGGGTAAGGGGCCTCAAGCAGGCTGGCACCGCGGCTCACCAGGGCGCGGGCGGTGGCGCTCAGAAACGGCTGGGCCAGCAGCACCCGCGTGCCGGGGCCCACCGGCGGCAGCTCGGTGGAGCGCCGCGGCGGCAGGCTGCGCACCACCGGCACGCCGAGGCGGCTGAACAACCCCACCAGCCGGTCTTCGACCGCATCGGCCAGGGTGCCCACGATCAGCAGCTGATCGATATCCGTGGGTGGCATCAGCGGCACCATCGCCAGCAGGGCCTGGTCTTCGCCCTGGGTGAAGGTGGTTTCGATGCCGCTGCCGCTGTAGTTGAGCACCTTCACGCGGCCGGCGTGCTTGCTGTTGAGCCGCTCGGCCGCCTTGGAAAGATCAAGCTTGATCACCTCGCTGGGGCAGGAGCCCACCAGGAAGAGGGTGCGGATCTCGGGGCGGCGCTCGAGCAGGTCTTTCACCAGCCGGTCGAGTTCCTCGTTGGCATCGGCCAGGCCGGCCAGATCCCGCTCGCCGAGGATCGCCGTGCCGAAGCGGGGTTCGGCGAAAATCATCACGCCGGCGGCGCTCTGGATCAGGTGGGCGCAGGTGCGCGAGCCCACCACCAGGAAGAAGGCATCCGGCATGCGCCGGTGCAGCCACACGATCGAGGTGAGGCCGCAGAACACTTCGCGCTGGCCGCTCTCGCGGATCAGCTCAGGCAGGTCGCTGGCCGGCGTCAGGGTCGAGGAGGTCAATGGGTCTAAGGCCACGGCGGCACCGGATGGCACCAAGCGCTCCAATGGCTAGCGGGGCGGGGTGCCCCGCTGCCGGATCACTTCACAAGTGTTGGGGATCGCAGCCCTGGGAGCCAGGTTGCCCAACCCGGCTCAGAGGCGGCGCCTGAACCCTTCACCGAAGCCGTTGCCGAAGCGGTCGCCCTCCTCGCCAGGCCGCTCAGCGCCGCTGCGGCTCAGCTTCCAAACGTTGCGGCTGAGGCGCCGGGCCAGCAGGCCGCCGCGCTCCACCAGGGCGGCGCCGGGCCGCGCTCCCATCAGATAGGTCACTTCGGCGGTGCTCAGGGGAGCGCTGGTCTGCAGGGCCAGGGCGGTGAGTTCGAGGCGGCGGCGCAGGCAGGGCAGATCGGCGCTGCCGCCATCTTCGGGCTCGTTCCACACCCAGGCCGTATCGCCAGCGCCCACCATCTTCTGCATCAAGCCCAGGCCGATCAGCGCCAGGGCCTGGTCGGGCTTCACCCCCTGGCCCATCGCCTCGTTGATCCAGGCCGGCATGGCACTGGTTTCAGGTTCAGAACCGTTGTGGGCCTGGGGGGCGGCATCGGTGCGGGCAGCGGTCTGGGCAGAGGTGCGCTTGGCAGCCATGGCAGTAGTCCCAGCGGAGATTGGGCGGACGGTACCGGCTCAACTGCGCCTCAGCCAGCCCGGCGCGCCACCGAACCACTCACCGAGGTCGCCCTCGTCGGGGTTGTAGGGGGGGCTGGGGTCGGCCTCGCCGAGATCGAGGTCGGCCATCAACCGATCGAGGCCGGTCAGCGACGGCGTTGAGTAGAGCGGTGCGGTCAGCCGCAGCTGCTGGCGGCGGGCCCGCCGCAGCCAGCTGGCCACGCTGGCGTCGCGGTCGGCGAACTTCTGCAGGTAAATGCGATCGGCAAGCGACACCGCGGTGTCGTTGCCGATCCGATCGATGATCTCCTGCAGCCGCAGGCGGGTGGCGGGCGTGAGCATCGTCCGTCGAAGCAAAGGAAACGGTTGAAGCAACCGTGGTGGCACCCGTGTTAGTCGCGCCAGCGCCGCCTGCCGTGCCCGCCGACACCAAAAGCGCCGGCCTGTCAGCACCCCCCGACAGGGGCAGGGGTAAGATCGGCGCGCTTCCCACCTCCGCGAGGCGGGCAGCTTCTGAGCAGCCTCGCGATGCAGGTGCGATGGAACGCCTTTTACCCCGATCCGATCCCGGCCTGAGACGGCGGGGCACGGCCGTGCCGATCACCGGCACCGGCGGCAGCGATGCCTCCGGACCCAGCTGTGTGATCACCACCGACAGCGAAGGGGCGCGGATCTCGCGCCAGTCGAGCCAGGTGCAGTCGATCGAGCTGCGCACCTATGTGTTCCTCGACTCGCTGCAGCCCCAGCTAGCGGCCTACATGGGCACGGTGAGCCAGGGCTTCCTGCCGATCCCAGGTGATGCCTGCCTCTGGCTGGAGGTGGCGCCCGGCATGGCCGTGCACCGCGTGGCCGACATCGCCCTCAAGGCGAGCACCGTGCGCCTGGGCCAGATGATCGTGGAGCGGGCCTTCGGCTCGCTGGCGCTCTACCACCGCGACCAGAGCAATGTGCTCCACTCGGGCGATGTGGTGCTCGAGGCGATCGGCAACCGCATCGAGCAGCGCAGCCGCTGCGTGGTGAGCTGGACCGAGATCATCCGTGCCATCACCCCCGACCATGCGGTGCTGATCAACCGCCAGAACCGCCGCGGCTCGATGATCCAGGCCGGCATGAGCATGTTCATCCTCGAAACCGAACCCGCCGGCTACGTGCTGATTGCCGCCAACGAGGCCGAGAAGTCGTCGAACATCACCGTGGTGGACGTGAAGGCGGTGGGCGCCTTCGGCCGCCTCACCCTGGCCGGCCACGAGGGCGATGTGGAGGAAGCCGCCGCCGCCGCCATGCGCGCCGTGGAGATCATCAACCGCACCGCTACGGGCTAGGCGATCCCCAGGAGAGCCCGGAGCCCCGCGGCGATCGCCCGCGCCGCCTTGCCGCGGCTGCCCAGTTTGTGGCGCAGGTGATCGGGCAGGCGGGCGTAGGAGAGGCCCGCCTCGCGCACCCAGAAGAGCGGGTCGTAGCCGCCGCCATGGCCATCGGGGGCGGTGAGGATTTCACCGCGGCAGACCCCTTGGGCCTCCAGCACCGTGCTGCCGCTGGGGTCGGCCAGGGCCATGGCGCTGTTGAAGCTGGCGCTGCGGTAGGGGCTGGGGCCGAGCTCGTGCAGCAGCCGGTGGATGCGCTCGTGGTCGCTGGGGGCGTAGCGGGCAGAAAAAATGCCGGGGGCACCGCCGAGGGCATCCACCTCCAGGCCGGAGTCGTCGGCGAGGGCCCACTGGCCCGTGAGCCGGGCCACCGTTTCAGCCTTCAGGCGGGCGTTCTCGGCATAGGTGCTGCCCGTTTCCTCAATCTCCAAACCCTGCGGCTGCTGCCGCACCTCCAGGGCCACCGCATCGAGCATGGCGCCGATCTCGGCCACCTTGTAGGGGTTGCCACTGGCGATCACCAGCACCGGATGCCGCTGGGCTGCTGCCATGGCGCTGCCTGCCTCGAACCGGCGCCATTTTGGGGGATGGGGTGGGGCAGGACGGGTTGAACATTCCACCCCCGGAAAACTCCAGGGTTCCTGCCCCACCGCAAGGCTAAAAGGGCTGAACCGCCCAAACCACCGGCCGGCAGACGGATTTCCGCAACCCCACACAGAAACGAGCCAGGCCGCGCCGGTTTAAGCCCCCAGCACAGGGTTGCTTTTAACAAAGCCGCCGGATCCTCTCGGTTCAGCCTCCGTAGGGTGAGCGGCCGCAACGATTCGCAGCGCGGGCGCCGATGAACACCAGCTTGATTCTGCAGAATCTGCTCTCTCCGCCGGTTCTGTTCTTCTTCCTTGGGGTGGTGGGGGTGCTGGCCGGCTCCGACCTGGAGATTCCCTCGCCCCTGCCCAAGCTTTTTTCCCTCTACCTGCTGCTGGCGATCGGCTTCAAGGGCGGGGTGGAGCTGCAGCACAGCGGCCTGGGCAGCCAGGTGCTGCTCACGATCACGGCCGCCGTGCTGATGTCGCTGCTGGTGCCGCTGAGCAGTTTTCTGATCCTGCGCCGCCAGCTCAATGTGTATAACGCCGCAGCGGTGGCGGCCACCTACGGCTCGATCAGCGCCGTGACCTTCATCACGGCCCAGAGTTTTCTGGGGGTGCTGCAGGTGAGCTTCGACGGCTTCATGGTGGCCGCCCTGGCCCTGATGGAATCACCGGCGATCATCGTGGGCCTGCTGCTGGTGAAGCTGGCAGCCCCCCAGCAGCGCCCCGACGACGCCGGCATGCGCTGGGGCGCGGTGCTGCGCGAGGCCTTCCTGAACGGCTCGGTGTACCTGCTGATCGGCAGCCTGCTGATCGGCGTGCTGGTGGCCGCCTACAGCCCGGCGGGCGTCACCAAGATGGCGCCGCTCACCGATCAACTCTTCTACGGAGCGCTGAGCTTCTTCCTGCTCGACATGGGCATCGTGGCCGCCCAGCGGCTCAGCGACCTGCGCAAGGCCGGCGCCTTCCTGATTGGCTTCGCCCTGCTGGCACCTTTGCTGCATGCCCTGGTGGGCCTGCTGCTGTCGCGCTTGCTGGGATTGCCCCAGGGCGATGCGCTGCTGTTCATGGTGCTCTGTGCCAGCGCCTCCTACATCGCCGTGCCGGCGGCGATGCGCATGACCGTGCCGGAGGCCAATCCCAGCCTCTACATCTCCTCATCGCTGGGGGTCACCTTCCCCTTCAACATCATCGTGGGCATCCCGCTCTACATGGCCATGGTGCAGCGCTGGATCCCGGCCGCTGCCCTGCCATAAGAGGCCCTGCCCTGCCCTAGGCCCCCTGCCTGCCCCCGTCCCCTTCCTCCAGCCCCATGAAACGCGTCGATTTGGTGCTCAGTGAGCGGGAGCTCGACAAGATCTGCAAGGCGATCGATGGCGCCGGTGCCCCGGGCTATTCGGTGATGCGGCACGTCACCGGCCGCGGCGCGATGGGGGGCCTGGTGTCGGAATCGATGGACTTCAGCGGCTTCGGCGCCAATGCCCACGTGATCGTGTTCTGCGACGACAGCGTGCTGGCGAAGCTGCGCAGCGCCCTGCGCCCCCTGCTCGAGTACTACGGCGGCGTGGCCTATGTATCCGAAACCGAGCAGCTCTGAAGGCCTGCTCCAAACCATGGCCCATTCCGGCAAAAAGCAGCGCCAGGCACCGATTGGCGCGGATGTCAGCCAGCCCACACCAAATCGCAATCAACACTTCGCAACGATTTGTGATGCACTGATAAGCCTGGCTGATCAGTGAGCGCCGGAACCGTGATCGTGTCAAAGCCCCAAATGGGTTGACGGGGGGTTTGGCGCCGGACCATGGTTGCTGGCGAACATTCCACCCCCCTCCTCCAGGAGAAGGCAATGGCTAACGAAACCATGGGCATCGCCCTCGGCATGATCGAGACACGGGGCCTCGTCCCCGCCATCGAGGCCGCTGACGCCATGACCAAGGCTGCAGAAGTGCGCCTGATCGGTCGCGAATTCGTCGGCGGTGGCTACGTGACCGTGATGGTCCGTGGCGAAACCGGTGCCGTGAACGCTGCCGTTCGTGCCGGCGCCGACGCCTGCGAGCGTGTGGGCGACGGCCTCGTGGCCGCCCACATCATTGCCCGACCCCACCGCGAAGTTGAGCCTGCTCTGAGCAACGGCAACTTCGTGGGCGCGAAGGACTGAGGCGCCCGGCGCCTGATGCGCTGAACCCTCCCCCTTCCTTCCCAGACCCATCCCGAGAACCTCCATGAGCAAGAAGTACGACGCCGGGGTTAAGGAGTACCGCGACACGTATTGGACTCCTGATTACGTCCCCCTCGACACCGACCTGCTGGCCTGCTTCAAGTGCACCGGCCAGGAAGGTGTTCCCAAGGAAGAAGTGGCAGCCGCCGTGGCCGCCGAATCCTCCACCGGCACCTGGTCCACCGTGTGGTCCGAGCTCCTCACCGATCTCGACTTCTACAAAGGCCGCTGCTACCGCATCGAAGACGTTCCTGGCGACAAGGAAGCCTTCTATGCCTTCATCGCCTATCCCCTCGACCTGTTTGAGGAAGGCTCGATCACCAACGTGCTGACCTCCCTGGTTGGCAACGTGTTCGGCTTCAAGGCCCTGCGCTTCCTGCGCCTGGAAGACATCCGCTTCCCGATGGCCTTCATCAAAACCTGCCCCGGCCCGCCGAACGGCATCTGCGTCGAGCGCGACCGGATGAACAAGTACGGCCGTCCGCTGCTGGGTTGCACGATCAAGCCGAAGCTCGGCCTGAGCGGCAAGAACTACGGCCGGGTGGTTTACGAATGCCTGCGTGGCGGTCTCGACTTCACCAAGGACGACGAGAACATCAACTCCCAGCCGTTCCAGCGCTGGCAGAACCGCTTCGAGTTCGTGGCCGAAGCCGTGCAACTCGCCCAGGAAGAAACCGGCGAGAAGAAGGGGCACTACCTCAACTGCACCGCCAACACTCCTGAGGAGATGTATGAGCGGGCTGAGTTCGCCAAGGAACTCAAGCAGCCGATCATCATGCACAACTACATCACCGGTGGCTTCACAGCCAACACCGGTCTGTCGAAGTGGTGCCGCAAGAACGGCATGCTGCTGCACATTCACCGGGCCATGCACGCGGTCATCGACCGCAACCCCAAGCACGGCATCCACTTCCGAGTGCTGGCCAAGTGCCTGCGCCTCTCCGGTGGCGACCAGCTCCACACCGGCACGGTGGTGGGCAAGCTTGAAGGTGATCGTCAGACCACCCTCGGCTTCATCGACCAGCTGCGTGAATCCTTCGTTCCCGAAGACCGCAGCCGCGGCAACTTCTTCGATCAGGACTGGGGTTCCATGCCTGGCGTGTTCGCCGTTGCCTCCGGCGGTATCCACGTGTGGCACATGCCGGCCCTGGTTGCCATCTTCGGCGACGACTCGGTGCTGCAGTTCGGTGGTGGTACCCACGGTCACCCCTGGGGTTCGGCCGCTGGTGCAGCCGCCAACCGCGTGGCCCTCGAGGCCTGCGTCAAGGCCCGCAACGCCGGTCGCGAGATCGAGAAGGAAGGCCGCGACATCCTCACGGAAGCCGCGAAGCACAGCCCCGAGCTGGCGATCGCCCTCGAAACCTGGAAGGAAATCAAGTTCGAATTCGACACCGTCGACAAGCTCGACGTCTAGGGATGACGCACTGAGGGGATCAGGGATTGGAGCATCGCTTCAACTCCCCCCCTGCAGTAGTCAACAAGCACGGCTTCATTCAATTCCATCCTCCAAAGGATCCCCATGCCCTTCAAGAGCACCGTGGGTGACTACCAAACAGTCGCCACCCTGGAGACTTTCGGCTTCCTGCCGCCATTCACCCAGGACGAGATCTACGACCAAATTGCCTACATCATTGCCCAGGGCTGGAGTCCCCTGGTCGAGCACGTTCACCCCAGCCGCGTCATGGCGACCTACTGGTCGTACTGGAAGCTGCCGTTCTTCGGTGAGAAGGACCTGGGCGTGATCGTGAACGAGCTCGAGGCCTGCCACCGCGCCTACCCCGACCACCACGTGCGCCTTGTGGGCTACGACGCCTACACCCAAAGCCAGGGCGCCTGCTTCGTGGTGTTTGAAGGTCGCTGATTCCTAGGGTCGCTGATTCCTAGCGGCTGATCACGAGCGACAGATCGGGTCCCGGCCAGCCGGGACCCTCCCTTTTCATACTTTTCAGCCCGTTGTCCTGGCCGCTGCACAGCGATCAGACAACCGGTTGCACCGATCAGAACATTCATTCGCCGGGCGGACATGGCCAGCACATCGAGTCGTGAGGCAGCTCTGGAGCGCCGCAAGGCCCTCACAACTGGTGGCAAAAAGGCCGCCGGGCGTTTCAGCTCCAGCCCCGGCCGGGTGCGCACGGCCGCCGATGCCCTGCCCAGCCGCACCGAGGCTTCGGCGCCAGCGGCCGTGAGCGCGCGGGCGGTGAGCGCGCCGGCAGCGAGCCCTCAAGTGCGCAGCCGGCCTGCCCGCAGCCTCGCGGCCCCAGCCAGCAGCGGCAGCCCGCAGCGCAGCAAGGCGCGGCCCATCGCCAACCCCAGCCGCGAACTGGTGCTCGCCCGCCGTGAAGCGCTCAGCAAGGCCGGCAAACGGGCTGATCGCTCCAAGGACCGCACCCGCACCGACCTGCCGCCGCAGCGCGCCGCTGCCGCCGCCACCAGCCCTGCCGCCAGTGGCGACAAGCCCTGCACCTGCAAGGGCCAGCGTGGGGCTGCCGCCAGTGCCGCCAGCGCCACCCCTGCAGCGCTGCTCAGCCTTGCGGCCCCCAGCGCCTCCAGCCGCTCCAACGGCCGCAGCAGCAACCCCAAGCGCGCCGCCCAATACAACCCCAGCCGCGCCCTGGTGCTGGCCCGCCGCGAGGCGCTCTCCAAGCGCGGCAAATCCGCCAGTACCCCCACCAGCACCGCCGCGGCCTCGGTGGCCCGCCAGGGCAACCCCGACCTCAGCAGCCGTGAGCTGTCCCAGAAGGTGCGGGAGCTCAAGAGCAAGGTGGGCTCCGCCGGCAGCTGCCGCAATGGCGGCACCCGTCCCTGCGGCCCCAACCTGCACGGCTCCAAGCAAGGGGCCGGCTCCGATGCAAGCCTGAAGGTGGGAGTGAGCGAAACGGCCCGCGGCCAGGTGGTCACCGGCACCCAGGCCAACCGCTCCACCAAGACCACCGGCAACGAGGCCGCCACCTGCCGCGCGATCACCGGCACCGAATACCTCGGCGCTGAGGTCTTCCAGACCTTCTGCCAGAGCGAAGCCCCCAGCCGCCAGCCCGCCAAGGTGCGCGTCTCCGCCACCAGCCACGGCAACAGCGTCACCGGCAACGAGGTGGGCCGCTCCGAAAAGGTCACCGGCGATGAGCCCGGCACCTGCAAAACTGTGACCGGCACCGAATACATCTCTGCCAACCAGGCGGTCGCCTACTGCGGCACCACCACCCCCACCCCCCGCAAGGTGGGCC
>JAWOHV010000296.1:0-13233 GCA_046484965.1 Prochlorococcaceae cyanobacterium
AACATTGGCGCCGATGCGCACGTTCTTGTCGAGAATCGCTCGCCTCACCAGTGATCCGGCTCCGATGCCGAGGGGCACGCCGCCGCGGGATCGCACCAGGATCCGCTCTGGCTCCGATTCATAGCTATCGGCCCCCATCGCCAGTGTGTCCTCCAGCACGGCGCCCTCCTCCACACGCAGGCGCAGACCGAGAACGCTGTGCTCGATCACACTGCGCTCCAGGATGCAGCCTTCGCTGAGAACGGCATGGCGCAGGCGGGATTCACGAACCTGGCTGGGCGGCAGGGAGCGCGAGCGGGTGTAGATCGGGGCGTGCTGGTCGTAGAAGCTGAAGGCTGGCTGCTCATCAGCCAGCGAAAGATTGGCATCGTAAAATGCTTTGATTGTGCCGATGTCTTCCCAGTAGGAATCAAACAGATAGCTCTGCAGCGGCAGGCCGCTGTCCAGGGCCGCAGGAATGATCTCCTGGCCGAAGTCGGTGGCTTGCTGGTGGCTGGTCAGCAGGGAGAAGAGGGTGTCCCGCTCAAACACATAGATGCCCATCGAGGCCAGAAAAGGGCGGCGCTCCGCCTCATCGGCCGATAGGCCCATGGCCGCGGTGTCTACCCGCATGGCCTGCAGGGCTTCGCCTTTGGGCTTCTCGCGAAATTCACGGATACGGCCCTCGACATCGGTGCGCATCAAGCCAAAACCTTCGGCTGCCGCAGCATCCACAGGCAAGGCAGCCACGGTGAGCGCCGCGCCGCTGGCCCTGTGCGCCGCCACGAAAGCGGCGTAATCCATGCGGTAGAGCTGATCACCGGAGAGGATCAGCACCTGATCCACATCCCAGGCCTCGAAGAGTTCGCGGTATTGGCGTACCGCATCGGCGGTGCCACTGAACCAGCTGGGGCTGTCGGGCGTCTGCTGGGCCGCCAGCACCTCCACGAAGCCGCCCCTGAAACCGGAGGAGAGGTTGTAGGTGAGGCTGAGGTGGCGGTTGAGCGATTGGCTGTTGAACTGCGTGAGGGCGTAGATCTTGTTGATGCCGGAATTGATGCAGTTGCTGATTGGGATATCAATCAGGCGGTATTTGCCGCCCAGGGGCACTGCCGGCTTGGCGCGGGTCAGGGTGAGGGGTTGCAGGCGAGTGCCGGCACCGCCGCCGAGGATAATGGCCAGAACACGCTTCAATTGCGGCACACTCCTTTGAGAAGGAAATAAAGATGGTCAGACACTGGGTAATCGCTCCGCGGGATCTGATCGATGTTGCTTCCCCCGCGGATCATGGGCGCGGGGCTGAAGCTTGCCTGGCCCAGGGCGGCAGGATTTTAAACGCCAGGCTTGCTCGGATCAGCTTCACGGGCTGGTTGCGGCTGCACTGGTTGTGGCCGTAAAGGCATAGCGGGTGTCGAGCCGCATGCTTCCGCCTGGGGGCAGCTCCAGTTTGCGGTCGCCGCTGAGCAGGGCTTGCCGCGGCGCGCTCCAGGGCTCCATGCACACCATCGCCCGTGGTGGCTCCGTCCAGAGCACCACAAGATCGAAGGGGTGAGTGAGCTGCAGTTCGAGGCTGGTTCCGGCTGTTTCGTCGATCAGCCGCACCGCTCCGGCAGGTCGCACCAGCAGGTCGATGCCTTGGGCCAGCCTGGCCATCTGTTCTGCAGTGGAAGCTTCCTCCATGCTGAGGTGGTTGAGGCACTGGGCCGGCAACCCCTCGAAGCGCACGTTCTCCAGGCCGGAGAGGTTGAAATAGGGGTGCAGCCCGAAGCTGAACGGCATCGTTTCGCTGCCCCGGTTTTCAACTGTCGTGCTGATCTCCAGGGCCGCCGGCGCCAGCCGCACCTCCATGCTGAGCAGGAAGGGGAACGGGTACGACTTCAGTGTTTCCGCCGTTTCAGACAGCTGCAGCTGGATGCCACGCCCGTCGGCCAGTGGCTCCAGGCGCCAGGGCAGCTGACGGGCAAAGCCGTGCTGGCCGAGGCTGAAGTCACCCTGGGGCAATGGCAGCCGGTTGTCCGGCAGCCCTCCGGTGATCGGGAACAGCACCGGGAAGCCACCACGCACCGACTGGGAAGGGTCGAGGAAGCGCTCCAGATCGAGGTAAACAACCTCATGGCCGGCGCAGCGCCAGCCGCTGATCAGCCCGCCACGCTCTGGAACGACCCGCAGCAGATCGCCACTGGCAGGTTCGCTGAACTCCCAGTGGGGATAGGGGGTTTGACGCTGAATCAGGGGCATGGAGTGGTCGTCCAGTCCGGAATGCCCGCCAATCTCGCGCAAAGTTCCTGGCAGGGATCCCCCCAAGTGGGAACAGTCAGATTTGAACCATGCCGCAGCGCATTCCCTTCAGCACCGCCTGCAGCCGGTTATGCACGTCGAGGGTTTGCAGCAGGCGCTTGGTGTAGGTGTGGGCGGTTTCATCACTCACCACAAGGCGCTTGGCGATCTCCCGATCGCTGAGGCCACTGGCGAGCAGGTCGAGAACCTCGTATTCGCGTGGTGTCAGCCGCGGACAGCTCAGATACGGCAGGATTCCCGTTCTCAGGGAGGGGCTGCGGTAAGAGTGGCCGCCCAGCACCGCCATCACCGCCGCCTGCAGCGGTTGCTGATCGTCCACAAAGTCGGCTTCTGCCACAACGGCCTCAAGCCACGGGGCATCGATGCATTCGGCTGGAATCGCATCGCCCAGGGCCAGCACCACGGCATGGAGCTTTGGGTGCAGCTTGCGGGCCTGGCAGACCAGATCGAAACCGTTGCCTGATTCCAGGTAGTCGGTGCAGACGAGCAGTTCGTAGGGATCATCGGCTTCAGCAGCCAGATAATCCAGGCATGTTTCCTGATCGGTTGCGGCGCAGGTGATCCGGGAATAGCCGCCAAAACTCCTGCAAAGCGAGCGCAGCAGAAAGCGCCCCTTTGCAGCTACGGCGACGCGGCCTGGAATCTCAATCGATTCCAGACCCTCCTCCTGGGTTCCGTGGCCGGCATTGGCCAGAAAGAGCGTGAGATCCATTCTCCTGCGGTAGCTCCTGGCTGGGAGCGGAGTCAACCAAGGGCAACCTTAGGAGTGCAGGGCCATGCCAGCGAAACGATCACGCCTCAGTCGTCGTAGACGCGGCAGTTGACGTCTGAAGGGTTGAGGTCGCAGAACACCTCAAACGGGCTGGGAGCAACGGACTCTTCAGGGTGGCGCTGCTGGAACTCTTCGAGTTCCTTGATCTGCTCTTCGAGCTTGCGGGCGATCGCCTGATCACCCTTGGCCTGGGCCTCGGTGAGGGCGGCGCGATAGGTCTGGAGCTGGTCTCCGATGGTGGCCATGGAACACACACCCGAATGGGGGGCTGGATTGGCCCAGCGAATTTAGCCATGCCTCCCCCTGAAACGATCTTTCGATCGCCTCCGTTCACGCGATCAGGCAGGCTGGCTCGGTCCCACAGGATTGATTCCATGGCAGACGCTCCCTATCTCGTGGCCCTGGCGCTGGTGGAAATTTCCGGCAAACGAGCGTTGCCGCTCACCGGCAAATCCCAGTCTGCAGCTGCTGCCGAAGCCCCTGATCCCGGTAATGATGGCCGCACCCTCGCCTTGGAATTGCTGCTTCGCCTCTGGCAGCGCAGCGAGGAAGGCCCCCTGCAACGGGCCGCCGGTGATCCCAGCTTGTTGCTGGTGGAAATACCTATGGAGCTGATGAGTGATCAGCTGCCACTGCTCAAGGCCAACTGGCTCTCCGGTGGTGAAACAGAGGCGTTCCTCAGTAGCCTGAAGGGCCTGGCGATCAGGGCCTGGCGCATCACGATCGCCAAATATGAGCCGGTCAGCTTTGTGGCCTGGCCCTGATTGCCGCCGATCCCTGGTGCCCCCATTTGGGGACAATTGGTCAACCGGTTCGATTCGGCACCGTTGCGGCAGAGCTGGATCGGCATTGTGAGCTCCACTGCCGCAACCTCTAACGATGGGCGCCTGTCACTACCGCAACACCAGCGGCCGGATGGTGATCCTGCGTTGCATCGGCCCGCAGGCTTTCTTCCAGGAGAAGGTGGTTCTCCCATTCGAGGATTGGCAGTTTTGTTGTCCTCCCCAGAGCCGGGTTGACATCTGGACCCACGGCATCACGGGGGCTGAGCTGCTCGATTCGATCCCGGCCGACGACCTGCGCCGATCCGTTGACGTTGTTACCCCCGTCTGGGGACTAGGCCTCGCCCCAGTCGCAGCGGCAGGCTGAAGGGCAATCCAGCCCAGGCTGGCCTCCCCTTCGCCCTGCTGCCGCCATGGCCACCTTCAAGGTCACGCTCGTCAACACCAACGAGGGCTTGAACCGCACCATCGACTGCGCCGATGACCAGTCGATTTTCGATGCGGCGGCCGATCAAGACATCGACCTGCCGGTTTCCTGCCGGGCCGGCTCCTGCTCTTCCTGTGCCGGTAAATTGATCAGCGGCAGCGTGAACCAGGAAGACCAGGCCTTCCTCGATGAGGATCAGATCGCAGCCGGGTTCGTGCTCACCTGCGTGGCCTTCCCCACTTCGGATTGCACGATCGAAACCCATGCCGAGGAATCCCTCTACTGAGCCGGGCCCAGAGGCCCTGGATCTGCCCGCCGGTGTGCATCAGCTCTGCAGCTGCAAACTCAGCCGCCACGGCTGGTTTTGCGATGGGGCCCACCTGGGTGGTGGCCGCGTTTCCTACGAGCTGCGCTTGGCAGAGCCCACCACCGTTCACCTCTGTGGCTGCGGCAGCTCCAGGCGCTACCCCCTCTGCGATGGCAGCCATGCCCGGCCGGCCCAAAAAACCCGGCTGAAGTGGTGGCCTGGCTGGACTTTTGGGTAATCTCAAATGTGGCTCACCTGCTGCAGCGCCACCACGAAGGTGGGGGCGCGGTGCCGCCCCACGGGCCAGCTGCGCACCCAGCAGCGGGCGCTGGGCTCATCGATGTTCACTACCTGGTAGGTGCCATCGGGGCTGCTGCTGAGCCGCACCACAGCGCCTTGATTGAGGCTGGTATGGGGGTGTTTCATGGCCCAATCCAAGCACCCCCAGGGTGGAAGCGTGAGTACTTCTACTCAGGTTGTGAGCGAATCGGCACGCCAGCCACTGGTGCTGTTTCAGCCCCGCAGGTGGCGGCTCCAGGAGGCCGGCGAGAAGGCGTGGCCTTCGTCGTGGGCGATCGCCACAACGGCGGCCGCATCGGCGGCGTCCGCCACCCGCGCCTTGAGGGCTGGGTCGGCATCCACCTTGACCATGAAGGCGTTGAGCTGGGATTTGGACATGCAATTGCCGCAAAAGGCCCTTCTATCCTTAGTCCAGCGCGAGACCAGCTGGGTTTGCCGCGAGCGGAGCTTGATTGGGTGACGATTGCCCAGCCGTCCACCGATGCAGTAGGGTTGAAAGGTCCATAGATCTCTCTCTAGCGAGCTAACAACTTTCTGCAGGGCTGTCGAAGGGCTGGTACATAAGTTTTTTTGGTTTCATGACGATTTACGTAGGAAATCTTTCCTTCGACGCAGAAGTGGAAGATCTCCAGCATCTGTTCGGCCAATACGGACAGCTGCGTCAATGCAGCCTGCCCCTTGATCGGGAGACAGGTCGCAAGCGCGGTTTCGCGTTTGTGGAGATGGCCAATGAGGCCGACGAAGCGAAGGCCATCGAAGACCTTCAGGACGTCGAGTGGATGGGCCGTTTGATCCGCGTCAACAAGGCCGAGCCCCGCACTGGTGGCGGTGGTGGTGGCGGCGGCCGTGGCCGCAGCGAGTTTGCCGGCAGCGGCGGCGGCGGTGGTTATGGCGGTGGCGGCGGTGGTCGTCAGCGTTACTGAGCGCTCGCAACCCAACTGCTTTTGTGAACCGTCCCTGCAAAGCAGGGACGGTTTTTTCATGTGACAGCTACTTGGCTTGCTGTTGGCGCTCCGGCCATCGAGCGGCGGGCTTCATAGCCTGGATTGATTCACCTGATCGGGAGTTTCGTGTTGGCTTCACCACCGCTGGTGCTGGTTCATGGGCTCTGGGATACTCCGCGCCTGTTTCGCCAGCTCAAGCGGGAGCTGGGGGAGCGGCGTGCCCCCCTGCTGATCCCGATGCTGCCGCTGCGCCTGGGGATCACCGCCGTGGAGGAGTTGGCCGAATTGCTCGGCAGCCACATTGAAGCGGCCTTCGGGGCCGACCAACCGGTGGACCTGCTCGGTTTCTCGATGGGGGGCGTGATCGCGCGCACCTGGATCCAGCTGCTGAGCGGCCACCGGCGCACCCGCCGCTTCATCAGCGTTGGCAGCCCCCAGCAGGGCACGCTCACGGCCATGCCCTGGCCCCGCTGGCCCCTGGCCGGCATCGCCGATCTGAAGTGGGGCAGCGCCCTGCTCGAGCGGCTGAATCGGGATCTCGAACCGCTGCAGCAGGTGGATTGCTGCAGCTTCTACTGCAACCCCGATCTGATGGTGCTGCCCGGCTGGCGGGCGGTGCTGCCGATCGGCCCGCGCCGCATTCTGCCGGTGTGGACCCACCACCAGCTGATGCGTCATCCGGCCGCGCTGGCGCCGATGGTGGAGGAGCTGCTGCGGCCCTGAAGGTCTGCTTTGGCGGCCCGTTTGAGCAGGGCCTGCTGGGAGGGGATCCTCAGATCCCAGGCCCAGCCGAGCCTGGCCAGCAGCCGGATGAAGCCGAAGGTGGGATCCGGCAGCAACAGCAGCTGGCCGTTGCGGATGCCGAAGCCCTGCCGCGCTGAAGCCTCAAAGGCATGGTGCAGGTTGTGCCAGCCTTCGCCCAGGGTGATCAGGGCCACCCAGCGGTTGTTGCGGCTGGCATCGCCTGTGGCGAAGGGGCGCTCGCCCACCAGGTGGGCCACCGAATTCACGCTGGCCACTCCGTGGAAGAGCAGCGTGGTGCTCAGGCAGAAGGCGGCCAGCCAGGGCAGCCCGCCCAGGCCCCAGGAGAGGGCCGCCAGGGCCAGCACGGGCAGAGCGTGCAGTCGATCGATGGCGCGCAGCACCGGATCGGCTTCCACATCGGCCGGCAGCTGGCTGGGAAAGAAGCTGGGCGCCAGCAGCCAGCCCACCTGGGAGCGCCACAGACCCCGCCAACCGGCACTGGGTTTGAGGGGGGTGTGGGGGTCGCGCTCGGTGTCTACATGGCGGTGGTGCTGCAGGTGATGGGCTTTCCACCAACTCGGGCCCATCTGGCCGGCGGAGGCAGCCACCAGGCAGCCCAGCCAGGCCACGGGCTTGGGGGCCCGGTAACTGGCATGGGTGATCAGCCGGTGATAGATGGCCGTGGTGGCCAGCATCCGCAGCAGGTAGAGCGCCAGGGCCCAGAGCAGGGCCCCCAGGCCCAGCGGAGTAACCAGCAGCAGCAGGCAACCCAGGTGGTTGAGCAGGATCAGAACGGGCCCGAGGCTGTATTGGAAACGCTGCAGACCGGTTGCCAGAACCCACTCCATCGAATCAACTATCTTAGGCAGTCAACGGCCGGCCCGTCCGAGTCCAAGGCCTCAGCTGCCCAGGGTTTGGATCGCTGGGCGGGGCGCTCGTTGGGCCTCCTGGAAAACTCAGTGCCGGTGCGCTGGCCGATGGTGGGAGACCCCAGCCCGCTGCTCAACCTGCTGCTTCCGATCCCGGTACTGTTTTTTTTTCGCCGTCTTCGTGCTGGCGATCTTCAACCTGGAGCGCGGTGTCGTCGAATGGAAGGATCGCTGCATCCCCACGCGCTAGCGGCCCTGGCCTGCGGTTTCGGCTGGCTGCTGTGGTCGCTGCTGCTGGGTTACCTGGCGCTGCGCTTGCCGCCGGCGCTGCTGGAGCGCGACAACTGGTTCACCCGGCCACGGCCTTGGGGTGAAACGCTGGCTCACTACGAGCAGCGCTTGCGGATCCGCCGCTGGAAGGGCTACCTCCCCGATGCTGGCAACGCCTTCGCCGGCGGCTTGCGCAAGGACAGCCTGGTGGGTCGCGATCCGGCCAGGCTGCGGCGGCTGATCGCCGAAACCCGCCGGGCCGAACTGGTGCACCTGGCCATCTGGCTGTTCTGGCCGCTGACAGCCCTGTGGCTGCCGGCCTGGGCGGTGCTGATCAACCTGGCCTTCGCCACGGCCTTCAACCTGCCCTGCCTGTGGCTGCAGCGCTTCAACCGCCTGCGCTTGCTTCAGACCATCAACAAGATCAGGAGAGAATCCGCTGTTCCTGGGCGATCGACCTGAACCCAGGCCAGGTTCGTAGCTGCCAGGGCAGCAGCATGGAAATCAGCCGTATGGAGTGCAGCAGCGGTATGGAGAGCAGCAGCCGCCTCGAGGAGGGGCGCTACCGGGTCTGGGTGACGGCGCTGCGCACGGCCCGTTTCCACACGCTGGAACATGCCCGTGCCTTCGCCTCTCGGCTCTTCCATGACCGGGATCACGTGGTGATTCTCGAAAAGCTGGCCCCGAATGGCTGCTGGCTGCAGCTTGATCAGTTGGCTTGATCAGCTAACGGGTGTATTTTCCCGTTCGATTTCACGACGAAACAGGCAAAAGAGGTAGTCGGGAGATTTGTAGCGTTTGGGCAGGCTGTTATGCAGCGTGGCCAGCCGATCCCAGCAGACGGTGCGTTCAATCGCCTTCTGGGTTTTGCCTTCGCGCAGCAGGAAACGCAGAACTTTGCAATAGGTGGAATATTTAGCCTCTAGCTCCCCGATGGTCAGAACGGGGTCGGCGGATTGGGTCATGGTCTACGGCGCGGTGGTTAGGAGGCATGGACGGGCTCAGCAGCCGGGTGCCAAGGTTTGATGGGGCTGATCCGACAGCAGCGCGTCGCCTCCAGGATCAAAGGTTGATAACCAGCCAACAGGGCCGGATAACGTCGAAAATCTGTCGAATTGAGCCTAGGTCATGTCCGGCCGAATGGTGGCGGCAATGGGCGCTGGCAAGGTGGAGTTTTGCAACGCTTTTGCCCGCTCCCTGGCCGCCAGCTTGAGCATGGAATCGGAATGGGATCCGGTGATTCGCTCTTCAGCTTCGGCCTTCATCACCGATCTCCCATCGGCGGATCTTTCCTCTGCTGATCAGCTATCCCCTGACCAGCCCAGAGTTGCAGTGCGGTTTCAGGTTCGGGTGCCTCGGTTTCGGTTGGTTGATGGCTATGGCTACTGCCATGGCGAAATGGATGCTCTCTACGAGTCGTTCGACGAGGCCTGGAGCGACGGGCTGCAGTGGTGGCAGGGCCAGGGCGGCGATCCAGCCCTGCCCTGCGGCCTGGGTGTGGAGGTGAGCACCCTCAAGGGTCACTGGCGCACCCTGCGCCAGCCGGGCTGCGCCGAAATCCGTGGCTCATCCTGTGCGCTGCCCAGGCTCTGAGGCTGCCTCAGCCGGCGGCTGTGGTGGTGAGCCGAGATCGCTCCGGATCCCAGAGGATGTAGTCGAAGCAGCCGGGAAGATCGGCCAGTGATAGGCGGGTAACACCCTTCAGCAGCTTTGCATTGCGGTTCTGGCACGGGCGCAGCTGGTAGTTGGGAATGGCGGAGCAGAGATGGTGGATGGCGTGGCAGCCGATATCCGCTGAAAACCAGTTCAGTACAGGTGGCAGCTCCAGATCGCTGGTGCCCTCCAGGTGGCCCTTGAGCGCCGACCAGCCTTCGCTGCGGTGGGCATAGGAACCGGGGAAGTTGTGCTGCACGAAGAAGATGCAAATAAAGATCGCCGCACCGAAGCCCATCACCGGCGCGTAGATCAGCCAGAAGGGTCCGGCGCCCATCACCAGGCCCATCGCCAACCACAGGCTCAGCACCGCCAGGTTGTTGAGCGCCAGATCGAGGCCCTCCTCAGGGCTGTACCAGTGCCGGCTGCGGTACGAAGCGATCACCTCCCGGATTGTCATCTGGGGGGTGCTCTGCAGGCAGGCCACGGCATGGGGCACCAGGCCCAACAGGCCCAGCAGCAGCGCCAGGCGCGGCTTGATCACCAGATAGAAAAAGCCCCCTGGAACCAGCATCAGGGGGTGCCTCAGCCAGCGGTAGAGCCGTTGGCGGCTGGGGGAGAGCTCCTGGTAGGCGGCAGTGCTGATCAGGGCGGAAGGCCCCTTGTAGAGCTCCCAGTTGCCGTTGTGGCGGTGGTGAAAGGCGTGGCCCCGCGACCAGGGCAGCTGGGGCAGGCCGCAGACGCTGCCGAACAGGAAGCCGGCGATCCTGTTGGCGCGCCCCTGGCGGAACAGGGATCCGTGGCCGCAGTCGTGCATCAGCGAAAAGCAGCGGGCCAGGAACAGCACCATCAGGCCGATCACTGGCGGCAGCATCAGGGGTGCATGGGTCTGGCACCAGGCGGCCAGCCACCAGAGCAGTCCGTAGGGGATCAGGGTGTTGGCAAGCTGCCAGAGGGCAATCCGATCGGAGCGGGCCATGAACGGCTTGAGCTCGAAATCGGAGAACTCAATGGGCTTGCTGCTGCTTGGTTCGCTGTCGCTCAGTGCGCCCCTGCTGCTGGGAGCTCCGGCCTGGCCTGGGGGCTTCAGGTTTGGGAGCGGCAACCTGCCATGAATCAAATGCTGAGCCATTTCGTGTTGATTAACTTTAGTGGACATTCAAAAATCAGCGTTCTTCGCCTGTTGTGGGATCGAGACGCTGGCCCAGCCAGGCCACCGGCAGCATCGGCAGCATCGGGATCGCGCAGATCAGCCACTGGCGGCCGCTGAGCGGGGCGGTGGCGAAAAAGGTGTTCATCCAGGGCGTCTGGCTGAACAGCACCTGCAGCAGCACTCCCAGGCTGATGCCGAGCAGCAGCACCGGTGCCTGGGTGAGCTGCCGCCAGCCCCTTTGCCCCAGCCGGCCGATGTCCTTGCTGATCTGGCTGATGCTCAGCAGGTACACCACCTGGGAGAGCACCAGCCCCTGCACCGCCATCGTGCGGGCCAGGGCCAAGTTGCCTGTTTCGGCCTTGGCCCAGAGGAACAGGGCGAAGATCAGGGCCCAGTTGAACAGCGACACCAGCAGCACCCGCCGGATCAGCCCAGGCGTCAGCAGCGGCTGGCTGGGCGGCCGGGGGGGCTGCTGCATCAGCAGGGGGGCCTTGGGTTCGAAGGCCAGCGGCACCGACATCGTCAGCGAGCTGATCATGTTCAGCCAGAGCACCTGCAGGGCCGTCACCGGCAGATCAAGCCCCAGCAGGGCCCCGAGCAGGATCGTCATCGAGGCGCCGCCGTTCACCGGCAGCACGAAGGCCAGGGTCTTGCGCAGGTTCAGGTAAACGGCACGCCCCTCCTCCACGGCCGCTTCGATCGAGGCGAAGTTGTCGTCGGTGAGCAGCATGTCGGCGGCTTCGCGGGCCACCTCGGTGCCGCCGCGGCCCATGGCGATGCCGATGTCTGCCTGCTTGAGGGCGGGGGCGTCGTTGACGCCATCTCCGGTCATGGCCACCACCTCGCCGTTGGCCTGCAGCGCCCGCACCAGCTGCAGCTTCTGGTCGGGCGCCACGCGGGCGAACACATGCACGCGCTCGACGCTGGCTGCCAGTTCGTCGGCGGAGAGGGCGGCCAGCTGGCGGCCGTCGAGGCCGGCGATCGGCCCGCCATCGCGGCCTGCCAGGCCGATCTGACGCGCGATTGCCCGGGCCGTTTCCAGGTGGTCGCCGGTGATCATCTTCACCGTGATGCCAGCGGCCTGGCAGGCGGCAACGGCCTCGATCGCCTCCGGCCGCGGTGGATCGAGCATGCCCTGCAGGCCAAGGAAATCGAGGTCGGCGGCGATGTGGTGGTGGTCGATCCGGTGTTGCTCGGCTTCGGCGCGGCCGATCGCAAAGGCCAGCACCCGCTCGCCCCGGCTGGCCATGGTGGCCACGGCCGTTTCGATGGCGTCGCGCTGGAGCGGTTGGGGCTGGCCGGCGGCATCGAGCTGGCGGCTGCAGCGGGCCAGCACCGCTTCCGCCGAACCCTTCACCAGGATGCGGCGGCTGCCATGCAGGGTGGCCATGTACTGCTGCTCGGAGGCGAAGGGGATCGCATCGCGGCGCGGGTGGCGATCGAGGGCCCGCTGGCGGTCGAGGCCGGCGGTCTCGGCCGCCACCAGCAGTGCCGTTTCGGTGGGGTCGCCCACCAGCCCCTCGTTTCCACTGGGGCGGGCATCGTTGCAGAGCAGGCCGGCCAGCAGGGTTTCGCGCAGGGCCGTGTTGGCGGCGAGAGGATCGGCCTCCTGAGCGCTCGGGTGGTGGTCGCCGCGGTGGCCGCCGCCGTTGGGCCAAAGCTCTTCGAGCGCCATCAGGCTGCCGCCGGCATACACCTCCTGCACCGTCATCCGGTTCTGGGTGAGCGTGCCGGTTTTGTCGGAGCAGATCACGGTGGTGCTGCCGAGGGCCTCCACCGCCGGCAGTTTGCGGATGATCGCGTTGCGGCGAGCCATGCGGTTCACGCCGATCGCCAGCGTGATCGTCACAATCGCCGGCAGTTCTTCCGGAATCGCCCCCACCGCCAGGGCCACGGCGCCGTCGAACATCTCAGCGCTGGCGCGGCCCCGCATCAGCCCCACGGCAAAGGTGATCGCCGCCACCACCAGGATCAGCTTCAACAGGGTGCGGCTGAAGCGGGTGAACTTGCGGGTGAGCGGTGTGCTCAGGCTCACCTGGTTCTGCAGGGAGGTGGAGATCTGGCCCACGGCGGTGCGATCCCCAGTGGCCACCACCACGCCGCTGCCCTGGCCGGCGGTCACGAAACTGCCGGCGTGGGCCATGCCGATCCGCTCGGCCAGGGGGGCATCGGCTTCGACGGCGGTGGTGCCCTTGGCCACCGGCAGCGATTCGCCGGTGAGGGCCGATTCGTCCACCTGCAGGTTGCGGCCGGCCATCAGCCGCAGGTCGGCGGGCACCTTGTCGCCGGCCTCCAGCTGCACCAGATCGCCCGGCACCAGCTCCTCGGAGGCCAGCCGCTGCGGCTCGCCGTCGCGCAGCACAGTCACCTCGGTGCGCACCACCTTGGCCAGGGCGGCGATCGCCGTTTCGGCCTTGCTCTCCTGTAGGTAGCCGATCACGGCGTTGATCAGGGTGACGCTCCAGATCACCAGCGCTTCGCCCGGGTCGCCGGTTAGGACCTTGACCAGGCCCACCACCAGCAGGGTGTAAAGCAAGGGGTCGTGGAACTGGTTGAGAAAGCGCAGCCAGGCCGGTTTGCCGCCGCGGCTGCTGAGGGCGTTGGCGCCCCCGGCTCCCTGGCGGCGCAGGGCCTCGGCGGCCGTCAGTCCCTGGTCTGGATCGGTGCCCAGGGCCTCTGCCAGGGCCTTGGCCGGCTGGGCATGGGGGGCCTCCGGCAGTTGGGTCGTGGTGGAG
>JAWOHV010000107.1:0-16641 GCA_046484965.1 Prochlorococcaceae cyanobacterium
CCTCGACCTGCGCCCCTGGCTGCGGCCCGATTCCCCGGCAGAGGCAGTGCGCGAGGCGATCGCCGGCCGCTGGAAGCACCGCAGCGACCGCTGGAGCGAAGAGCGTCAGGAGGCCTGGGCCCTCGGCAACCCCCAGGGCCCACCTGCCGCGCCGGCCCATGCGGAGATGGCCTACCTGGGCGGCTGAGGGCTGAGGGCTGCCTGACTGCCTGGCTGCAATCAGCCCAACCCCAGCAGCTTCCAGGAGGCCAGCACCAGCACCAGGGCCAGACAGCGACGAATCCAGGCCACAGGCCAGTGGCGGCTGCCGAGCCGGGAACCCACCGCGCCGGCCAGAAGCACCAGCAGCAGCATCCAGCCGAACTGGGCTGGCAGGGCCCGCAGCAGGGGAGCACCGGCCTGGCGGGCCAGCAACAGGCCGGCGAGGCCGCTGAGGGAATTGCCCAGGATGAACAGCGACGACACCGCCGCCGCCTGGCGGGTGGAGGCCCAACCGCAGCAGAGCAACAGCGGCGACAGAAACACGCCGCCACCGGTGCCGGTGAGCCCAGCCAGCAGCCCCAGGCCAGCGCCGCAGAGCAGCAGCATCCCCAACGACGGCCGGCTGAGGCGCTCAGGATCACGGGGCTGGCGCAGAAAGCGCAGGGCCGAGGCCAGCAGCACCAGCGCCACCAGCCGCTGAAACCAGAGCGTGGGCAGATCGAACCAGCCCCCCAGAAAAGCCGTCGGCAGGCCGGCCAGCAACACCGGCCAGAACAGGTGCCAGCGCAGGTGGCTGGCGCGCCAGAACTGCCAGCTGCCCTGGGCCGCCACCACAGAATTGAGGATCAGGGCCAGCGGTTTGATCTGGGCGGCCGGCAGCCCCGCCAACGAAAAGACGGCGATATAGCCGGAGGCGCCGGCATGGCCCACGGCTGCATAGAGAACGGCCACCAGGGCCAGGAGCGGCAACAGCCAGAAGCTCACAGAGCTCACAGCCAGTGGTGCGGGTAGGGCAGCGCCCCCTTCACCCAGCGGCTGAAGCCGGCCGCCAGCAGCACCAGCAGCAGAGAGCCGCTGAGCACGGGGGTGAGCACAAACAGGGGCGCTGGCCCCAGCACCACCCCCAGAAACGCCAAGCCACCGGCGGGAGGATGCAGGCACCGCAGCTGCTGACCCAGCAGCACGGTGAGCCCCACCGCCAGGGCGATCACAAAGGGCCCCCGGCCCAGCCAGGCCCCAGCCGCCACACTCACCAGCGAACCGAGCAGGTTGCCCAGCACGATGTTGCGCGGCTGGGCCAGGGGGCTGGCGGGGTAGCCGAACAGCAACACCGATGAGGCCCCCAGGGGCGCCGCCAGCAGCACCATGCCGCTCCAGGCTCCGACCAGGCCCAGCAGTGCCAAGGCCAGCAGCGCCCCCAGCCAGGTGACCAAGAGCTGACGGCGCTGGAAGCGGGGCTGGTAGGCCCGGCCGCGCCGCCGCTGCTCCACCAGCCAGCTCTGCAGCTTCACCACACCCCCAAGCCACAAGCTTCCCTCTGGCCCTCACTGTTGACGGCGGCCGGCGCCGCCATGGTGACAACGGCTACGCAGGGGAGCAGTGGCCTCAGCTGCCACCTCACCCTGCACGGTCACCCGCTGGTGGGCCCGCAGACCACAGGCAGCCAGATCCTCCGGGTTGACCAGGATCGTCTGGCGGTGCGGCATGCCCCGATAGCTGTCGCCCGGTTTGTACACCACAGTGTTGTGCTGGCCGTAGCTGCGGCCGGTGATCAGGTTCAGCACCAGGCCCTGCTCGCCGGCGAGGGAGTCAAGGCCAGGGCGTTGGTGTCGAGCAACGCGCGCAGGCCGAGGTCGGCACAAAGCTCCATGGCCCCGATTCTGATCAGCCCGCTGAGAAGAGAAGGCGGCGTCCACGGCGGCGCAGACACCTGCCAACTCGCCTGATCATTAATTTAATTAACGCGCCTCCAAGCCGTCAGCGCTATTCCTCCTCCTGATGCGTCCGGAACCGCAAATCTCAGTTCTTCCCTGCTGATATTGAATGGCCACTTCTGCTCGGTTCCATCCCAGTTTGGGAATGTAGAATTCTCAACATTAAAGATGAGAACCGTTCCTGTTTTGTTCACGGAGATACTGCCGAAGTGAGCGATGCTTCCCGCTACAAGTGCTTGGCTCTCGCTAGAAGTGGTTGTTGTACGGGTGCCGGAAGCCACCTTGGGAAGATCGGCTCGCATGGCCACAATTGCATAGCGGCCATTGGCATCAACGGTAAGAGTTCCCTTTGGATTACGGCCATAGGTTGGAGTGGTTTTGTCGCCCTGTTCCGTTGTGGCTGATACAAGCCTCCAGGTGCCAACCAGCTGCTTGGCGGCCTGAGCGCACACCACATTTGCTGACAGGATCACACCTGAAAACAGCACTCCCATGGCTACGCGAGTGCGCGAGAAAATTTTTGTCATCACTTGATGTTAGCATACCTAGCATGAACTCAGAGACAGAACGCAGCGCGGAGTTCCAAAGTACGAGAGATATGATGACGACGACAGCACCACCCGTCTCCCTTGATCACATCATCGGTAAACCGCCCATGATTCATCATCTCTCGATAGCTGTACGAAACCCGCAGAAGGTTGCCACTGTTCTGGCTGAGATCATCGGGGGCACCGCCGTAGCATTTCCGCCAAACCCCGGCAGCTATTGGGCACTGCAACTCGACCCGAACGGCACCGGAATCGAAATTTATCCTGCCGGCACGACGCTCCATCCCGACGGCGCGCAGGGTGTCGCCTTTGTCCCGGGATTAGATCGTGAGCCCGGGTACGGCGCCTTCCATTTCGCCATCAGCGTGGCCACGGAAGCCAGCAAGGTCGCGGCGATCGCGGCTCGAGAAGAATGGCAATGCTACGAGTGCATGCGCGGCGGTTTCCATGTGCTTGAGATCTGGGTCGAGAACAAGATCCTGATCGAGGTCCTTCCACCCGACTTCACCGCTGAATACCTGGCCGTGACGAAGCCCGAGGGAGTCGTGGAGCACATGTCGCGGGTCCAGCGGCTGAGGTTGCCGGGCTAGGGCGATCGAGGCGGGGCTGATAGGCCCGGCCGCGCCAACAACAGGAGACCACTATCGATGGCGGGCGTGGCAGGCAGGATGGCGACGGCGACAGCTCAGCTGCCGCGCAGCAGCACCGGCACCCGCTTGAAGGCCGGCGTACCGCTCTCGGGATCGCTCACCGCCCGCATCAGCACGTTGGCCTCCGGATAAAACATCAAAGCCGCGCCGCGGCGCACCGAGCCGGGGATCAGCTCGATCCCATCGAGCTGGCCCGCCTCACCCTGCACGGTCACCTGCTGGTGGGCCCGCAGCCCACAGGCAGCCAGATCCTCCGGGTTGACCAGGATCGTCTGGCGGTGCGGCATGCCCCGATAGCTGTCGCCCTGCTTGTAGACCACCGTGTTGTGCTGGCCGTAACTGCGGGCGGTGATCAGGTTCAGCACCAGGCCCTGCTCGCCGGCGGCCAGGCCGCCGAAGTGATCCGCATCCGGCAATCCGAGCTCGGGCAGCGGCGTCACCGCCAGCTGGGCCCGGCCCGTGGCGGTGGCGAAACGGGGCCCCTGGAACACCCGGCCGGCCACCTCGAATTCCTTTTTGCTGGCGTCGATCTCGGCGATGGCGGCGTAACCGGGCACGGTGCGGGCGATCAGCTCGCGCACATACACGGGATCCTGCAGCCGCCGCCAGTCGATCGGCTCGGTGCCGTGCAGGCGGTGGGCCAGCTCGGCCAGGAACTCCACCTCGCTGATCAGCTGGCCGCTGGCCAGATGGGTGCTGCCGGGCTCATTGAGCCGCACCCAGTTGTTGCCCGATTCCACCGTGGTGCGGTGGGGCGTCTCGAAGCGGTTGAACACCGGCAGCAGCAGGGTCTGGCGCGCCGCCAGGCCGTGGAAGTGGCCGGTGTTGGGCTTGGTGGCCAGGTAGATGATCGTGTCGATGCGGCCAAGGGCTGCCTGGGCCTGACGGCTGTCGGGGTTGGCGCCGTACAGGTTGCCGCCCAAACAGAGCAGGGAGTCGACGGCGCCCGCAGCGGCCGCCTCGATCAGGGCGCGGGTGTTGTAGCCCCGGGTGGGGCTGAGGGGCCGGCCGAGCAGCTGCTCTAGGGCCAGCCGCATCGGCTCGCGCAGATTCACCGTCACCCCCATCGAGCCGAAGCCCTGCACGTTGGAGTGGCCGCGGATCGGCATCGTGCCCGCCCCCGGCCGTGCCACGTTGCCAGTGAGCACGGCCGTGTTGGCGATCGCCTGCACGTTGGCGGTGCCGTTGGCGTGGTGGGTGATGCCCATCGCCCAGGCGAACACCACCGCCTTGCACGCAGCCAACCGGGCGGCGGTGTGCTCCAGCTCCTCGCGGCTGAGGCCGCAGCAGCCCGTGATCGCCTCCCAGCTGGTGGTCTCGATCTGCTCGATCAAGGCCTGCCAGCCATCGGCATGGGCCTTCACAAAGTCGAGGGCGATGGCGCCACGCTCCAGCAGGGCCTTCTGCAGGCCCAGAAACACGGCGGTGTCGGAGCCGGGAATCGGCTGCAGGAAAAGCGAGGCGATCTCACTGCCGCCGCCGAGCATCGAGCGGATCGGGAAGGCGGGCGAGCCGAACTTGAGCAGCCCCGCCTCCAGCACCGGATTGATCACGATCACCGTGCCGCCGCGCTCCCGCAGGCGGATCAGCTCGTTCATCAGCCGCGGGTGGTTTGCCGGCGCATTGGAGCCCACCAACACCACGCCATCGGCTTGCTGGAGGCTCTCAAGGCTCACCATCGAGGTGCCGCTGCCAAACACCCGGCTGAGCCCGATGCTGGAGGGGGCGTGGCAGAGGTCGGAGCAGTCGGCCAGGTTGTTGGAGCCAAGGGCCCGCAGCAGCAGTTGCAGCAGGTAGGCGGCCTCATTGGAGGAGCGCCCGGAGCTGTAGGAAGAAACCCGCTCCGGCGACGGCCTAGCGAAGGCCGCGGCGCTGAAATCGTGCACCTCCTCCCAGCTGATCGGCTCGTAGTGGCCGCTGCCGGCTCGCCGAATCAGGGGTCGATCGAGCCGGCCCAGCTGGTCGCATTCGGCTGAGCTGAGCTGCTGGAGCTCGGCCAGGCTGCGGCCGGCAAACACCTCCGCTGGCACCGCCGACTGCAGTTCCGCCCCGATCGCCTCCACACTCTTGAGACAGCGCTGCAGGGGCTCACCCAGTTCATCGCGAAAGCCGCCGTTCTGGCCGCCCGTGCCCCAGGCACAACTCAGGCAGGCGCTTTTGTGGTTGAGGGTCTGCCAGAGGCGCAACCCCGTGGGTGAGAGGGTGGCGCGGGCCCAGCCCTCGATCAGGGGCCAGCCGCCCCCACTGGCGGCATCTTCTGGGCTGGCTGCGGGTGCGGGTGCGGAATCAGCCGGAGCCATCACACGACCTGCCGAGCTGGAAAGTCCACACTACGGAGAAACCGGCAGGCCCTGGCTGCAGCAGCCGCTCAGCGGCGCCCGCCCACGATCACAGGGTTGCCGCTGCCAGCAGCTCCTGGCAAGGCCGGCACCACCGAGGTCTGACCGTCCCACTTATCGAGGAACAGCTTGTAGAGCACCTGGTCATCGAGGCTGGAGTTGAGGGTTTCGTAGCGCTTGGCCTCCTGTTCAGCGATCAGCACCTCGGTCTGGGCCCGCAGCAGCTGCTGCTCGGCGATCTGCTTCTGCTCGATGGCGGCGCGGTATTCCTCAGCGATCTGCAGGCCGGTGAGGTCGAGGCCCTGCACGGTCACGTAGTCGAACTTACGCAACTCATCGGCCACCTTTTCCTGCACCAGTTCGGAGATGGAGTTCCACTCCGTGGCGATTGTTACCAGTTCGTACTGGGAGAACACCGATTTGAGGGCCTTGAGCAGCGAAGGTTGAATCACCCGTGGATAGATCTGCTGGTCGTCGGTGGCGATGGTTTCGTAAACACGGCCGGCCTCGGCGGGCTTCATGGCGTACTTCACCGTGGCGGTGGCCTGGATCACCTGGAGATCTTTGGTGAGGGTGGAGAACTGCTCCGGCCGCACCTGGGTGCGCACATCGAACAGGGAGGTGCCCTGGGCCAGGGGGATCTTGAGGTTGGCTCCCGGCTGCCGCGGCATTCCGGTGACCTTGCCGAGGGTGGTGACAACGGCCACGTTTCCGGCCGGAACGATGAACACCGTCTGCGAAAGCAGCAGCAGTCCCCCCAGAATGGCTGCGAAGATCAGCTGCCAGAGGCCGCCGAAGCCGTTGTCTGCGCCGGAGCGCATGGGAGATTGCATCGGAAGCCTGGATCCTTGAGGGTGCCAAGACCCTAGGTCGGCCGCCTTGTTGTTGCTCAGTCGAACACCTGCCCATGGGCATAGCGCTCCTGCTGGCCGGCTGCCTCGGTGAGGGCAGCAACGTTGTCGCGCGTGAAAAAGCCTTCGTAGCCCAGGCAACGCTGCACGTATTCAGTGATCAACAGGGAGTGGGGTGAGCTTTTCGAAAAAATCTGCTTGAGGTTGGGCTGGTCGCTACATTCGCCCACCACCTCGGCCAGGAAGGGCACTCCTTGATCCTTGAGCCGGCGCACCACCACATCCACGTTCTGCTCGCCGCCGATCTCGCCATCTCGTACCTCGAAGGCCAGATGGTGCATGCGGCGGCCGAAGTTGCGCACAAACTCCTCGGTGGGCATCGGCAGATTGTGGAGGGAGTTGAGATAGGAGGGCGTGTTGTTAGCCGTGAAAACCCGCGCCGGCGAACACTTCTCGTCCGTCACCACAGGGCTGCGCGTGACGTTGGTGGAGGAATTCATCTCGTGGATATTGTATGCACCCCAGAAGTAGTAGGGCACCATCGTTAAATACTCGAGAATCGCATCCTCCCGCTCACCCGCCAGCACCCGGGTGGCCATGTGATCGAGGCCCAGGATCATGCCCTCCAGGCCCAACTGCCGCTGCCGTTCCTCGGCCTCCTGAATCGGCCTCTCGCTGTCGTCATCGAGCAGCACCCTGTCGCCGAGATCGAGGGCGGCCAACGAATCGAGAGGCACATCCACATAGCCCACCCGGTTGTAGGTGTAATCGGAGAGAAATGTGAATGTGAGGTTGGGCTGGGCATAGAAGGGATTGGCCGTTTCGCCGGGATACACGAAACGGATGTTCTGCTGCTCCAGCAGACCCCGCACCTCGGCGCAGGACTGGCAGGCATAGATCTCGCCGACATAGCGGGCGTTGGGGCTGCCGGCCGCGAGTGGATACATGGCATTCCAGCGCGTCACCTCGTCTTCAAAATGGGCGCTGAGCGGCTCCAGCACAATCAGCCGCGGCCAGGCCGGATCGGCCGCCAGCAGATACACCCGGTGGGTTTCAATCAGCCAGCACTCCCGGTAGCGGTAGGGGCCCATCAAGGCGAGCTCAGCCAGGTAGGGCACGCCATGGCCGTGATCCACCTGGATCACCACGGCCGCCATCGGGCCCACCAGCTGGTCGAGCCCGCTGCGCGAGCGCCGCTCATACACCAGCGGCAGATTCTGCTCGAAGAATGGCGTGTTGGCTTTGTCGCCCTTCGGTTGATAGGTGGAAAGGTCGATCATTGATCTGCGGATCAGGGGCGGCTCAGGGGCTGATCAGGGGCGGTGCGGGCAAATCCGGCGCCTCCCGCAGCCGCGGCAACAGCTGCACCAGATTGCAGGGAGCGGTGCCGGCGTCGAGCTGGGCGCTGATCAGCCGGTCCCAGGCCGTTTGCACCGCATCCAGGGAGCCGGGCAACACAAAGATCACCGTGCCGTTGGCCACCCCGGCCAGGCAGCGGCTCTGCAGGCTGCTGGTGCCGATCGTTTCAAACGAGAGCACCCGGAACAGTTCACCGAAGCCTTCGATCGTCTTGTCGAGCAACGGGGCCACAGCCTCCGGCGTGCCATCCCGGCCGGTGAGGCCCGTGCCGCCGGAGCTGATCACCACCTGCACGGCCGGGTCGGCGATCCAGCGGCTGAGCTCGGCGCGAATGCGGTAGCGGTTGTCGGGCACGATCGCGCGCTCAACGAGCCGGTGGCCCGCGGCCGTCAGCCTGGCCAGCAGGGCGTCGCCGCTGCGGTCGTCGGCAAGCGTGCGCGTGTCCGACACCGTGAGCAGGGCGATGGCGAGGCTCAAACCAGCGCGACCAATCGGCAACCCATGCTGGCAAGGCACCCTCCTGTCCGCTGATTAGGGTTGAGGCCATGCCTGCCCCAACCGGCCACGCGATCCGGATCCTGCTGTTCGCCGGGCTGCGCGAGCAGGCTGGCTGGGCTGAGCGGCTCTGGCCGGCCGCCAACGGTGGCGTGCTCACCCCCCGCGAGCTCTGGCAGAGCCTGCAACTCCCGGGCAGCCTCGATCCGCGAGTGCGGGTGGCCATCAACCAGCAGTTCGCCGATCCAGACACCCCCCTGCGCCCCGGCGACGAGCTGGCCTTCCTGCCGCCGATCAGTGGAGGCTGAAACTGAAGAGATGCAGCTCCGGATTGCTCTCCACAGCACAGCCTTCGATCCGGCCAGCTGCATGGAGCACTGGCAGGCGCAGCTGAAGCACCAGGGCATCACCAGCAACGCCGCTGAAAGCCTGTTCATCGGCCGGGTGCGCCCGCTCGCCACCGACGGCAGCCCGCTGGCCGCGCTGGAGCTGGAGCACTACCCGGGCATGACCGAAGGCCAGCTCCAGCAGCTGGCGGAGCGCTGTTGCCGCCGCCACGGGGTGGGCAGCTGCCTGATCGCACACCGCATCGGCCGGGTGCTCCCCGGTGAGGCGATCGTGCTGGTGGCCATCGGCGCCGACCGGCGCGGGCCCACCCAGCGCTGCTGCCAGGAGCTGCTCGAGGCACTCAAACACGATGCCCCCTTCTGGAAGCGGGAGTGGCGCGCCGATGGCACGGGCGCATGGCTCAACGGCAACACGCCGCTGTGAACAGCCAGGTTCAATGGCCTGTGGTTCTGGCAGGAGGCAACAGGCCTTTGAGCGCGAGGACCAGTGCTTCGGCTTTGCCATTCCATGCACAACGGTCGAGGTTCTGCAGATCAGGCTGTTCGTCGTAGCGGATCTGGACAGCAAAGTCGGTGAAGCGGGCAAGCTCCCGATACGCCGTGATGTCGATGCCCGCATGCTCCAGCAACTTGAACAGGGCCACCAGATCGTGGGTGAACGGCGGGTCTTGATCCAGCAGGTAGAGCCAAGCTTTCAGGCCCTTCTCAACAGCCTGCTGCAGCTGAAAGCCCCAAACCGCCTCGTGAAAGACGCAGACATCGGTCATTCCCTGGGCAGCCTGCAGATCCCGGCAAGCAATGGTGAGAAGAGAGCGGGCATCAGCTTCAGCCATCGAGCCGCAACCCCTCCGCATAGGCCTGATGCACCACGTTGCTGCGGAGCTGGCGGCGCTGTTCGACCTGGGACTGCGAAAAAAGCAACAGATCCACCGGGCGGCTGGGCTGGCTGATTCGCCAGCGGAGGCGATCCAGAACTGCCCAGCGGTCGTGATGGGCTAGCCAGTGATCACTCACCGTGATCAGCAGATCCACATCGGAATCAGGCCTGGCCTGGCCACGGGCTCTGGAGCCAAACAGCCGCACCTCAGCCCCCGGGATCTCCTGACGGATCGTGGCGGCCATCTCTTGCAACTGGGCCAGATTCATGCTGGGCTCAGATGTCGCAACCACAGGAACGCTTCGCGCTCGATCACTACGACACGCTACTTAGCCCGCACGCTTCAGAGCACCGGCAACCGCAGCAGTTGCGCCCACAGCTCCGTGCCGGCCTCCAGGGCCCCCAACTCCGCCGGGATCTCCAGCAGCAGATCGGCCCCCTGCAGCGAGCCGATGCGTGAGGAGGCCTGCGATCCCTCCACCCGGGCCCACAGCCCGCCATCGGCCGCCACCACCAGCCGCGCCCGCGCCAGTTCCGGCCGGCCAGCACCACGGCGAAGGGGAGCTTCCAGCCGCACCTTCAGCCGAGGCAACAACTCCATCTCCGCCCCCTCCAGCCGCTGCAGCGCTGGCCAGAGCAGCTGCAGCGCCGTGATCGCCGCCGCCACCGGATTGCCGGGCAACCCGAAAAACGGCACCCCGGCCCCGCCCCGGCGGCGCAGCGTGCCCCAGGCGAAGGGCCGGCCGGGCTTGAGAAACAGCTTCCAGAAGCGCACCTCCCCCAGCTCCGCCACCAGCTGGCGGATCCAGTCGCTGTCGCCGGCCGACACGCCGCCGGTGCTCACCACCAGATCGCAGCAGCCGGCCAGCTCCAGCAGGGCCTGGCGCAGGGGCTCGCTCTGGTCGGCCACCAACCGCCGCTCCGCCACCCCGTAGCCAAGCCGCTGCAGCAGGGCCACCAGCAGGGCCGAATTGCTCTCCCAGATCTGGCCCGGCCCGCGCGGTTGCCCCGGCGGCAGCAGTTCATCGCCGCTGATCAGCAAGCCCAGCCGCGGCCGCGCCGCCACCCTGAGCCGCTCCACGCCGCAGCTGGCCAGCCGGCCCAGCTCCGCCACCCCCAGCCGCTGGCCCGCCGCCAGCAGCTCCTGGCCCACCGCGGCCTCCTCCTCGGGCCCGCGGATCCAGGCGTTGGGGCCGCAGGCGGCCACCAGCTCAATCGCTCCGAGAGCAGCAGCACCGCCCGGCTCGGCGCGCACCAGCTCCTGGGGCAGCACCCGCTCGCTGCCCTGCGGCACCACCGCGCCGGTGAGGATGCGCACCGCCTCGCCCGCCGCCAGCGCCCCGGTGTAGGGAGCCCCCGCCGCCGAGCGGCCCAGCAGCCGCCAGCGCGCCCCCAGCTCCGGCAGCGCCGCACCGGCAATGGCATAGCCGTCCATGATCGAAGCCCGGAAGCCCGGCACCGCCGCCGCCGCCCGCAGCGGCTCGGCGGCGGTGCGGCCCAGGCAGGCCGCCAGCGGCAGCTGCTCCGTGCGGCCCAGGGGCTGCAGCGCCGCCAGAATCAAGGCGCGGGCCTGATCCAGCGGCAAGCCCTCGCGGCCGTAGGGCTCAGCGGGGGTCTGGGAGGCGGCCGGCTCAGCCATCGGGGCCCTCGGCTTGCTGTTGGCGTGGCGCGCGCTGCCAGTCGCCGCTGCGGCCGCCGGATTTGCGCAGCAGGCGCACCGGCCCGATCGTCATCGCCCGGTCGGCGCTCTTGAGCATGTCGTAGAGGGTGAGCAGGCCCACCTGCACGGCGGTGAGCGCCTCCATCTCCACGCCGGTGGGACCGGTGGTGGCCGCCATGGCCTCGCAGCGCAGGCCCACACCCGAGCCATCCGGCAGCGGCGCCTCGCTGATCGCCACCGCCAGGGAGCTGAGCGGCAGCGGGTGGCAGAGGGGAATCAGCTCGGCGGTGCGCTTGGCCGCCTGGATCGCCGCCACCCGCGCCACCGCCAGCACATCGCCCTTGCCAGCCCTGCCCTCGCGCACCAGCGCCAGGGCCTCCGGCGCCAGGGCCAGGAATCCTTCGGCCACCGCCTGGCGGGCCGTGGCCGGCTTGGCGGCCACATCCACCATGTGCACCTCGCCGCGGCTGTTGAGGTGGCTGAGGCTGGGCTCCATCAACGCTGCGCCGCTGCAGCGACCGTAGGTTGTGGCCTGGTGCGATTTCGCCGTGCGCCTATCGCGCCCCTCCACCCTCTTCTGCGCCTTCCTCACCCTGCTCAACGACCGGTTGGGCGAAACGCTGATCTTTCCGCTGCTGCCCTTCCTGCTGGCCAGCTTCAGCAGCGACGGCCGCACCCTCGGCCTGCTCACCGGCAGCTATGCCATCGCCCAGTTCGCCTTCACGCCCCTGATCGGGGCGCTGAGCGACCGCTACGGCCGCAAGCCGGTGATCGCCGTTTGCGTGGCCGGCTCGGTGCTGGGGCTGAGCCTGTTCGCCCTCACGGTGTCAACCGACTGGCAGGCGATCCCCTGGGCCGCCGGCAGCAGCCTGCCGCTGGCGCTGCTGTTTGTAGCCCGGATGATCGATGGGGTGAGCGGCGGCACCGCCGCCACCGCCGCCGCCGTGCTGGCCGACATCTCAACGCCGGAGCGACGGGCCAAGGCCTTTGGCCTGATCGGCGTGGCCTTCGGCCTGGGCTTCATCCTCGGGCCAGCCCTGGGGGGGCTGCTCGGCCGCGTCAATGTGAACCTGCCGCTGCTGGTGGCGGTGGCAATCGCCGCCACCAACCTGGTGCTGGTGCTCACCCTGCTGCCGGAAACCCATCCGATCGAGGCCCGCATCCCGCTGCCGCGCAAGCGGGAACTGCAGCCCTTCAGCCAGCTGGCTCGGGTGTTCCGCAACCCCCAGGTGCGGCGCCTCTGCGCGGCCTTCTTCCTGTTTTTTCTGGCCTTCAACGGCTTCACCGCCGTGCTGGTGCTCTATTTCAAGCAGGCCTTCGGCTGGGGCCCGGGGCTGGCCGGTGCCGCCTTCCTGGTGGTGGGGGTGGTGGCCACGGTGGTGCAGGGCGGCCTGATCGGACCGCTGGTGCAACGCTTCGGCGAATGGCGCCTCAGCCTGGCCGGGCTGGGCCTGGTGATCGTGGGCTGCCTGCTGATCCCGGCCGCCCAGCGGGCCACCGCCCAGCCGGTTGTGTTCACGGCGGTGGCGATCCTGGCCCTGGGCACCGGCCTGGTCACCCCCTGCCTGCGCTCGCTGGTGTCGCGCCGGCTCGATGATGCCGGCCAGGGCGCCGCCCTGGGCAGCCTGCAGGGGCTGCAGAGCCTGGGCAGCTTCCTCGGCCCGCCGCTGGCGGGCCTGGCCTACGAAACCATCGGCCGCCAGAGCCCCTTCTGGCTGGGCACCCTGCTGCTCTCGGGGGTGGCCCTGCTGGTGGCCGGAGGGCTGCCGGGGGTGCGCCAGGGCACAGCCGAAACCTAGGCGGCGATTGCTACGTTGAGCCCAAGGAGCGCGGCTGTGCGTCAGAAACAGTCGCTCATGTGCGATGGCTGAACCGGTGGTGGCTCCGGAGCTCTATATCAACCGGGAGCTGAGCTGGATCGAGTTCAACCGGCGGGTGCTGGCCCAGGCCCTCGATGAGCACACGCCGCTGCTGGAGCAGGCGAAGTTCAGCGCCATCTTCAGCAACAACCTTGATGAATTCTTCATGGTGCGGGTGGCCTCGCTCAAATCCCAGGTGGAGGCGGGCCTCAGCACCCTCAGCGACGACGGACGCACCCCCCAGCAGCAGCTGGTGGAGATCCAGAACACACTGCGGCCCCTGCTGGAGCAGCAGCAGGTGCACTACCGCCACTACCTCAAGCACCAGCTGGTGGAGCATGGCGTCCAGCTGATCGACTACCAACGTCTCAACCTCGAACAGAAGGCCTGGGCGAACGACTACTTCAAAACCGCCATCTTCCCGGTGCTGACTCCCCTGGCGGTGGATCCGGCCCACCCCTTCCCGTTCATGAGCAACCTCAGCCTGAACGTGGCGGCCCTGATCCGCGACCCCGACAGCGGCCAGCAGCAGTTCGCCCGGGTGAAGGTGCCGCAGAAGCTGCTGCCGCGCTTCGTGCCGATCCCGCCGAAGCTCTGCAGCCACCGGCCCGAACCGCTCTACACCGCCTTGCCGCTCGAGCAGCTGGTGGCCTTCAACCTCGCCCTGCTCTTCCCCGGCATGACGGTGGAGGGGCACTACTTCTTCCGCGTCACCCGCGACGCCGACCTGGAGCTGCGCGATCTGGAGGCCGACGACCTGATGGAAGCCCTCGAGCAGGGGCTACGCAAGCGGCGGCGCGGCGGCGAAGTGGTGCGCCTGGAGGTGACCGATGAAATGCCCGCCGAGGTGGTGGAGCTGCTGATGAACGGCATGGCGGTGGAGCCCGAAGACCTCTACCGGATCAACGGCCCCCTCGGCCTCGACGACCTGATGAGCCTGCTGGCCATCCCCCTGCCCCAGCTCAAGGACAAGCCCCACGCCGGCCGCACGGCTCCGGCCCTGGCCAAGTCCCAGAGAAGCCGCCTGGCGGACGGCTCGCTCAAACCGGAGGAACTGGAGAGCGTCTTTGCAGCCCTCCGCCGCGGCGATGTGCTGCTGCACCACCCCTTCGACCTGTTTGCCACCTCGGTGGAGGAATTCCTCAACCAGGCCGCCGACGACCCCTCGGTGCTGGCGATCAAGATGACCCTCTACCGCACCTCCAAGGATTCACCGGTGGTTGGGGCCCTGATCCGGGCGGCCGAGAACGGCAAGCAGGTGATGGCCCTGGTGGAACTCAAGGCCCGCTTCGACGAAGACAACAACATCCAGTGGGCCCGCCAGCTGGAGCACTCCGGCGTGCATGTGGTTTACGGGGTGCTGGGGCTGAAGACCCACACCAAGATCATGCTGGTGGTGCGCCGCGAGAAGGGCCAGCTGCGCAGCTACGTGCACATCGGCACCGGCAACTACAACTCCAAAACCTCCACCCTCTACACCGACTTCGGCCTGCTCAGCGCCCGACCCGAACTAGGCGCCGATCTGGTGGAACTGTTCAACTACCTAACCGGCTTCTCCAAGCAGCAGAGCTTCCGGCGCCTGCTGGTGGCTCCGGTAACCCTGCGGCGCGGCATGGAGGCCCTGATCCGCCGCGAGATCGACCATGCCCACCAGGGACGCGGCGGCCATATCCAGGCGAAGATGAATGCCCTTGTGGATCCGCCGATCATCGCCTTGCTCTACGAAGCCTCCCAGGCGGGCGTGAAGATCGATCTGGTGGTGCGAGGGATGTGCAGTCTGCGCCCGGGGGTGGAAGGGATCAGCGACCAGATCCGTGTGGTGAGCGTGATCGGGCGTTTTCTGGAACATTCCCGAATGTTCTGGTTCGCCAATGGCGGCGAACCAGAAGTTTTCATCGGCAGCGCCGACTGGATGCCCCGCAACCTCGATCGCCGCGTCGAAGCGATCACGCCGGTGGATGAGCCAGCCCTGCGGCAGCAGCTTGAGCAATTGATCGGCCTCTATCTCAACGACAACGCTTCGGCCTGGGAAATGCGCAGCGATGGCCAGTACGTCAAACGTCAACCAGAAGGAGACGAGCGCCGCGTTCAGCCCGAACTGATGGCGCGATGGCGAGGTGGATTGGCGGGGCCAGTGAAGAAGCTGGCCTAAAAACGGTGCCGAATGCGAGATATGTTGCGGATCAGGGGGCCTCTTGTAGCCAGAGGCTGCTACATTCCCGGCAAATCAATTCGGAGCCAGGGTGATGGGGACACCGCTGCGCGCCGCGGATGACAATGCCAATGGCATTGTCGTACCTACGGTGCCTTCAAAACGTCAACGCCGCAACCAACCGTCCGCCTCCAAAGGTTCGACGGAAAGCCAAGGCAGCGCCGAACTTCCCAATGTGCCGGCGCAGCGCAGCCCGGCTCCGCGCAGCTCAGCCCCGCGCAACAGTGGCCGGCTCAGCGCCGATTCAATCGGCTGGTATCTGAGCTCGATCGGCCGCGTGCCCCTGCTCACTGCCGCCGAGGAAATCGAGCTGGCCCACCATGTGCAATCCGGCAAGCGGGTGCTGGAGGTGGCTGCTGAAGAGCGCACGCCCCAGCAGAAGCGTCAGATCCGCATGGGGCAAAGGGCCCGCGACCGGATGATGGCCGCCAACCTGCGCCTGGTGGTGAGCGTTGCCAAGAAGTATCAGAACCAGGGACTTGAACTGCTGGATCTGGTGCAGGAAGGGGCGATCGGCCTCGAACGCGCCGTCGACAAGTTCGACCCCGCCATGGGATACAAATTTTCCACCTATGCCTATTGGTGGATCCGCCAGGGCATGACCAGAGCGATCGATAACAGTGCCCGCACGATCCGGCTGCCGATTCACATCAGCGAGAAGCTCTCGAAGATGCGGAGGGTCACCCGGGAGCTCTCCCACCGCCTTGGCCGTCAGCCGAACCGCCTCGAACTGGCCCATGCCCTCGGCATGCAATCCCAGGAACTGGAAGAACTGATCTCCCAGAGCGCCCCCTGCGCCTCCCTCGATGCCCACGCCCGCGGTGAGGAAGACCGCAGCACCCTGGGCGAACTGATCGCCGATCCGGCCAGCACCGAACCCATGGACACCATGGACCGGAGCATCCAGAAGGAGCACCTCGGCACCTGGATCGCCCAACTCAATGAGCGGGAGCAGAAGATCCTCAAACTGCGCTTCGGCCTCGAGGGCAGCGAACCGCTCACGCTTGCTGAGATCGGCCGCCAGATCAACGTTTCGCGCGAACGGGTGCGGCAGCTGGAGGCCAAAGCGATCATGAAGCTGCGCTTGATGACCAACTATCAACAGGCTGCCTGAAGCTCTAACGGTGACGCCTTGACGGCTGGCTGGGAACGGCAACTGCTGGCCGTGGCTGCGGTGGCCCTCTGGCTGCTGCTGCTGGCGGTGGCGGCATTGGCGTTGCGCCGGCGCTGGCCTGAACAGCGGGAGTGGAGCCGCAAACTGGTGCACATCGGCACCGGAGCGGTGGTGCTGATCGCCTGGGGAGGCGGCATCCAGCGACTTGTGGCCCTGCCGGCGGCCGCCGCGATCACCGTGCTGACGGTGCTCAACCACCGCTACCGGCTGCTGCCGGCGATCGAGGATGTGGGCCGCCATAGCTACGGCACGATCGCCTATGGCGCCGCGATCACTACCCTGCTGGCGCTGTACTGGCCCAACCAGCCCCAGGTGGTGGCCGCCGGTGTGCTGGTGATGGCCCTCGGCGACGGC
>JAWOHV010000111.1:0-7495 GCA_046484965.1 Prochlorococcaceae cyanobacterium
CCAACTTCCGCAAGCGCTTTGCGCCCCGTGGCGTGCTGCACTGCTGGGCCAATGGCGATGGTACCCAGCGCATCGAGAACACTGGGCCGCTCACCCGCAAGCGGATGGAAACGGCCGACGATGAATTCATGGCCGAGGCCAAGCGCTTCATCCGTGATGCAGTGGCCTCCGGTGAGCCCTTCTTCGTGTGGTTCAACACCACCCACATGCACTTCCGCACCTACGCCCGTGCCCAGGATGTGGGTCGCAGCGGCCGCTGGCAGTCGGAATATCACGACGTGATGATCTATCACGACGAGTGCATCGGCGAGATGCTCGATCTGCTCGATGAGCTGGGCGTCACCGACGACACGATCGTGATGTATGGCACCGATAACGGGCCCCACATGAACAGCTGGCCCGATGCCGGCATGACCCCCTTCCGCAGCGAAAAGAACACCAACTGGGAAGGGGCCTTCCGCGTGCCCGCCCTGGTGCGCTGGCCGGGCAAGATTCCCGCCGGCAGCAACATCACCGGCATCTGCAGCCACCTCGACTGGCTGCCGACGCTGCTGGCCGCCGCCGGTGAGCCGGAGATCAAGCAGAAGCTGCTCACGGGCTATCAGGTGGGGGACAAAAACTTCCGCATCCACCTCGATGGCTACAACATGCTCGACTACTGGACGGGCAAGAGCGACAAGAGCCCCCGCAAGGAGTTCTTCTACTTCTCCGACGACGGTGATCTGGTGGGTTTGCGCTACGACAACTGGAAGTTCGTGTTCAAGGAGCAGCGCGAGCAGGGCACCTGCCAGATCTGGGCCGAGCCGTTCGTGGAGTTACGCGTGCCGAAGATCTTCAACCTGCTCACCGATCCCTACGAGCGGGCCGACATCACCTCCAACACCTACTGGGACTGGATGTTCGATCACATCTTCCTGCTGGTGCCCGCCCAGACCTACGTGGGTGAGTTCCTCAAAACCTTCGTGGAGTATCCACCGCGTCAGAAGGCGGGGAGCTTCTCGTTGGATCGGGTGATGGAGAAACTCGAACAGGCCGCCAGCGGCGCCGCCTGATCAGAGCCCCCATGGCCATAAAGCCCCCCGGACAACCACCCGCCGCCGGCATGGTATGGATTCCGGGGGGCTCTTTTGTGATGGGCTCCGACCAGCACTACCCGGAGGAGGCCCCTGCCCAGCCGCAGCAGCTGGAGGGGTTCTGGATGGATCGAACCCCGGTAACCAACGCCCAGTTCCGCAAGTTCGTCAAAGCCACGGGCTACCGCACCCTGGCGGAGCGACCCGCCGATCCAGCCCTTTATCCCGAAGCCCAACCAGAACTGCTGCTGCCAGCCTCAATCGTGTTCGTGCCGCCGCCGGCTCGAGTCGCCCCTGGCGATCCCTACCGCTGGTGGCAATACATCCCAGGGGCCAACTGGCGCCATCCTGAGGGTCCAGGCAGCTCGATCAAGGAGCGCCAGCAGCATCCGGTGGTTCACATCGCCTGCGAAGACGCCGAGGCCTATGCCACCTGGATCGGCAAGCAGTTGCCCTCAGAGGCGGAATGGGAGCGAGCCGCCCGCGGTGGCCTCGAAAATCTCGAATTCGCCTGGGGCGATGAGCTCCACCCCGGCGGGCGGCCGATGGCCAACACCTTCCAGGGCGACTTCCCGCACCACAATTCGCTGCTCGATGGCTATGCGCGCACGTCACCGGTGGGAGCCTTCCCCGCCAATCCCTACGGGCTGCTGGACATGATCGGCAATGTGTGGGAATGGACCAGCGACTGGTACCGGGACCACAGCGCCCGAAACCAGAGCGGAGCGGAGGGATGCTGCGCGACCGCCAGAGAAGCGAGTATCGACGCAGGCTCCCAGCACGGCTTGCTCCCAAGACGGGTTGTGAAGGGAGGTTCGTTTCTGTGTGCGCCGAGCTACTGTCGGCGCTACAGACCTTCTGCCCGTATGGCCCAGGGCATCGACACCTCCACCTGCCACATGGGGTTCCGCTGTGTGATTAGGCCCCTGGGGGATAGGAATGGGAATCCCTGAAGCGCTGGTTACCCGCCCCCTGCTCTTCCGTACCGACCTGGCGATCACCGATACCAAGGTTGAAGCCCTTGGCGAGAGGCTGGCGCTGGGCATGAATGTTCGCGATCTGGATTACATCGGCGAGCCGGATTCCTTTCTCTACCGCGCTACCACCATGCAGGTGGGAGATCTGGTGATGGTCACCGGTTTCCACTGCCCCATGCATATTGTCACCGAGGAAGCCCCCCGGGCCACCGTGATCCTGGCGCTTGGGGGTGAAACCACCTTCAGCTACCAAGGGGGGGAGCTCCATTTCGGTGCCCTCCACGATCTGGCCTACCTGCCGGGCTGCCCCTACGAAGAACGCTCCAGCTGGATCAGCGGTGTGCTCTTCTCCGTTGATGTGGACCGGCTTGCCCAAACCACAGCGGCGATGGCCGGCTTCCGCCGCAGCAGCCTCCAGATCCGCAAGCGGCTGCAGAGTCCGCAGTTGATCCGCCCCCAGCCAGGCAGCGGCGCCATGGAGGTGGTGCAGAACCTGCGCAAGCTGTTCACGATGCTCGATGCGCCCAACCTGGAGCAGGATCAGCTGCTTGAGCTGCTCTGCCTCGATGATCTGATCTACCGCACGATGGCGATGGCCTTCTGCGGCGACCTGATCCGCAAATCGCCGCAGGGCCAGATCAGCCCGCAGAACACCAAGGCGGCGATCATCGAGGAGCTGCTCGGCTGGATCGGCGCCAATCTCGACCGACCGATCAGCCTCAGCGAGCTGGAGCAACGCAGCAGCTATTCCCAGCGCACCCTGCGGGCGGTTTTCCAGGAGCGCTTCGGCTGTGGCCCCCATGAGTGGATCCGCCGCCAGCGGATGGAAGTGGCCCGCCAGCGGCTGCTGCATCCGCAAAGCGCAGATTCCGTCTCTTCGGTGGCCCACCGCTGCGGCTACACCCATCTCTCCCAGTTCAGCCGCGATTTCTACAGGGCTTTTGGGGTGCCACCCTCGGGCGTGCTGCGCCAGGGGAAGCTGAACCTGGCCTGATTGCTGGACTAATTACTGCCGGATCAGAAGAAGAACTTCAGGCCCAGCTCAAAACCGTTCTGGAAAACGCTGTAGCCGGTCTCCCGGGCGGCGCCGTTGTCGTACTCGATGCCGAGATAACGCCAGGAGAGATTGAGATCGGTGTTATTGCCCACCGCATAGCCCAAGCCCAATTGGGCATTCCCGGAAAGATCCTGCTCTCCGGAGAGCCCAAAGCCACCCACATCAGCGCGGGCAAAGGCCCGCAGCCGCGGCGAGAGAAACAGCGAAGCCTGGGTGCCGATGAGGGGCTGAACCCAGGTGCGGCCCACATCACCCTCCTTCTCAAATATTGTTCGCCCCCGGGGCCCCTGAATCTGGGCTTCAACATTAAGGTCGGCCTGGATTAAGCGAATACCGGCATAGGGGATCAGGCTGAACTGCCCCGGAGTGCCCACGGCCGCCTCGCGATCGCCGAAGCGATAGCGCACGGCAAGGTCGTAGATCCCCTGAATCATGGCCACCTCGGCCTTGCCGGTGAACAGCCCCCGCTTGGTCGTTGCCGCAAGACTGTCGCCGAGCTTGACGTAGGTGAGGTCGGTGAGTAGCCCCCAGCGGTTGCGTTCAATGCTGGCGCGACCGTGGGAAATCCACTGCAAAATGTCAAGCACCTCCCCGAGGCCGAGGTCGGTGTCGGCGCTGAACCCCTTCACCGTGGTGGTACCGGTGGTGCGCAGCGGTGCAAAGCCATAGAGCTCCAAGGTCGCCGCCCAGGGGGGAGGGCTGGAGGCCGCCGGCGTCAGTGGCTCGCCGCTGGTCTCCGGTTCGCCTCTGGGTTCTGGCTCAGCAGCGGTGGGTTCAGCCGCCGGGGCTGAAGCGCTTTCCAGCTCAACGCCTTGGGCCAGAACCGGAGCCATGGTCCCCAGGGTGATGGCACAGAAGGCCAGGGCGAAGGGGAATCGGCTGCAGAACAAGAACATCGCAGGGAGCAGAGCAGGATCCGGTGGTTGGGGCCTCGATCGTAAAGAGAGGCGGCGATTCCCATCCCCCAGCAGGGACAGTTGGCTGCGATGCTGCCAGCGCCAGCAGAAAGAATCCGGCATTCATTGCCGGAACCGGCCAATCCTGCCGTTTTTTGCACGGGCTGATTGGCATTCAGCGGGCACCCTTGGGGAAGAGGAACTGCAGCTGAGCCCGTACGGTGACATCGCCAAAACCCTCAGGTTTCAGCACGTTGGCATAGGCCTGCAGCGAAGCATTCACCGGCTGTGCGCCGATCCGAAACAAGCGGCCCACCCCGCCGCCCAGGGGCAGGATCCATTGATCCTGATCCACCTGCCAGTTGGCAGTGATGATCGGCGAACTCACCAGATACCAGCCACCCGAGAGGTTGTAATTCACAAAAGGCTGAAGCAGAAAGGCGCTGACCTCGCTGCGTTTGCGATCGCCGGCAAAGGACCAGATCTGGTTCGCCAGGGCACCGACCACCCATGGGCCCTTGCTGAACACCGCCACCCCGGCCGGTCCTGCCCCCCATTTGCCGCCGCCGAGATCGGCATCGCTGGCGGTGGGCAGCAGCAGGGTGGGGCCGAAGCCCACAGTCCAGGCTCCCTTGGGTTTTGGTACAAAGAAGAAACTGGGATTGAGATCCCCGATGCCATTGAGCTGGGAATCATCCAGCTGGGGTTGGCTGATCACCGGCAGGATCGTCCGAGTCACGAGATTGAAGTCGTCACTGAGCCGAAACGGCAGCACCGGCTGAATGTTCAGCACATTGAGGGTGCGATTGTCTTTGGGGCCCATCCCGAATGTGGTGTTGTTCTGGAAGGGCAGGCTGATCAGATCGGCGATCGGATTCTGAGCCTCCTCCGCCAGGCTTTCGGTGGCGCTGGCGCTGGCGGGGCCGCTGCCGGGGCTGGCGGCCTGTGGAGATTCAGCTGCCTCCTCCACAAAAGAAGCCGGCACAGCAACCTGCGCATCAGCCGCCCCCGCAATCTGAGGGGCAATTGAATCACTCTGCTGGGCCAGAGACGCCAGAGGCACTGCTGCCGTGGAGCCAACCAGTGCAACCCCAAGCAACAATCTTCGGGAATTATTGCGGCAAAGCAACATGGCAAACTCGAGTCCCGGCGCGGCGACTAGAGAGTACACACCAACATGCCAATGGCACCTGATTTAGCGGCTCACAATGCCGAATCAGGCAAAAACTGCAGCGCCACATAAATGCTCCATCAAGCAGCCTTGAGCAGGCGCAAGCAGCCAATCAATCAACGAAGAACCGGCCAACAGTTCGGCCATGCTGCGCTCGATGGCAAGCAAAAAGCCCGTCACAAACGTGGCGGGCAAACCGGTGTGTGCAGAATTTGCCCGGATCAAGCGTTGCCGTAGGCCACCTGGCAGGCGGCATTGAGCAATTCGGCTTCCTCTGAGCTGTTGGGTTCCCGGCCGTTGAGTAAACCCGACTGGCAGTCGGCGCTCAACTTGTAGGTGCTGCCATTGGCGGTGACATCGAAGCTGACACCTGAGCTGCCGGAGGGCTGCACGGTGCCGTAGAGGAGTTGATAACCGGTGTTGGGCACCACGATGTAGGTGGTTTGGCTTTCCACCGCACTATCCACGGCGTCGTTGATGATCGCCGCCGTAGCCAGGGTGGCCACACCCCAGGTGGCGGCCCGAGCCCCCCACCAGCTCCAGCCGGGAGTTGCCCAGCCACCGTACCAACCGTAGTTCCAGGGGCGGGCCACGCCCCAACCTGGCCTGGCCCAACCGGGATAGAGATTCACATCGCCGATATCGAGGTTGCGATTCCAGTCGCGATCAACATTGACGTTGCGATTGAAATCTCGGTTGATATCTCGGTTGACGTTGCGGTTGACATCTCGGTTGAGATCACGATTTAGACCGCGATTCATATCACGATTGAAATCCCTGCTGCCATCACGATTCATGGATCGATCAGCAGCCGGGCGGCTGGAGAGATCTCGGCTGCCCGCCTGACCGCCAAGTCCGCCGGAGGCTGGCCGGCTGGCCGGTCGGCTGGCTGGCCTGCTGGCTGGCCGATCAAGGGAGGGTCGCGCCGTGGAACTTCCCACCTTGTTGCTCCAACCGCCGCTGGGGCGCGTGGAGCCGCGGTTCAGGCCACCACTGGTACCTCTGAAGCCGGTGTTGCCACCCCGGGAGCCACCTCCCCGGGAGCCACCACCCCGGGAGACGCCGCCCCTTGATCCACCGCCGCCACGGCCGCCGCCACCGCCACCGCCACCACGGGCCAGCAGCTGCTCGCTCTGGCCGGTCGTTTCAAGCTCAGCCAGGCCAGCAGGCATCACAGTGGCGCCAGCCGGCAGGCCCATCAACGTGGCCAGCAGCAGGCCAGCGAAACCTGTCAGGGCTCTCATTTCTTCTCACCCTTCTTGTCAGTTTCGCAACCGTCGTCGTAGCAGCTGGCATTGACCCGGCCGCTGCCGTCAAAGCGCACCTGAACCAGATCCCGTTCGGCCATGGCGCTGGCATTGTCCTCCCGAACACTATTGAGGTAATTGGGGTTCACCACACAGAGCTGGCGGCCGTTGAAGCAGACGGTGTTTGCCGAAAAGCGGGCCGCAGCACGCTTGAGCGGCTCCCAGGTTTTGCTGCTATCGATCCAGCGGGACATCCGCACCGGTGCATCCGTGACCCGGATCGTTTCTGTGACCGTTCCGATGCTGTGGCGATAGAGGGTGGCCTGGGCCTCGTTCACGGCCTCAACGGTGCAGGGCTGGGGAGCAGCGCCGGCAAGGCTGCACTGGGTGTTGAGTTTGTAGAGCACCTCACTGCGGCCAGGTGTGGGGGCCAGAACCACCGCAGAGGCCAGCGCCGCCCAGGCAGCACCGCATAACAACCAGGCTTTGGGAATGGGCATGAAGGGAGGATCCCCAGAAGAGAGTGGGTGATTGATCCAGCCTGCAAAACAGAGGGCTACGCAGGAGGCTTCTGCAAGGTCTCGATACAAAGAGCTCAGCCTTTCCACTCGGCCCGATCGAGAAACAGGGCTCAAACTTCCGGGAATATCAAATCATTCCATCGCAGTTAACCGGGCACTCTGCGAGGGCTCTCCAGCGCCTCTCCAGCGGCTCCCTGGCAGCCCTCTGGGGCAATGCCGCAGGGCCACCGCAGTTGCCGCCTAGAGCCTCAAGGCCGGCCCGGGCGGCCCACCCTGCCCGAAATCTAAAGAAAAGCTTGTCTCAACTGGCCGGGTCATCGCCGTCTTGCCCTGGGTGCAGCAACGGCAAAGGCAGCAAACGGAGGGGGTGGGATTCGAACCCACGGAGGCTCGCACCTCGCCGGTTTTCAAGACCGGAGCCATCAACCACTCGACCACCCCTCCAAACGGGTGATGCCGGACGCGCCGTCACCGCCAGCTCCATTCTCCCATGGCTGAGCTGTCTCGCCCAGGATCTCCCGAGAGACGGCGCCGCATGGTGTGAGCAAGGGAC
>JAWOHV010000160.1:0-5834 GCA_046484965.1 Prochlorococcaceae cyanobacterium
TCGTCTTCGAGCACCAGCCCGAGCAGGGGCAGGGCAAGGATGTCGGTGACATCACCGATGCCGAGCATTTCCTGGTTGGCCATCATCTTGGGGCGCACCCGGTTGAGCACCAGTTGCACGGGTTTGATCCCTTCGCTGTTGAGCAACCCGATCACCCGGTCGGCGTCGCGCACAGCTGAAACTTCCGGGGTGGTGACCACGATCGCTTCGCGGGCAGCGGCCACGGCGTTTTTGAAGCCATCTTCGATGCCAGCAGGGCAATCGATCAGCACGTAGTCAAACGATTCGCTCAGCAGTTCGGCGATCCGGCGCATGTCGTCGGGCTTCAGCCACTCGAGCATGCGGGGATTGCCGGCTGGCAGGAGCGCCAGGTTCGGTTCGAGCTTGTGCTTCACCAGCGCCTGGTCCAGGCGGCAGGTTTCCGCCAGCACCTCCTGGGCGGTGTAAACGATTCTGTTCTCCAGGCCGAGCAGCAGATCAAGGTTGCGCAGGCCGAAATCGGCATCCACCACGGCGGTGCGAGCCCCCCTGCGGGCCAGCGCGATGCCGAGGTTGGCGGTGAGGGTTGTTTTGCCCACACCACCTTTACCTGAACAAATCAGGATGTAGCGGGTTTCTTGGCGACTCACGGCGGCTGAGGACGTAGTCCCACGTTAGGCCCTTGGGCCGGGGCTCAGTCGCTGGCCGGCCAGATCGGCCGGGCTGGATCGATCTGGATCGTTTCGCCGCTGAGCTGGGCTTCTTCGCTGAGGCCCGGCGGCGGCACGGCCGCCGGGCCCCGGGCCACCACATCGGCGATGCGCAATTGAAGCGGGCGCAGCTGCAGGGCCACGATGCGGGCCTGGCGATTGCCCTGGCAGCCGGCATGGGCGATGCCTCGCAGCCGGCCCCAAACCAGCACATGGCCGCCAGCGGAGATCCGGGCACCTGGATTCACATCACCCAGCAACAGCACCGATCCCTCCACCTGCAGATGTTCACCGGAGCGCAGGGGTCCGCGGTGGATCGTGAGGGGCGGCTGGCCGCCGGCAGCGGCTGCCACGCCCTCTTCCACGCCCTCGTCCACTCCAGCGTTCACTGCCAAGTTCACGCCAGCGGCGCTGGGGCCGTGGGCCTTGGGGTAGGTGCCAAGCTTCAGAGACGAGGCAGCCACCAGGGTGGTTGGACAGCTGCTCTCCACCCCCTCGAGGCTGAGGCCGCGGCTGGCCAGCAGCTCCAAAATGGCGCGCAGCTGAGGCACCGTCAGGGGCCAGTGGCCAGCCTCCAGCAGCAGTTCTCCCTGGGGGGGCGTTTCGCCCAGGGAGTAGCGCACCGCATCGAGCGCGCTGGCTTCGCTGTCGAGCTTCAGCGGCAGCCGCAGTCGATGGGGGCCGCTGCCCTCGCGGCCTGCGATCAGCAGAGCTGCCATGGCTCTCCTCGGGGGTCGGCTGCCGAAATCCGGCTCAACCTAGGTGTGTTTCCGGCTGGGGCTGCAGTTGGGCAGCCAGGGCCCGGATCTCGCCGCTCACCTCGGCCGGATGAATCAGCCAGGCCAGTTCCACCTTGGCGGTGAGGCTGCGCACCAGGGCGGAGCGCTCCTCTAGGGCCTGCAGTGTCCTGCCGTCCCAGAGCCTCAGGCCCCCTTTGTAGGGGTGGTAGCCGCGGCTCTGGCTCTGGCGCAGGCCGCAACTCAGGTCGGGGTCAAGCCCCGCCAGGCCGCTGAGACGGCGGGCTTCAGCGAGCAGCTCGAGCCGTTGGCAGTTGCCCAAGGGGCTCACCTCGGTGGCTTTGAGCAGGCGGCGATCCAGCAGGCGCGCGCACAGCTGCTGCAGCCCCGGCGGTCCCTCCTCCCGCCAGCGCAGCAGGTGATAGCCGGTGCGCAGGTCGTCGTTGGCCAGGAATGTGTCGAGATCTATGGGTTCCTGGGGCCAGAGCCAGCTCGCCATCACGGCATCGCTGAACACCTGCCCTGGGCCCAGCCGGCGCGCCAGGGCCACGATCTCGCTCAGCAGCCAGTTGCAGATCACGTTCAGGCGGTGGTTGTACACACTGCGGTACATCAGATTGCGTACCACCAGGTAGTGCTCCACGGCCATCAGGCCCTTGGGGTGGATCGCCAGAGCTCCGTCTGGGGCGATCAGCAGCGCCGCCAGGATGCGCTCCAGATCAAGCTGGCCGTAGGTCGTGCCGGTGGTGTAGCTGTCGCGCAGCAGGTAATCGAGCCGGTCGCAGTCGAGCTGGCTGCTCACCAGTGCCTGGATCGCGGCACAGGGGTGGCGGCCATGCTCAAGCAGGTCGGCAACGGCGTCGGCCGTGCCGCTCCCCGCCTGCTCCAGGCGGTGGCGCAGGGCGGGGTGCTCCCGGATCAGTCGCCCCGACCAGCCCTCGTGACGCAGGCCGAACATCTCCTCACCGGAGTGGCTCAGGGGCGCATGGCCCACATCGTGGAGCAGGGCTGCGGCATAGAGAACACTGCGCTGCTCGGCCAGGGCGGGCAGATCCCGTTCCAGGCCGCTCAGGGCCTGGCGGGCCAGGTGCAGAACCCCCAGTGAATGGGTGAAGCGGCTCGATTCGGCGCCATGGAAGGTCAGGAACGCAGGGCCGAGCTGCCGAATCCGGCGTAGCCGCTGGAAGGGAACGGTGTCGATCAGATCGATCGCCAGGGCTTCGGCCGGATCCCGAGCATCGAGGCTGATCGCCCCATGCAGGGGGTCGTGGTATGTGCGGCGGATCAAGGCGCCGCTCCTGCCGGGGCCTGGTTGCTGAGCTCGCTGCTGAATTGGCTGATGAGCTGGTTGCGCAACCAGAGCTCCGCCTGCTGCAGCCAGGTGTCTCCCTCCTGGCCGGGGGCCAGCGGTTCGGGCTGGGGGAGCTCCTGGTCGGGAGCAATGCCCTGATTCTGGATGTCCCGCCCGCCTGGGGTCCGGTAGCGCGCCACTGTCACCGCCAAGCCGCTGCCGTCTCCCAGCGGGATCAGCGTCTGGATCAGGCCCTTGCCGAAGGTGCGGCTGCCGAACAGCGGCGAGCGGCCGTTGTCCTGCAGGGCCCCCGCCAGGATTTCGCTGGCACTGGCGGTGCCGCCATTCACAAGGGTCAGCATCGGCCCGGCGTAGAGCTGGGCTGTGCTGGCCTGCTCGGTGCTGCTGAGGCCGTCGCGGTTCACGGTTTCCACAATTGGCTGGCCAGCCAGAAGCCCGTTGGCCACCGCCAGTCCGGCCGAAACCAGGCCCCCGGAGTTGTTGCGCAGGTCGAGGATCAATCCCCTGGAACCCTGGGCGCTGAGAGCCTCAAGGGCCTCGCGCACCAGGCGGGGCACGGGCTCGCTGAACTGGCTGATGCGCACATAGCCGATCGCTCCCCCCTCGCCAGGCAGCAGCAGGCTCCGCACCGGCACCAGCACCAGATTGCGCCGGGGCAGCTCCACTTCCCGCTCCCCTCCCTGCGGAGGTCGCAGACGCAGCAGCACCCGCGTCTGATCGGGGCCGCGCAGGCGGGCCGCGGTGCCATCCAGGCCAAGGCTTTGGCTGGGGATCCCATCCACCGTGAGCAGCTCACTGCCGCTGGCGATCTTGGCCTCGGCGGCTGGTGAGCCCTCCACCGGCGCAATCACCACCACGGCACCGTCCTCGCGGCGCAGCCCCAGCTGCAGCCCCACACCGCTCACCTGCCCCTGGGTGCTGGAGCGCAGGTTGGCGTAGTCGGATGGACGCAGCAATTTGGTGTAGGGATCACCTAGGGGAGCCAGCAGAGCGTCGATGGCGTCGTAGGCATCGACACTGGTGCGGATCGGCTGTTCAAGGGCCTTCTGGCGCAGGTTGCGCCAGTGGATGCTGCTGAAGCGCTCTGGATCCACGTAGCTCTGGTTCACCAGGCGCCAGGCTTCCACCACCAGTTGCTGGGCATCGCTGAGGGCCAGGGCTGGCGCGGCTGGCGCCAGCGGCAGCAGCAGCAGCAGCAGGGCCAGGGCTGAGGCCAGGGCCCGGGGTGCCCGCCAAGCCCATGTTGCAATCGGTTGAGCCTTTGTCGGTGCGTGCAGGGGGGCGCTCACGGCCAGCTCGAAGCGATCGGTAGACTCTGCCAACCCAAGTCCAGCGCTGCATGGCGAATTCCTCACCTGCTGCAAAGTCGTCACCCGTCTACGACTGGTTCCAGGAGCGACTGGAGATCCAGTCGATCGCTGACGACATCTCCGCCAAGTACGTGCCACCGCACGTCAACATCTTTTATTGCCTTGGCGGCATCACCCTGGTGTGCTTTCTGATCCAGTTCGCCACCGGCTTTGCAATGACTTTTTATTACAAGCCCACGGTGGTGGAGGCCTACGCATCGGTGCAGTACCTGATGACCGACGTCAGCTTCGGTTGGCTGATCCGCTCAGTGCACCGCTGGAGCGCCTCGATGATGGTGCTGATGCTGATTCTGCACGTGTTCCGGGTTTATCTCACCGGGGGTTTCAAGCGCCCTCGCGAGCTCACCTGGGTTACCGGGGTCACCATGGCTGTGATCACGGTGTCCTTCGGAGTCACCGGCTACTCCCTCCCCTGGGATCAGCTCGGCTACTGGGCCGTGAAGATCGTCAGTGGGGTTCCTGCAGCAGTCCCGGTGATCGGCAACTTCATGGTTGAGCTGCTGCGCGGCGGTGAAAGCGTTGGTCAGGCCACGCTCACGCGCTTCTACAGCCTCCACACCTTCGTGTTGCCCTGGCTGCTGGCGGTATTCATGCTCATCCACTTCCTGATGATTCGTAAGCAGGGCATCTCCGGCCCACTCTGAACTGCTCAGATCCGCCTACGCTTTTTGCCAAGAGCCCTCAGCACCGCTTCCCCAGCCATGCACGTCCTTAAGAAGCCCGACCTCAGCGATCCCAAGCTCCGCGCCAAGCTGGCCAAGGGCATGGGCCACAACTATTACGGCGAGCCGGCCTGGCCCAACGATCTGCTCTACATCTTCCCGGTGGTCATCCTGGGCACGATCGCCTGCCTGGTCGGCCTGGCAGTTCTTGATCCGGCCATGTTGGGGGATAAGGCTGATCCCTTCGCCACACCACTGGAGATTTTGCCCGAGTGGTACCTCTACCCGGTCTTCCAGATTCTGCGGGTGGTGCCCAACAAGCTTCTTGGCATCGTTTTGCAAACGATGATCCCCCTGGGGCTGATGCTCATCCCCTTTATTGAGAGCTTCAACAAGTTCCAGAATCCCTTCCGCCGCCCTGTGGCGATGGCCTTCTTCCTGTTCGGCACCGCCTTCACCATCTACCTGGGCATCGGCGCAGCTCTCCCTATCGATAAGTCGCTCACCCTCGGCCTGTTCTGATTTTTCGCCTGGGCTTTTGCCTTCGGCCCCTTTCAGCCACCCCTCTTGCCGCGGTTCATGCCGCGGCTTTTTTGTGCCGCTTCTACTGCTGCTGCTGCTGTGCAGCTGAGGCTCGCCGTTGCTCCCCAGAGAGCCCAGCAGGCATGGCATCCACAGAACCCACCAAGCCAATCAGCGGCGCGTGCCTTCAACGCTGGCTGGAGAGGCTGCTGGAGCGCTCCGGCGCCGGGAAACCCGCCTTGGCGCTCAACTGCTCGGGCAGGGAAAGCTCAGATCGCCTCAGAGATCGCCCAGAAAAGGTGCGGGGTTGTGGATTGCCCCCAACCCGTGCTACCTTTTTGTACTGCGCGCAAGTCGAGAGGCGAGCTGCGCAGTCCAGGATCACGCAAGTGGAACTGGGATCTGATCAGGGGGCGAGAAGCCTTTTGATCAGCGCTTACGGCAGAGGCAGGCGCAAGCCCACGATGTTGTAAGTTTTGGAAGTCGCTGCGAGGCGACGCTGGCACCGGTCCCCGCAAGGGGAGCCCGAAAGGGAAAAGGTG
>JAWOHV010000188.1:0-4389 GCA_046484965.1 Prochlorococcaceae cyanobacterium
GCTGGTTGGAGGTCCAGCGCTCAATCTCCAGATGGCGCGGGCCATCGATCAGATCCACCTGGATCATCTGGCGATAGGGATCGAGGGCAGAGACATCCTGGCCCCTTGCCGCCGCAATGGTGTTCACGAGGCGGTCGGCATCGGCCGCAGTGATCGTGCGCTTGGCCAGCAGCACCACCAGATGGGAGCAATCGGTGATCTGCGACTGATCCCAGGAGTGGGGCCGCAGCTGCTGACGCAGCTGGGGATCCTGCACCACCAGAAACTTCCAGGGCTGCAGGCCATAGGAAGAGGGCGTGAGCAGCAGCGCCTGCTCCAGAACCTGCCAGAGCTCAGCTGGGATCTGGCGGCAGGCATCAAAAGTCTTGGTGGCGTAGCGCCAGCGCTGGGCGGCCAGCAGATCAGCGGGGGAGATCAGCATGAAAGCGATACAAACGGAGCCATGGCGCCCAGCCCTTCTAGCGGGTCAGCCCGCTCGCGGCAGCAAACCCCACCGGCGAACCGGTGTATACCTGGCAGAATGACTCGAGCCTAAGGGGCAGCAACAGTGGCCTTCAGCGCCAAAGCGCAATACGGCCTGGTGGCGCTGCTGGAGCTGGCGAGCATCCACAGCCAGGGAGGCACACTCCAGGTTGGTGAGATCGCCCGTCGCCAGGGGATCCCCGATCGCTACCTCGAACAGATGCTCACCGCCCTGCGCAAGGCGGGCATCCTGCGCAGCATCCGGGGCCCCCGGGGCGGCTACCAGCTGGCCCGGGCTCCCGAGCTGGTCACCGTTGCCGATGTGCTCAGCTGCCTGGAGGGCGACGCTCAGGCCGAGCGGCAGGGCGATCGCAGCACCGACGAGTTCGGCGTGCTGAGCGAGCTGGAGCTGAAGCTGGAGCGGGCCCTGGCCGAAGAGCTGAGCAGCACCACGCTGCGGCACCTGGTGGAGCAGCGGGATGCCCGCCGAGAGCCGGCGCCGATGTTCTACATCTGAACAGGGGCTAGCTGGGCAGGAGCTAGCGCTCAACCCGGCAGGATCACCCGATCGATCACATGCACCACGCCGTTGTCGCAAACGACGTTTGGCGTGATCACGGTGGCGTTTTTAACTTCAAAGGGATCGGCGCGGCGGATCGGGATCGCTGCCCCCTCCAGGCTCGGCCATTCGGGCTGCAGCACCAGGGCCTGCTGGCTGTGGGCACCTGCGATCACGTGGTACTTGAGAATTCGCGCCAGCTGGGGCGGGTTGTCGACCAGGGTCTGCACCGTGCCAGGCGGCAGGGCCGCAAAGGCGTCATCCACCGGTGCCAGCACCGTGAAGGGGCCAGGCCCCTCCAGCGCCCCCCGCAGGCCCGCGGCATCCACGGCCGCCAGCAGGGTGTTGAAGCAGCCAACGGAGGCTGCGGTTTCAAGAATGGTGGCCATCAGCGGTAGTCCTGGGTCTGGATGTCGCTCAGGCGGGCTTCCGGACGCAGGAAGCGATCCATCTGGGCCTCGAAAAAGCGACGGTTGGCAAGCAGGTGCTCGGGATCGGTGTCTTCGAGGGGATAGAGCAGGGCACAGCGCAGGGCCTGGATCACCGCCGAGGTCACGTTGTACATCGAGCGCTGGAAGGTGATGCCCAGCTGGATGAGCTGGTCCTCCTCACCGCGCTTGTGCTCCTTGTAAAGCTCCTGCAGGTAGGGCGGCAGAAAATGGAGCATGTCCTGCATCAACAGGGTGGGTGGGATGCCGGCCGAGCCCACAGGAAACACATCGGCGTAGAGAATGCCGTAGTGGAAATCAGCCTGATCGGCCGGCACCTGCTCGGCCTGAGCGTTGTAGCTCTTGGTGCCGCGGAACGGTGAGGTGCGGTAGAACACCGCCTCCACATAGGGCAGGGCTGCCTCATAGAGCCAGGTGAAGCCTTCGCTCTTGGGGATGATCTCGAAGCACTCGCCGCGGATGAACACGTGGTGGTAGATCGGCCGGCCCGCCACCGCGAAGATGCCATTGACGAGAAAATCCATCGCCTGGGGCACGGAGGTGAGCTTGCCTTCGTCGTAGAGGTCGCTCATCTCGAAGAAAACAGGCGCCATCACCTCCCAGAACAGGGCGAGGTTGGCGTAGTAGCTCAGTTGCCTCACCTGCTCAAGCAACATCTCCGGGAACAGCGCATACAAGCCCAGCATCACTGGGTTGCCCTTGAAGTAGGCCTTGATCGCCCGATCGGCGTTGGCCCTGTAGGCGTCGCTCTCGATGTACTCGTTGAAGCGGCCACCCATGCCCTGGTGCCAGAACATCGCCTGCATGCAGGCCTCGGCAAACTCCATGTTCACCCGGTCGTGCCAGAGGTGATGCAGCAGCTTGGGCATGCGCATGGTTTCACCACGCTCCATGAACTCCAGCAGCTCAGGGTGGGCCTTCTCGGTGCCGCGCCAGATGCGCAGCTTTGATTGCACACCGGCGTAGCTGTTGGGCCGATCGAGATACTCCTGGGAGATGAAGTATTTGAAGGCAGGCAGCGGATTGAGGAACACCCGCTCGGCGATGTAGAGCAGGTCGCGCCAGTAGAAATCCATCGGCACGGCGTAGGCCTTGTAGATCCCGATGATCTGCTGAAGATTCTCAGGGGTGTCGGGCAGCATCGAGCCGCCGGCTTCAAGCCGGTGGATCACCTCCGCGTAGCGGTGGCTGGAGGGGGGAATCATGCGGGCAACTGGCTGCGCAGGGCGATGGCGGCGGTGCTGGCCTCACTCCAACCGGTGAGGCCTGCTGGCCAGATGCCGCTGGCCAGCACAAGCAGCGTGAGCACCAGGGCAGGCAGCCGTTCGCCCCAGCGGGTGCCTTGCCAGTCGGCGCGGCCATTGTCGAGCCGGCCGAAGCCCACCCGGTTGAACAGCCGCACCGCATAGACAGCCGTGAAGCCGGAGGCCGCCAGGCACACGAGCGTGGCCCGGGGGAACACGGTCCAGCTGCCCTCGAACACCAGCAGCTCCGCCGGGAAACCGGCCAGGCCTGGGATGCCGGCGGCGGCCATCAGGGCCAGCAGCAGCAGCCCCATCGTGAACGGCAGGCCGCGGATCGGGTTCATCAGGCCGGAGAGCTCGGCAATCACGGTGGTGCCGGTCTTGCGCTGAATCAGGCCCACACAGGCGAACAACAGGGCCACGATCAGGCCGTGGGCGATCACCTGGGCCACCGCGCCCTGCAGGCTCATCGGCGTGGCTGCGGCCAGGGCCAGCACCAACAGGCCCATGTGGCCCAGGGAGCTGTAGGCCATCAGCCTGCGGATGTCGCTGGCCACCACGGCGTTGAGGGCGCCGTAAACCGCGCTCACCGCACCGGCGGCGGCAATCCAGGGGGAGAAGGCGCTCCAGGCTTCCGGCAGCATCCCCACGCCGAAGCGCAACAGGCCGTAGGCCCCCAGCTTCGACACGACGCCTCCCAGCAGCATCACCACTGGAGCCGGCGCCTCGCTGTAGGCGAAGGGCTGCCAGCCATGCAGGGGCACCACCGGCAGCTTCAGGCCGAAGCCCAGCAGCAGCAGGGCCAGAACCCAGGCCTGGGCCCCCGGAGCCAGCGGGGTTGAGGCGAGGGCAGCGAAGCTGAAGTTCACCGCCGGCCCAGTGGCGCCAAACCAGCCGAAGGCCAGCATTCCGGCCAGCAGGCTCAGCCCGGAAACGGCGCCATAGAGCAGAAAACGCACGGCAGCCCCGGCCTTGCGCTCACCGCCCCAGATCGCCACCAGCAGGGTGGTGGGAATCAACACGAGCTCAAAGGCCAGCACGAACAACAGGGCGTTCTGGGCCAGAAAAGCACCCACCACTCCAAGGTTCGTGGCCAGCATCAGGGGGTAGTAGAGCCGCGGCCGGCTCTGATCAACGGGGGAGGCCAGCACGGCCATGGCGGTGAGCAGGCCCGAAAGCAGCACCAGCGGCAGCGACAGCCCATCGAGGCCCAGCTCAAGGCGCAGGCCCAGCCGCGGCAACCAGCTGAGGCTCAGATCGGCAGGCGGCTGGCGCCAGGCCAGCAGCCCCAGGGCCAACTGAAGCAGGGCCGCCGCAGCGGCAAGGCTGCGCACCAGGGTGGGGCGCCCCTCCGGCAGCAGCGTCAGCAGCAGGCCCGCGGCCAAGGGCACAAGCAGCAGCAGGAGCAAAGTCATGGTGGATATGGGCAAGGCGGATCTGTAAAGGCCGATAGATCAGGGCAGACCTGCGGGCAAGGGCCCGGGATCCGCCGCGATCAGCCAGGCAGCCATCAGCAGCACCCCGATCACCAGGGTGAGGGCATAGGCCTGGGAGCGACCGGAGGTGGTGAAGCTGAGGCGCCGTGCCCCGGCCAGGGCGGCAGCTCCCGTACCGCCGCTGAAGCCATCCACCAGGCGGCTGTCACTCCAGGCGCCGAAGCGGGCCAGGGCCAGCA
>JAWOHV010000233.1:0-3060 GCA_046484965.1 Prochlorococcaceae cyanobacterium
CACCAGCTGGGAGGCGCGCTGCTCTCCCCACAGCTCGCTGATCAGGTCGGTGCAGAGGAAGGTGAGCGGATAGGGGAGGGCGCCAACTGCCACCACCACGGGGAAGCCCGCGATCGAGCCCAGGTTGAGAAAGCGGGTCAGGCCCAGAATGTTGAGCATGCCCATGGTGCCGAGAAACAGGCCGGCCAGCACCAGGAAAGCCAGCTCCCGCCGCTGCTCCAGCACGTCTGGGGCGACCGCCGGGCCGCCAGCCGGCGCTGGTGTTGGGGATGGGGCCGGCAACGCTGGTGGCATCGGCAGCTGGGGGAGATGGGCCATCAGGCTGCCAGCCGCCCGCTGCAGCCGCGGTGCGACCAGCATCATTGTTGGCAGCCTGGTTGGCTGCCCGTGCGCCCTGGGCCGCTCCCTGCCCCCAACCCCTCACCCAACCCTGCCCCTGCCTGCCTCGATGTTTCCTGAGCGCCCCCCCTGCGGTTTCCTGGTGCTCGCCAAACCCGCCGGGCTCAGCTCCCATGCCTGCGTGGCCCAGGCGCGGCGCTGCTACGGCCTGCGCCGGGTCGGCCACGGCGGCACCCTCGATCCGGCCGTGACCGGCGTGCTGCCCCTGGCGATCGGCCCCGCCACCCGCCTGCTGCCCTACCTACCCGGAGAGAAAACCTACGAAGGTGTGATCCAGCTGGGGGTGCGCACCAGCAGCGACGACCTCGAGGGCGAGCTGCTCGAGCAGCGGCAGCCGCCGCCCCTGGATCTGAGCGCCATCGAGCAGCATCTGGACGCCTTCCGGGGGCCGATCCTGCAGTGTCCTCCCCAGGTTTCGGCGGTGCATGTGGCCGGCGAGCGGGCCTACGTGCGGGTGCGCCGCGGTGAAACCCTTGAACTGCCGCCCCGGCCGGTGACGATCCACAGCCTGGAGCTGCTGGCATGGGACCCCAGCGCCGCCCGGCTGACGCTGCGGCTGCACTGCTCTGCCGGCACCTACGTCCGCTCCCTGGCCCGGGACCTGGGCGAGCGGCTGGGATGCGGCGCCGCCCTGGCGCAGCTGCAGCGCACTTCAGCCCTCGGCTTCCAGCTGGAGCAGGCGGTTCCCCTCGAGGCGCTGGAGAAGGCCCCGCCGCCACCACTGATCGATCCCCTGCACGCCCTGGCCCACCTGCCGCGGCACAGCCTCAGCGCCGAGGCGCTGCCCCTCTGGCGCTGCGGCCAGGCCCAGCCTGGGGAGGGCCAGCTGGCCAGCGGCAGCGCCGTGGTGGTGGTAGCCCCGGATGGCAACCTGGCTGGGATGGCCTGCGTTGGCGAGCACGGGGTGCTGCAGCCCCGGCTGGTGCTCGAGGCAGCCGGCTAAGGCTGCCCAGGCCAGGATTCAATCCTCCTTCATTTCACCTGTTCTCTCGCTTGCGATGGCCGGCCACAGCAAATGGGCCCAGATCAAACGCACCAAGGCCGTGGTGGATGCCAAGCGCGGCGCCGTGTTCACACGCCTGGGGCGGGAGATCATGGTGGCGGCCCGCGGCGGCGCCGATCCTGCCGGCAACTTCCAGTTGCGCACGGCGATCGAGAAGGCCAAGGCCGCCGGCATGCCCAGCAACAACATCGAGCGGGCGATCGCCAAGGGCTCGGGCCAGTGGGAAGGGGCCGCCGAGCAGTTTGAAGAGGTGCGCTACGAGGGCTACGGGCCCGGTGGCGTGGCGGTGCTGATCGAGGCCTTCACCAACAACCGCAATCGCACCGCCGCCGACCTGCGCCTGGCCTTCGGCAAGAACGGCGGCAACCTCGGCGAAAGCGGCTGCGTGGGCTACCTGTTCGAGCAGCGCAGCGTGGTGGAGCTGGCGCCCGGCGAGCGCAGCGACGAGGAGCTGCTGGACACGCTGCTCACGATCGAGGCGGAACAGGGTGTGGCCGCCACTGGCTATGAGATCGAACCGGAAGGCTGGGAGGTGTTCGGCCCCTATGCCGATCTGGAGGCCCTCCAGGACGCCCTGCGCGGCCGCGGCTGGCCGGTGCGCAGCTGGGAGCACCGCTGGGTGGCCCAAACCCCCTGCCAGCTCGACGACTCCGAAACCCTGCGGGCCTGCCTGCGCATGCTCGAAGCGCTCGAGGATCTCGACGACGTGCGCAGCGTGACCTCGAATCTGGAGGCGGATGGGGAGCTGCTGGAGCGGGCGATGGCCTGAGGAGCAGGGCTCAGAGTTCCGCCGCCGCCGCCGCATCGGCCAGCACCGTGAGCGCCGGATGGCCCTGGAGCCAGGAGGCCGGCAACGCTGCTGTGGGGGGTTCCCGGAGGGCACGGCGCAGCACGGCCGCCTTGTGGGCGCCCGTTGCCATCAGCACGATCTCCTCAGCCGCCAGGATCTCCGCCAGCCCCAGGCTGATCGCCCGCTGGGGCACCAGCGCCGCATCACCGCCGAAATCGGCGGCATTCTGGTGGCGGGTGGTGGCATCCAGCTCCACCACGCGGCAGGAGGACGACGGCTCAGAGGGCGGCTCGTTGAACCCCACATGCCCGCTCAGGCCGATCCCCAGCAGCTGCAGGCCGATGCCGCCGGCGGCGGCCAGCTCCGCCCCGTAACGCGCAGCGGCGGCGGCGGGATCACCGGCATCGCCCGCGGGCAGATGCACCCTGGCTGGATCGAGCCCCAGGGGGCGCACCAGCTGGCGCTGCATCACGGCCCGGAAGCAGCGCGGATCGGCGGCGCTCAGCCCCACATATTCATCGAGGTTGAAGCTGAGCCACTGGCGGCGCCGCTGGGCGCACTCCCCAGGGCTCAGGGCCCGCCAGGCCTCCGCCAGGGCCAAATACACGGGCTCCATCGTGCGGCCCGTGGCCAGCCCCAGGGCCCGGCCCGGCTGCTGGCGGCGCTGATCGAGCAGCCGCTCGGCCAGCAACCGGGCCAGCTCGGCCGCGGGCGCCACAATCAGCTGGCTCTGGTGAAGGGTTTGGGGCACCGGGGCTCGGCTCAGGGCAAGCCGGCCAGCACCGGGCCCGCCGGCGGCAGGCGGTGGGGCTGCAATTCCACACCCCGGTAGAAGTGCCTCAGGATCTGCTCGAAGCCCTCGCCCCGC
>JAWOHV010000237.1:0-9430 GCA_046484965.1 Prochlorococcaceae cyanobacterium
TGGTCATGGCGATGCAGGCCGATGTGGCCGCCGGGGGCGATGATCAGCTCCCGCAGCCGCAGCACCCTTCCCTCCAGTGCCCTGAAATCCCCCCCCAGGGGCTGGCTGCCGAGGTCTTTCACCGCCAAAATTCCCGCGTTGCTGCTGGGGGCCTCGATGGCCCGAGCCTCAGGGGCTGGCAGACGCTCAGCGTCCGGTACCACGGCAATGGGATGGGCCTGGGTCGCAATGATGCTGCCGAACACGCCCAGGATTGCAGTGAGGTTGGAAGTGAAGCCGGCAGTGCCAGCGAATCGCCTCAGCGGGGCTGCTGGCGCCCTGGACGTTGCTGCAGGGGGCAGGGGTTTGGACATGGCTTGAGAATCGTGCTGCGGCAAGCAGCAGCTGCCTTTGCAGCAGCTGCTTGTTCAATCACCCTATGGGGCAACATTTCAGCGATGACCCAACTCCTTCATCACCGCCTCCAGCTTCAGACAGCGGCCTCTTTCTGCTGTCACGACCTCACGGCAGAGCTCCAGGGGCTGATCGATCGCTCCGGGATCATTGACGGCCTGTTGGTGGCTGTGGGCCAGCACACCACCACCGCCCTTGCCCTCAATGAGAACGAAGAACGCCTGCTGGCGGATCTCGAGCATTTCTTCCTAGAGCTGGCACCACCGGATCGCCCCTGGCTCCACAACGATCTTCATCTGCGCCCAGGAATCCCACCCGATGAACCGCGCAATGCCCACGCTCACCTCATTGCCTTGATGCTGGGCAATCAGCTCAGCCTGCCTGTGGTGGGAAGCCGCCTCGGCCTCGGACGCTGGCAATCCGTGCTGCTGGTGGAGCTCGATGGCCCGCGACAGCGACAGGTGCAGATCATCTTGCTGGCCAATGGGGATGTTGAATCTATCGCGGCTCCACAAGCTCACGGCTAACACCTACCAGGCAGATTACTGTGCTGTTGCTATCCCTCAGGGGCGACTTTCTTGTTTCCACAAAAGCCTTGCGGCCATCGGGATCTTGCACCCATTCTTCATTGCTCCTGGATGTGCCGCTGGCGAGCATCGCCTGATCGTTGCTGCGGATGCTATGGGCGAGTTCGGCCGGGAATAAATCGGATTCTTTCAGGCTCCATTGCCAGCGATGTACCTGCCCTCCATGCAACCGTAGCGGGTTGATTGTGAAGGCAGTGGTGGGGTGCTCCCGCCTGTTGCCCCTTGTCTTTTGCTGGCCTTACAGCTATCGCCTGGGATATTATCTTACAAATTAAAACAGTCGTGCCTAGGCTCCCTTCGCGCTTTCCTAACCTGATGATGTTTTCATGTTTATCAGCACGATGTATGCAACCTTGCGGGAGTACGAGGGGATCAAGGATCCGGTTGAAGCCCTGCAGCCATTGAGGGATGGGTTGTTGGCTGAAATGGAAGCATTGCCTGGTTTCATCGCCTATTATTTTGTTGACGTTGGTGAGGCGGGAGATCGAATGATTTCCCTGAGTATCTTTGAAAGCAGCGATGCGGCGGCAGAGTCCAATCGCATCGCTGCAGAGTGGGTTGAACGCTGGATTGCTGCCCATCCCAGCACCGCCCCAACCGCGAGTCGTGTCGATGCTGGCCCTGTGGTGGCCCGTGCCGTCAGGCCTGGTCTGGCATAAAAAGCTCCACTCGATCACTGCAGCTCCAGCTGCCCTCTGCTGGGCTATGGGGCTGCCAACTCAGTTGAGGCCGCCCACCAGCGGCCACCATCTGCTGGCAGCCACGAGAGCTTCCGCATCGAGGCCCTCGCAGCGGCGCAGCTCAGCGGCCTGGCTGTCGATCAGGGAGCCATGCAGGGCTTCCCCCATCGCTGCCTGGAGCACTGCATTCGCGGCAAACGCGGCGCTGGCCTGGGCGAGTGTGGCTGGCAGGCGTTGGATCTGCCCAGGCGCCTGGCCCGCCGGATCGCCGCTGATCGGCGGCGGCAGAATTCGGGCCTGGCTAAGACCGTTGAGCACCACGGCCTGCACAGCCCCCAGGAGCAGATAGGGGTTGGCGGCCAGGTCGGCCACCTTGAGCTCCAGGTGGGCCCCGGCCCCGTCGCCTGCCGCTGGAATCAGGCGCAGGGCCGCTTCCCTGTTTTCCACACCCCACACCTGGAACGGTGCCGACCAGGTGCCCGGCTGCAGGCGCAGGTAGGAAACCCCCAGCGGGCAAGCCAGGGCCATCAGGGCCGGTAGCTCCGCCAGCAGCGCCGCCACCACCTGGGATCCAGCGCTGCTGAGTTCGCCGGGGCCATCTCCCCCCTGCAGCAGGGGAATGCCGCCGCGCTGCACGCTCAGGTGCAGATGGCCGCCGTTGCCCACGTGCTGCAGGCGAGGTTTGGGGCTGAAGCTGCAGCGCCAACCGAAGCGAAGGCTTACCCGTTGGATCAACAGTTTGGTGAGCACCAGCCGATCGGCCGCCTGCAGTGGCGAGCCCGCTGCCAGCGAAAGCTCGAACTGGGAGCTGCCGTATTCGGGATGGAATTGCTGCCAGGGCAGCCCCGCCGCATCGAGGGCATCACAGATCGCCGTGGCGTAATCGAGCCCCTCCACCAAGCGGTCGGCTCCATAGGGTCCACCGGCAAGCACCGGCTTCGCTGTGCCATCCGGCTCGGCTGAGGCCAGCAGCCACTCCAGCTCGAAGCCGGCCTGCAGGCTGAGGTTTGCCTCCTGCAGGCACTCCTGCTGCCGGCGGCAGAAAGAACGCTGGTCGTTTGCATAGGGCATCCCCTGGCGCTGCCAACGCTCACCAGGAGCCCAGGCCCAGCCCGTAGCCGGCTCCAGCGGGGCCAGCGCCGCAGGATCGGCGCGCAGGCGCAGGTCGCCATCGGGCACGGCCAGGCGATGGGCCGCATCGATCTGGCCGTCGGCTCTGAAGGCATCTGAAACAGGCGAGAAGCCCACACCGCGCTCCACGGCGCCAGCGAATGCAGTCAGGGGCACCACCTTCACCAGCGGCGCTCCGGCATGGTTCACCCAGGTGATCGCCAGCCGCCGGATCCCCTGCTCGGCCAGGGATTTCGCCAGCTCTGAGAGGTTGATCGGCATCGAAAGGCTGAAGCGATGGCCAGAGGCAGGAATCATCCCCGCCGCAGGTAGCCCCAGGCCGAACTGATCGCCAGCAGCAGCGACGGCCAGAACAGCCACCAGCCGATCAGCTGGGCCCAGTCGGCGCCGCCCCAGGGCCAGAGCAGCAGCAGCAGGGCCGCAAATTGCAGCACTGTTTTGGCCTTACCGCCCAGCGACGCCGGCCCGCCGCCCGTGGCGTCGCTACGCCAGCCGGAGATCAGCAGCTCCCGGGCCAGCAGCAGCCAGATCGCCCACAGGGGCAGCAGGCCGCTGGCGCCCAGCCAGAGCAGTGGGGCGGTGATCAGGATCTTGTCGGTGAGGGGATCGAGGCGGGCGCCCCACTCGGAGCCGCCACCGGCGCGGCGGGCCAGCACGCCGTCGGCCCAGTCGCTCAGCCCCCCCAGCAGCAGCAGCCACCAGGCCAGTGCTAGTTGGTTGGCCGAAAGGGCAACGATCAGTGGCAGACCCAGCACAGCTCGGCCGGCGGTGATGCCATTGGCCAGTTGGCGAAGGCGCCGACTGGCGCGCGAGGCGGATTGGTTCATGGCAACTGCCCCAGCTGGGCATCGGTGCGGGGATGGATGGGCGAAGTCTGGCTTTGCTCAGGACGCCAAAAGTGGGTTGATCAGCTGCAGGGCCCCGATCTGGCTGCCATGGTTGAAGTCTTCGCTGAACAGCACCTCGCAACGGCTGCGCAGGGCCGCCTCAACGATCAGGGCATCAAACCAGCTGAGCTGCTCAGCCACGGCAAGTTGGTGGGCATCGAGCACCAGATTGGCGTTTGTGCCCACCACCTCAAAGCCGCTCAGCGCCTCCAGCAGGCTGCCCACCTGCTCGGCGTTGAGGGCGGGCTTGAGCTTCCTAGTGACAACGGAGCGCAACTCGATCAACACCTGGGTGCTGATCACCACCTCGTGGTTGGCGCTGACCTCGGCCAGCCACTCGCTGATTTGTTCAGCCTTGGACGGTTCACGCCGGTCGAGCCGGTAGGCCCAGAGGTTGGTGTCAATGAACCCCCGCATCAGCGGCGCTCATGCAGGGATTCCCGACGCCAGGCGGCGGCGCTGCTGCTGGCGCTGCTGGCCGCTACCGCCTCAAATCGCGACAGGGCCTCCAGGCGCCGGCTGCGGGCGTCTACGTAGCGGCCCAGAAACTCGCGCACCAGGGCATTCACCGAGGTGTTGTTGCGCAAGGCCTGCTCCCGGGCCCGCTGGAGCAGGGCATCGTCGATCACCAGCGTGAGGTTGGCCATAGCGGCAGGCTACGCAGGATCCGTGGGGCAAGGAACCAGGCTGAGCTGCCGCCCCTTGAGTGCTCCAGGCTTTCGTTGCCGCAGCACAATGGATCCAATCGATTCCATGCCCGTGGTGCAACAGTCCGTCTCCTCTGTGATGAGCACCCCGGTGCTGAGCGTGACCCAGGATTCGCCCCTGCAGGAGGCGGTGCAGCTGCTGAGCGAGCACCACATCAGCGGCCTGCCGGTGGTGGATGGCAGCGGCGTGCTGGTGGGGGAGCTCAGCGAGCAGGATCTGATGGTGCGCGAGAGCGGCTTCGATGCCGGCCCCTACGTGCTGCTGCTCGATGCGGTGATCTACCTGCGCAACCCGCTCAACTGGAATAAAGAGGTGCACCAGGTGTTGGGCAGCACCGTGGGCGAGGTGATGAACGCCAAGGTGCACACCTGCGCCGCCGAGCTGCCCCTGCCGGCGGCGGCCAAGCAACTCCATGAGGGCGGCACCCAGCGGCTGTTTGTGGTGGATGCCGCCAAGAAACCAGTGGGCGTACTCACCCGCGGCGATGTGGTGCGGGCCCTGGCGGCGGCGGGCTGAGGGTCAGGGAGTCGACGGGATCGGCCCAGCAGCCGGCGTCGCAGCAGCAGCCGGCGTCGCAGCAGCAGCCGGCGTCGCAGCAGCAGGTGGGGGCAGCTCCGGTGCTTTCGGAGCTCCCGCAACAGCCGGCACCTGGCCGGCCTCAGTGGTGAGAGGGGTTTCCCCCTGCGCCGGCGAGGGCGGCAAAGAATTGCTGTAGCTGAAGTCTTCACTGGGCAGCGGCTGACCCTCCTCGAGAACCAGCGGCTGCGACAGGTCGGGCGGTAGGGGAGGTGGGCTCGAGGGGATGGAATCGGCCGGTTCGCTGGCGGCCTCCTGAAGCTGCCGCAGGGGCATCGGATCGGCGCTGATCGGGGCTTCGCGCAGGGGCGAGCGCTTGGCCACATCTGGGGCTTGCAATGGCCCTCTGGGCGCCCAGATCAGCCTGGCCAGCGGTTCGATGCCCTGTTCCATCAGCCGGTTGAAACCTGCCAGGCTGCGATCAACCAGTTGGCTGCCAAGGGTTTGGCCGCAGTGGAGCGGGTTGGCGCAGCTGCCGCCCGCTGCTGCTGGTTCAAGGCCGGGCTGCAAGCTTCCATTCAGTGGCAGCCGCCGCCTCTCCAGGCGCAGCAGGTATGGCACATGCACAAAACTGGTGGCGCCGCCGCTGATCCAGTTGGCATCTTCATCGCTGAAGCCCTTTGTGCCAGGAACGATGAAGCGGCTCTTGGAGGCGTGGTCGGGCAGATAGGCGGCCAGCAGCCCATGGTTGCGAGCCAAGGAGCGGGTCTGCTCAAGGGTGAGGCCGTCCTTGCTCATCAGCACCTCAATGCGGCCATCGGTACGCAGGCCGATCACCATGCGGATGCGGGGCAGGAAATAGCGGATCTGCTGTCCCATGCTGATGCCGTAGGCACCCTTGTAGGCAGCCGGGGGACGCTCCAGGTCGTTGTAGATGCTGTGCAGGCCGCCGATGAAGATGTCATACCGCTCGGCACGCTCCGCTGTGAGTTCTCCGAAGCCGAAATCAGCGCGGCCGTCCTGGCGGATGCCCACGAACGCCCGTTGGCGTGAGGCGGTGCGGTTGCGACCGCGCCACACCCGGCTGCCCAGCTTGATGTCACCCAGCGGAACGGTGATTTCGTGGCCGCTTGCATTGAGATGGCGCTCGTACATCGGCCCAGACACGAAGGCCAGGGCGGAGCGATCGGCGTAGGCCTCCTGCTCCCTGTCCCAGCCCTCCAGGAGGGTGATGCCCACCTGCCTTGGGTCGAAATCGAGGGCGTGGACGCTCTCGTCGCTGATGTAGCGGAAGGCCTGAGCGCTGCTGCTGGCTGCCAGCGCGCCGCGGCTGGGGCCCTGCGGCATCGGTGGTGCGATCGCCACCAGCAGGCCCAGTCCGAGCAGCGGCAGGCCGAGGGCCAGCAGTCGCTTGTGGCGCAGGGGACGGCGACGGGCGGCGATCTGGCTCAAGCGAAGCGGGGCCGGGCGTTGGCGGAGCGTTGATCGGGGCGGTTCCAAGGAATGATCTGCTCCTCGGCCACCAGCCAGATGCGGCTACGTTCGCGGCAGGGATGACCCCCCGTCAAGCGCCCGAAGGCAGGCAGTGCCATCTGGTTGCGATCGGGATCGAAGGCGAAGCATGGCAACCGCAGGCGCTCCTGGCCCCTGCCGATCACGGCCACTGGATGGAGGTGGCCGCAGAGGTTCAGGTGGCCCTCCCGCGGCTCCGGTTCGTGGCTCAACCACCAGGGGCCGAGGGCCTGGGAGGGTTCCTGGGGTAGGCCTTCGATCCAGCTGCCCCGCTCGTGATTGCCGCCGATCAGCCGCAGAGGGCATTCGAGCAGCTCCGGCAGCGCCGCCAGTTTTGATCGCAGCTCCGCGGTGAGCCCCAGGCGGCTGTGGATCAGATCACCGAGCACCACCAGCTGCTGCGGTTGCCAGCGCTGCGCCAGCGCCAGCAGGGCATTCAGGGTGCCGGCATCCCCATCGCTGGGCAGGGGGATGCCATGGGCCTGGAAGGTCTCGGCCTTACCCAGGTGCAGGTCGGCCACCAGCAGGATGCGGCGGCGAGGGTCCCAGGCCGCCTTGCCGGCCAGCAGCTCCAGCACCTCGCCCCGCCAGATAAAACTGGCCGACTGCGCGGCTGGGCTGGCTGCTGGTTCAGATATCGGCATTCAGGTGCTCGCCATCACCTTCTGGTAGGCGGGTCGGGCCTGGGTGGCGGCGATCACGGCCTGCACGTTCGGCCAGGCGGCCAGGTCGATCTGGGGGAAGAACACCGGTAGGTAGGCCAGGTAGGCGTGCACGGCGCAGTCGGCAACGCTCCAGCGCGGATCACCCCAGGGCCCGGCCATCAGCGAGCGGCCGCCGGCGAGCAGACCGTCGAGAACCCCCATCAGCCTCGGGAACTCCCGCTCGCGGTTGCTCGGCACGAACAGGGCCACCGCCAGGGTGGCGTTGGCAAACAGGAGCCATTGGGCGGCCAGGGCACGCTTGGCCGATGCTGCGTCGTCGCTTACAGCGCGGCTGCTGGGTTCGCTGCTGGCATTGCTCGAGCTGAACTCGGCGCCATAGCGATCGGCAAGGTGCAGCAGGATTGCGCCGCTTTCGAATAGTTGCAGCGGTTCTCCCGTGGGCGCCTTGATCGAGTCGTCCACCAGCGCCGGCACCTTGGCGAAGGGGTTGATCGCGGTGAAGGGAGCCTGGCGGTGTTCCCCGGCCTCCAGATCGAGCTGCATCCATTGGTAGGGGATGCCCTTCTCCTCGAGGTACCAGCGGGGCATGGAGGCCCGGGAGCGGGCACCGCCATAGAGGGTCAGGGCCATGGCGGCAAACGGCGTGGGAGCGTGGAGCAACCCATCATCGTTGCCCCGCCGTGGCAGAAGAGCTCGACGAGGCCCGGGCCTGCCTGCTCAAGCTCGGCCCCTATCTGTTCGGGCGTGTGCGCCGCGGGGTGGTGGGCAGCAGCCGCTACGCCCAGCGTCTGCGCGAGCAGATCCGCCTGGCCTCCGCCGATCCCCAGGCCCGGCCGGTGCTGATCAGCGGCGAGCCGGGGCTGGAGAAGGACAACCTCGCCGCCCTGATCCACTTCGGCTCAGCGGCGCGGCGGCAGCTGATGGTGCGGCTGGATGGGGCCAGCCTGCGGGCCGATGGCGCCAGCCTCTTCGGCCCTGCCGGCAGCGATGGCGAGGGATCGCTGCTGGAGTGCCTCGGCGATGGCGCCCTGCTGATCGACAAGCTCGATCAGGTGCCGCCGCCGCTGCAGCAGGCTCTGCTCGAGCTGGCCCGCAGCGGCCACTGGCGGGCCCCCGGCGAGGGCAGCCGCGAGCGCCGGTTCGCCGGCCGGGTGTTCTTCAGCTCGGAAACCGCCCTGGCGGGCTTTGATCGGGCCTGCACCCAGATCCGCGTGCCGCCCCTGCGGGTGCGCCGCCAGGACCTGGGCGAGTGGCTGCGCTACGGCCTGCGCCAGCAGGCTCCCCGGCTCGGTTGGCAGACGCTGCCTGCGGTGGGGGATCTGGTGGTGAAACGCCTTCAGACCTACGACTTCCCGAACAACCTGCGCGAACTGGAGGAGCTGATCCAGCGCGCCCTGCAGCAGGCCCGGCGCGACGGCACCACCTCGGCCATGCTTCCCGACGACGTGTTCTGGACCCCGAACCGCCCGGGGGGGCGTTGGCGCTTCGACATCTGGCGCTGGAAACCGGAGCTGCGCTTCTGGCTGCGCTCGCCCCGCCTCTGGAGTGTGCTCAAGATTGGCCTGGTGAGCTGGCTGTTTGTGCTGGTGAACCTCTGGCTCTGGCTGGGGCCCCAGGGGCGGGACCACAACGGTGCCCTGAACCTGTTCTGGGCCTGGTGGTGGCCCCTGATCCTGCTGGCCTATCCGCTGGTGGGCCGCCTCTGGTGCGCGGTCTGCCCGTTCATGGTGTGGGGGGAGCTCGTTCAGGGGCTGGCACGGCGGCTGGGCTGGCAGCCCAGACCCTGGCCCCGCGGCGACCATGACCGCTGGGGAGCCCCCGCCCTGGCGGCCGGCTTCGCCCTGATCCTGATCTGGGAGGAGGTGTGGAACCTGGAGAACACCGCCTGGCTGAGCAGTTGCCTGCTGCTGCTGATCACCGCCGGTGCGGTGCTGGGCTCGCTGCTCTACGAGAAGCGGTTCTGGTGCCGCTATCTCTGCCCGGTGGGCGGCATGAATGGGCTGTTCGCCAAGCTGGCGATCACGGAATTGCGGGCCCAGGTGGGCACCTGCAGCGGCAGCTGCAGCAGCTACGGCTGCTTCAAGGGCGGCCCGGCGGTGGGGGAGGGGCTGGCCACGGCGGGCTGCCCGCTGGGCACCCATCCGGCCCACCTGGCCGATAACCGCAACTGCGTGCTCTGCCTCACCTGTGCGGCCGCCTGCCCCCATCGTTCCGTGCAGCTGCGGCTGCGGCCGCCGGCGGCCGACCTCCAGCGCGATAGCGGTCCGCCGGCCGGCGAAGGCGGGCTGATCCTGGTGCTGGCCGGTGGGGGGGTGCTGCACCACTGGCAGCGGCTGGTGGGTTGGTTGGCG
>JAWOHV010000243.1:0-2618 GCA_046484965.1 Prochlorococcaceae cyanobacterium
GGCTCGCAGGAACCGCCCGAGCGGGGTGATCCGCTCGGCATCGCTCCGCAACCGACCGCTGCGATCACGGGCGTCGGTCATGGTGCGGAATTTGAGTAGTCCGAAGGGATGGCCGCGATAGCCGGGACGCTCTTGCCGGAACAGCACCGGAGCGCCGAGCCGCCAGCGGATCAGCAGGGCCAGCAGCAGCAGCAGCGGTGAGAGCAGCAGCAGGGCCAGCAGGGCCACGGCCCGATCGAGCAGCCCCTTGAGCAGGGGGTAGGGGCGCCGTGGTGCTCGCATTACGGCAGCGACGTGGTTGTGGGGCTTCGTCGGGGGCGCGGCAGGGCCAGGCCCAGCCCCACGCTCAGGCAGATCAGCATCAGGGGCTCCACGGTGAAGCGGAAGCGCTGCTGCTCGGCGTAGTTGGCCAGATTGCCCATCACCACCACCCACAACACCAGCAAAAGCGTGATCGCCAGCAGGTTGCTCCAGCCTGGCGGCAAGCTGCCATTGCGATACATGCGCCACCACTGCCAGGGCAGCAGCACTAGCAGCGCAATCAACGCCAAAACCGGCAGCAGGTAGCGCCGTCCCGACATCCACGGGTATGGGCGAGACGTCCACCATGGCAGTCTCAGATAGATGGCGTTGCGATGCTGCACGGCCTGGAAGTTGGTGGAGCCTTCCTTCAGCGCGTTGTGGATGGTCCAGTAGTCGTCTGAGAGCCGGGCTGTTGTGTCGAGGGCGTTCTCTACCCGGTTGAGAAGCAGCGGCATCGGTTTGGTTCTCAACTGTTCCCGAAAGGTGTTCATGCAGTGCTGGGAGCGGCCGATGAAGCCGATGTGATTGGCGTTGATCTCCTTGCTGCCTCGCTTGTAAAGCTCGGCGTTGGCGGGATGGGCTGCCACTGCGGGACTGGTGTTGGCGCTGCCCAGGCGGATCTCCGCCGGGGTGATCGGCGCATCGAAACCGCAGTCGCGCCAGGGGCCGTCCTTGGGCAGCACTGACATACCCACGTTCATCAGGTTGATACCGATCCAGCTGCTGCTGCTGAACTGTCCGTACAGAAGTTGGTTTTTGAGGGGTACTACCAGGGCCAGAAGCACCGCCAGCCCGCTGGCCACGACAATGCTGCGGTGCAACTTTCGCCGAGGCGGCAGGCCGGAGATGCAGCCCATTAAGAGAGCCGTCGCCGGCACGATCAGCAGCGGGTGGAACAGACCCCAGGTGAGGATCAGACCCAGGATTCCCGCCAGGGCCAGGCAGAACCAGCCCAGCCGGGCTCCATCACCGGTGGCCACGGCGCTGCGGTAGGCCCCCAACCCGCAGAGGGTGGCGAGGAAGGCGGAGGGCAGCATGTAAAAGATGTAGTTCTCGTAGAAATAGGCCGACGAAAACAGCACATAGAAGGCTCCGGCTCCGATTGCAAGCCATGGCCGACCCGTCAGGCGTCGCACCAGGTAGTGAATGATCAGCGTGATCGCCAGCGACATCGCCCAGGCCAGGGCGAGCCAGAGCCGCATAGCCCTGGCATCGTGCCCACCTGCGATCCCGATCAGCCCGGCGATAGCGGCATTCCAGAGCGGCGGTTGGGAATGTTGAAACAGCAGGGAGCGCGCAAGATCACCCTGGAGAAGCGCTGGATCCAGGTTCTGCCAGAGGTTGATAATGTGACCTTGCTCCGGTCGTAGGCCCTTGCCAAACAACGCTAGGCGTGAGGCCAGGAACACCAACACAAGTAGCATCTGGCTGCGCCATTCGCTTCTTTGGCTTGTTGAAAATACTGACATGGTTGGGGGCGAAACGATGGAATGAAAGCTGGCTGGTGTTCAGAGCTCCAGCCGATTCGAGAGATCGGAAGCAAACACCCCGCGCGGATCCAGCCGCCGCCTTTGCTCCTGCCACTCCGTCAGGCGGGGGTAGCTGCGCCGCAGCATCTCCGCTGATTGGCGGGCGTCCTTGGCCAGGTAGAGCCGGCCGCCGGCCGCCGCCACCTCCTCGTCCAGCTGGTTGAGGGTGTCGAGCAGGCCCGGCACCGCCGCTGACACATCGGCGGCCAGGGTCCAGCCCGGCTGCGGGAAGGAGAGCGGCCCGGGGTTGGCCGGCCCGAAGCGCTTGAGCACGGTGAGGAAGCTGGGGGCGCCGATGCGGCGCAGGGCGGCCAGGGTGCGCGGCACCAGCTCGGCGGCGGCATCGGGCACGGCGAACTGGTACTGAAGGAAGCCGGCCGGGCCGTAAATGCGGTTCCAGTCGCTCACCCCATCGAGGGGGTGGAAGAAGGGGGCGATCGCCTGCAGTTCGCCGACGCGGTGTTTCGGGGCCTTGCGGTACCAGGCCTCGTTGAAGGCCCGCACGGTCCAGGTGTTGAGCAGGCCGCCCGGCAGGAAGGATGGGGCGCCGGCCAGGGCGCGGGGGTCGTAGGCCAGGGGGGCGGTGGCACTGCAGCCGGCCACCGCTGTGCCGGCCTCCTGCAGCTGGGCGAGGCTGGCGTGGTCGCCACGGGTGAGCACGCCGCGGCCCCCGGGGTGAAGGCTGTCGACCCAGGCCACGCTGTAGCGGTAGGCGTCATCACCGCTCACCATCGCTGCCATCAGCGCATCGAGGTCGCCATAGCGGTCGGTATCGACGCTGATCAG
>JAWOHV010000098.1:0-6825 GCA_046484965.1 Prochlorococcaceae cyanobacterium
ATCGGCGCTGGCCGTTTCGGCGCCCTGAATCCAGACGTAACTGTGCTCCTGGCCGTCGATCGTGGCGCGAAAGACGACGACCGAACCCTCGGGACCCAGGTCTTTGCCGAGCAGGAACTGAGCTGCTGCAGCAAGTTCGGCGATAGAGCCGATCGCACGCGCCGATTTGAAGGTGCGGTTGCTGTCGAAACTGATGATTCCGTTGCTCACCGAATAGGAGCTGATCGGCTTGTTGTTGCGAAGACGCAGGCTGCTGGGGGTACCTGTGCCGGTGCCATTGGCCACCACCAACACCGAAGTGGTCGAGCTGTACTGGATGGTTTCTCCGCTGCTGAGGCCGCTGCGGGCCGCTGTGTAATCGGTGATCGTGTCGAAGCCGCTCACGCTTCCATTGGTGCCGCTGCCACTGAACGTGAGTGGGCTGCCTCCTCTCGCCACCACAAAGGTGTCCCGACCCCCATTGCCGGTGAACGTGTCGGCTGAGCCGGTGCCGGTGAGGGTGTTGTCGGCGGAATCACCCACAAGGGCGGCCTGCTCCACGATCAGCTGCTCTCCACCCACAGTGACCAGGCCGATATCATTACTCTGCTGAATGGCCTCGATCTGGGCCGCAGTGAGAGCATCGCCCAGCAGTAGTTTTGCGAAGAGCTCACCTTCATCTCCGGGGCTATCGCGTTCTCCATTCAGGAGCCGATCAAAATGGTGGCCGATCTCCTCCAGTAAAACGCGTGTCTGCAGTCCCAACGGCGTTGCTTCCGACAACAGGGAGGTTGAGAGGTAAATCGTTGCTTCGCCTGATGTGCCAGTAGGGCTGTAGGCACCCAGGGCGCCATTCATTTCTTTGTCGCCCAGCACCTCTACCCTCAGATTTATGGTGCTGCCGCTGATCAACTGCAGTTGCAGCTCCTCGGCCTGGTGCCGGGAAACCCCAAACACCTGGATCAGGAGTTCTGGGAAGCTGATCCCTGTTGCAACCTCCTTAAGAAGCTTCCACACATGGGCAAGCATTAGTGAAAGTTGCGACTGGAGCATGGCTGAGATGTGATTAAAGGACGATTGCTCGTTGAGGGTACAGGCCTTGGATTGCAGTCGCCATTTCAGCTCGAAATACATCGCATGATGTGGTTGGGGCCGAGCTTTAAATCCAAGAAGCAGCTAAGGTCGCTTTCAACAGGCCGCGGTTGCCTTCGGGGCTTTGGCTGGCGGCCAGCCGGCGTTGCAGATCGCGATCGCCCTGAAGCTGGACTGAATGCTGCTGTGTTGTCAAGCAATCAGGGCCCCAATGGTTAATGTATTTACGAAGCCTGCGGATCAGCCGTGAAGCCAGCCACGGCTCAGCTCGTCCATGTCTATCGAGTTCTGCCAGCAACACCATTTCAGCTCCTGCCTTGTCGACGTCCTTGGCGACGTCCTTGGCGACGGCCTTGGCGACGGCCAGGTCGAGAATGTTGTGGGCATTGAGATCATCCGTGCGGAGACGATGGGGGCCTTCCCTAACTGGGCACCCAAGCACCGGAGGACAGATTGCGGCGACCGCCATGGCAGTCTCAAATGCAGACTCTAGTAAGACCCTAGCAGTTTAGGGATGGTTCGCTAAAATTTTGCAAAGCACATTTGTGGAAGGATCGGGATCAGCCGCAGCGCGGCTGAATGTCCGCAGGGTTGATCCTGGCTGCGCTTGCTAAAAAACGCCGTTGGCGAAGTTTGAGCCCCAGGTGACGGTCAGCACACCAACCCTGCCGTAGGGGCTGGCGTTGAACACGTCGGCGGCCAGAACGTTGACGCTGACAGGGATGTCGCGGAAGGGCACGTAGGAGAAGTTGGCGTTCATGCCGCGGCCGCTCCAGGCAGCTGAGATGCCGGTGTTGCGGGTGAGCTCAAGGCCGAGCGAGGCGAAGAAGCCGGCATCGGGGCCTGTGAAATCCTCGTTCTGCCAGGCGAAGGCTGCGCCGCCGCCGCCCAGGTTCAGCTGCAACCGCTGCTGGAAGAAGGCATTGTCTGGGCGCAGGGGCACCGTGAGCGAAAGGGCGCCGTAGGGCGAGGGCGGTTCGTCGTCGCTTTCGTTGCCGTAGTCGTAGAACTCGATCACGCCAGCTGATATGGCGAGTTGGATGTTGCCGTTGCGGATGAGGTTGCGGCCGATAGCACCGCTGAAGCCACCGTTGAAGTTGAAGTTCTTAACGCTGCCGATGCCCCAGTCCAGCTCAATCGCAACCAGTTTGTCGGCGTCACCGAAGCCCATGCCTACGTTGAAGGAGCCGTCGGGGTCGCCATCACGCAACTTGCCGGGGGTTGCTGCTGAGGCGCCGAAGTAGAAGTCGCCCCAGCCGGCCACGTAGGCGCTCGGCACACCGCCGCCGAGGTAGGGGCCCAGCAGGAAGGGCGGCTGATAGCGCAAGGCTACCGGCGTGGTGAGCGATTCAGGGTCGGGTTGCTCGGCCAGCACCGCATTGGGATCTCCCACCAGCTCCCAGCGCAGAATGCTGGCGGTGTTGGTGGGGGCAGGTGGCTCAATCCCCAACGGCTCGGGCGCCGACTGGTTGGTATCGAGTTGGCTGGTTTCGAGGCTGGTGCTGCCGGTTGCCAGGGCCAGCAGGCGACTGTCTGTGCCCGGGGTGGGGGCAAGCTCCCAGAGCAGGCCGGTGCCGCTGTTGCTAGTGCTCACCAGCGTAGGAAAGCCGGTGCTGGGATTGAGCGCAGGTGTGGCCACTGGCGTCGGCAGCACCTCTGCGGCCGCCTTGGAGGGTGAGTCGACCACCTCCCAGCGCAGCAGCCCGGCATTCAGCAGCGGCGGGGCGGCTTTGGTAGAAGAAGCTTGATTTGAAGAGCCTTTGGCTGAAGAGGCTTTGCTGTCTTCAGGCTTGGCTGAGGCTGTGCTGTTGGCTTTGGCGGCTGCCGGTTTGCTGGTGCTGGCTTTTGGGGCCGCCGACATTTCGGGCACAATCGGCGGCAGAGGTGGCGGCGGCGGTATCAACTCCCAGCTGGGCATCGCCAGCAGCGGCTGTCCGGCCAGTGCCATCCCCAATCCCGATCCCACTGCGATCAAGCGGCCCGCGCTGGCAGGGGAGCGAAAAGGAGATAATCTGCGTCCCATGGGCGGAGTGGGTAGAGATACTTGACCCTCCGGCTACAACCTAGAGACGTAAGCAAAGAATTCAACGACCGCTGCCAGCCTTTGCAGCCAGTCCCTCAAATGTCCCGCTGGTTTCGAATCGCGCGTCCCGATCTGAGCCTGCCCCAGTGGCTTTCTGGCGTAGTGGTTGCCATGTGAGCAGCCACGCCTCACCTTCTCCGTTGAGGACCTGGGCCATGGCCTCTGGCCTGCCGCTGCTGAAGCGTTTTCAGCCCAGCAGGGCGATGGCGTCGATTTCCACCCGGGCGCCCTTGGGCAGGGCCGCCACCTGCACACAGGCCCGCGCCGGTGCCACGCCGCCGCCTGGAGCTTCAGCCCCGAACATCTCGGCGTAGATGGCGTTCACGGCGGCAAAATCAGCCAGATCCACCAGGTACACGGTGGTGCGCACCACCTGGGCAGGGCTGCAGCCGGCCTCCGCTAACACCGCCCTCAAGTTGGTGAGCACCTGGCGCGTTTCAGCTTCCACGTTGCCGTTGCCCACCAGCACGCCGCTGGAGGGGTTGAGGGCGATCTGGCCGGAGCAGAACAGCAGGCCGGCGCCGCTCACCGCCTGGTTGTAGGGACCCACGGGCGCCGGTGCCGCAGCGGTGTTCACCGCCCGCGGCTGGGGGCTGGCGTGGGGGGGTGGATTGGCGCTCATGCCGGCCGCCGGCGGGTGCCAGGGGATGATGGTGAGCTGAGCTTATGGCGGACCCTTCCGCAGACCCGGCCATCGCCAGCAACCTCACTTCGCCCCTGCCCACGCCGCCCCTGCCCACGCCGCCCCTTGCCGCCGACCTGCCGCTGCGCCAGCACGTGCGGCTGGAGGATGTGTGGCATCGCTACGGCAGTGGTGGCGACCCCAATCCGGCTGGCTGGACCCTGCAGGCTGTCGACTTCACGCTGCACCAGGGGGAGCTGGTGGGGCTGCTGGGCCCCTCGGGCTGCGGCAAAACGACGCTGCTGCGGCTGATCGCCGGCTTTGAGCGCCCTGCCCGGGGAACGGTTTCGATTGATGGGCGGCCTGTGGCTGGCCCGGGGCGCTGGTTGCCGCCGGAGCGGCGCGGCGTGGGCATGGTGTTCCAGGACTACGCACTCTTCCCGCACCTCGACGCCTGGGCCAACACCTGCTTCGGCCTGCCGCGCGGCCACGACAGCAGCCGCGCCGCCTGGCTGCTGGAGCTGCTCGGCCTGGGCGGCCTCGAGCGCCGCTACCCCCACGAGCTCTCGGGCGGCCAGCGCCAGCGCCTCGCCCTGGCCCGTGCCCTGGCGCCGGGCCCCTCGGTGGTGCTGCTCGATGAACCCTTCTCCAACCTCGATGTGGAGGTGCGGCTGCGCTTGCGCGCCGAGCTGCCCGGGGTGCTGGCCCGCTGCGGCGCCTGCGGTTTGATCGTGACCCACGACCCCGAGGAGGCCCTGGCGATCTGCGACCGGGTGGCTGTGCTCAACGCCGGCAGCCTGCACCAGTGCGCGCCGCCGCGCCAGTTGGTGGAGCATCCCGCCACCGCCTTCGTGGGCCGCTTCGTGCTGCAAGGCAACCTGCTGCCGGCGCGCTGGCAGGGCGATCGCCTCGAAACCGTGCTGGGCTCGCTGCTGCCGGCCGGGGAAGCCCTGCCTGCTGAAGCGGCGCTGCCTGCAGAAGCCGCGCTGCCTGCTGAAGCGGCGCGCCCTGGCTTCGGAGATGGCCCCCTGGAGGTGCTGGTGAGCCCCGAGGCCATTGCACTCGAGCCGCTGGAAGCCGGTGAGGCGCGGGAAGACGGTGAGGCGGTGGTGATGGGGCGCGAATTTCTCGGTCGCGAGTGGCTCTACCAGGTTCAGTTCGAGGGCCACAGCCTGAGGCTGCGGTTGCCCCTGGCCGAGGAGCTGCAGCGCGGCCAGCGCTGCCGGCTGCGCTTCCGACCCTCGGCGCCGGCGTTGCTCTTCCCCGGCCGCCAGCCGCTGCGGGCCCTGGCTTGATCAGCCGCCGAAGAACTGGCGCCGCCAGGCGCTGCCTTTGCCGGCCCAGGGCCAATGGCGGGAGGCGAGGTTTGACGACTGCTCGCGCATCACCTGGCGGTTGAACGCAAAACCCTTGCTACCGGCGAGCTCCACAATTTGCTCAGGGCTCTGGCTGGCGCGAATCAAGGCGGCCATGCCTGGATCGGCGTCCAGGCAGGCGGCGAAGCACTGGAGTTGTTCGAGGGCCTGGTCTTCCGTTGCAGCCATGGGCAAACGCTTGCTGCCTGCCTCGATATTGACGAATAATTTCTCAGAAATCAAGGGTATCGGCTGCTTGGGCCTCTGCTTTGGTTTTTGCTTTGGTCTCTGCTTTGGCCGTAGATCTGGCCGTAGATCTGGCCTTTTCTGCTTCTAACCAGGCAACTTGTCTGCTGTTGCCTCGCCACATGCCCGGCAGGAGCTGCAGCGATCAGGGGTTGTTCTGAGTGCGATGGACTTAGCCAAGGCTTAGTCCGCTGTGATTTGGATGAGCTCTAGGCTCGCTGGCTCTTTTCTTGCCCGGCTGGCTGCTCGCTGACACGGCTGGCCGCGCGCTCTGCGGGGGGATCGGCTTGATCAGGCGCGGTTCTTGCTCTGGCGCAAGCGCGCCAATTCGGCGCTGCCTGTGGCGCGCACGAACAGGTTGGTGGCCCGCTCGGCGCCGATCGTGCTCGGGATCGTGGGCTTGCCCGCTGCCCGCGCTGCGCGCACCGCCGTCAGTCGCGCCGCGATCGCCGCATCGCCGGGGGCTTCGTTGGCGGCCCAGCGCAGGTTGGCCTCGGTGTATTCGTGGGCGCACCACACGCGGGTGGCGGGCGGCAGGGCGGCGAGGCGTTGCAGCGAATCGTGCATCTGCTCGGCTGTGCCCTCGAACAGCCGGCCGCAGCCGGCGGCAAACAGGGTGTCGCCGCAGAAGAGCTCGCCGCTCTCGGGGAAGTGGAAGGCGATGTGGTGGGCGGTGTGGCCCGGCACCGCCAGCACCTCCACCTCCTGGCCGAGCAGCGTGAACCGATCGCCATCGCTCAGGCCCTGGCTCTGGTGGGGGATGCGGGCCCGGTCGGCGGCGCTGGCCAGCACCGCGGCAGCGGGCCAGCGGCGCAGCAGGCCGGCGGCACCGCCGATGTGGTCGCTGTGGTGGTGGGTGTGCAGGATCGCCACCAGCTCCAGGCCGCGCCGCTCCAGTTCGGCCGCCACCTGTTCAGCCACGGCCGGATCCACCACCGCCGCCTGGCCGCCGCGCTGCAGCAGAAACACGTAGTTGTCGTTGAGCACCGGGATCAGGCTGACGCTGAACTCAGGCCCGCCTGCTGGGATCGTCTCTGCTTGGGTCATGCCTGCTGGGATCGGGGCTGCTGGGATCGGGGCTGCTGGGATCGGGGCTGCTGGAAGGATCGTTAAAGTCCAATCTGCTCGGTCCGCAGGGTCCGGTCCGCCCTGAGGCGCAGCCCCCATGATCACCGTTGCCCTGGCCAAAGGCGCCCTGCTCAAGGATGCCGTGCGCCTGTTCGCAAGCGCCGGCCTGGATTTCAGCGCCCTGCTGGAGCCGGATAACCGTTTGTTGATGGTGCCGAGCGCCTGCGGCAGCGCCCGCGCCCTGTTGGTGCGCAACGCCGATGTGCCGGTGTATGTGGCCTATGGCCAGGCCCAGCTCGGTGTGGTGGGCGAGGACGTGCTGCGCGAGCACCAGCTGCCGGTGGCGCCGCTGGTGGACCTGGGTTTCGGCGGCTGCCGCA
>JAWOHV010000100.1:0-29114 GCA_046484965.1 Prochlorococcaceae cyanobacterium
CCCGCAGCCAGGCGGCGGTGGGGCCGCCGTAGCGCAGCTCGGTGAAGGCGGCATCGGTGAGCACGCCGCTGCGGCGCCACAGGGGGGCAAACACCACCGCCATGGCCACATGGGCCACGCCGGAGCTCCACCACTCCCAGTTGCCGGCCAGGCCGCGCACCCCCACAAGGCCAGCCACATAGAGGGGCGTGTCCACAGAAAAGGTAGTGGCCGCCATCGAAGCGCCAGCCAGCCAGCCTTTGAGCTGGCGGCCGGCCACGAAGTAGTCGGCCTGATCGCGGTTGCGCCGCGAAAGCCAAAGGCCCAGCACCAGGCTGGCCACCAGGTAGCTGATCAGGATCAGCCAGTCGATCTTTGCCATCGGCGGACCTTAAGCCGGCTCCAGGCCCCCAGCCAGGCTCCCCGCCAGGCGGCGGCGCAGCTGGCCGCAGGCGGCATCGGCGTCGAGGCCGCGGCTGGCGCGCACGCTCACGGCGATATGGCGCTGCTGCAGGGCGCGGCGAAAGGCCTCCACCGCCTGGGGGCTGGGGCGCTGGAATTCCTCCTCGGCGATGGGGTTGTAGGGGATCAGGTTCACGTGGCTCTGGAAACCGCGGATCAGCCGCGCCAGCGCCTCGGCATGGCGGATCTGGTCGTTAACGCCGCCCAGCAGCACGTATTCGAAGCTCACCCGCCGGCCGGTGATCGCCACGTAATGGCGACAGTCTTCGAGCAGGGCCGTGATCGGATAGGCACCGGCGGTGGGAATCAACTGCTCGCGCAGCCGCTGATCCGGCGCATGCAGGCTTACGGCCAGGGTGAACTGGGCCCGCCCCAGCCGCTCCAGGCTCCGCTCAGCCAGGCTGGGCAGGGTGTGGGGCACACCCACGGTGCTCACGGTGATCTGGCGCTGGGCCATGCCCAGATCGGTGCAGAGGCAATCGATGGCAGCCAGCACGGCCTCTCTGTTGAGCAGCGGCTCGCCCATGCCCATGAACACCACATGGCTGGGGCGCTCGCCCATCACCTCGCGCACGCTCAGCACCTGATCCACGATCTCGTGCAAAGCCAGGGAGCGCTGCAGGCCCCCCTTACCGGTGGCGCAGAAGCGGCAGGCCATCGGACAGCCCACCTGGCTGCTCACACACACAGTGAGCCTGCCCTCGGCGGGGATGCCCACGGTTTCGATCGTGTGGCCGTCGTGGGTGGCCAGCAGCAACTTGGTGGTGCCATCGGCGGCAACGCTGCGCTGCACCTCCTGCAGGCGGCCGATCCAATCGCCTGCCTGGGGCGGCGGACTGGCGGCCAGCTGCTGCCGCCAGGCCTTGGGCAGCACTGTTATGTCCTCAAGGCTGCGGGCACCCTTGGCATAGAGCCAATCGTGCAGCTGGCGGCCCCGGAAGGCCGACTGGCCCTGCCGCTCCGCCCACTGCTCCAGCTCCGGGCGGCCCATCCCCAGCAGGGGACGGACCAGGGGTGCAGTCACGGCCAGATCACGATGCCGTGGCGAAGCTTCCACTCCACCGCCAGCAGGGCGATGAAGCCCAGCATGGCGATGCGGCCGTGCAGGAGTTCGATATGGCTGTGGAAGCCGTAGCGGGGCAACCGCCGCCGCGGCAGCGGCCCCCCTGCAGCCAGAGGCAAGGCGTTGGCGGGAGTCTCAGTCATGGCGAAGCGACTTAAGGGGTGCGAACGCAAGGCTCAGTAGCTCAATCGTCACTGAGGAGGCCCTCTTCCTGGAGGCCTTCGAGCGCGGCTGGATCGGCCAGGAGGCTCTCCTCAAGACCCTCCTCAACCGTGGGCCGGGCGAAGGCTGCATAGGAGCTGGTGCTGGCTTCGATGCCGTGGCGGCTGCGGGTGGCCTCCAATTCGTCTTCGGAGGGGTCGTCAAGCACGGCGGTGCTGCTGGCGGAGGGGGCCGCCGGCATCTCCACGGTGTAGTCGGGCCGCAGATTGGCCACGCGGCGATAGCCAGCCGCCTCCTCCTCGAGGATGTCGGGATGGGGGCCGGCCTCGGCCCGCAGCTCCTCTTCAAAGCCGCTGAAGCCGGTGCCAGCCGGGATCAGACGACCGATGATCACGTTTTCCTTGAGGCCGCGCAGCCAGTCGCTCTTGCCCTCGATGGCGGCTTCGGTGAGCACCCGGGTGGTCTCCTGGAAGGAGGCCGCAGAGATGAAGCTGTCGGTGTTGAGCGAGGCCTTGGTGATGCCCAGCAGCACCGGCGTGAACTCGGCGGGGGCGCCGCCGGTGATCGCCATCGCACTGTTCACCTGCTCCACCTGACGCAGCTCGATCAATTCCCCTGGCAGCAGGGTGGTGTCGCCGGCGTCCTCGATGCGCACCTTGCTGGTCATCTGACGCACGATCACTTCGATGTGCTTGTCGTCGATGGTGACACCCTGCGACTTGTAGACGTTCTGCACCTCCTGAACCATGCGGAATTGCAGTTTGGAGATCGCCTCGTGGGCCGCTTCCATGGTGGGTTTACGGCTGCGCAGATCCTCGAAATAACACTCCAGCAACTCGTGGGGATTGATCGGCCCATCGGTGAGCTGCTCACCTGCATGAACCTGCTGGCCATCGCTGACCATCACGTTGCGGCCGAGCAGGATTGGGTAGTCGCTGAGGGCGTCATCGGATTCGATCACCGACACCGACAGGGAGTCGTCGTCGTCGCCCTGCTTGATCTGCACCGTGCCGGCCTTGCGGCAGAGGATCGTCGAATCCCGGGGCCGGCGGGCCTCCAGCAGCTCCTCAATCCGGGGCAGGCCCTGAACGATGTCGCCGGTCTTCTGGCGCTCGAACACCAGCAGGGCCAGGCCATCGCCCCGCTGCACCAGCTCGCCGTCACGCACGTGCAGCGCCGAGTCGGGCGACACCATGTAGGGGCGGCCGATGCGGATGGTGACGGTGCTGCCCGAGATCGCCTCCACCTGACCGCAACAGGGGGAAGGCAGACCAGGTGCCAGCAGTTCGCCATCGACAAGACGCTGACCAACCGTGACCGAGGCCTTCGCCGAGCCCAGGTCGATGTCGCGGGTGTCACCGGAGCGCTCCACGATCAATCGACGAATCGGTTCACCCTCCACCAGGTCGGGCAGCTGCACAACGCCGTTCTCCTTGCAGAGGATCTGGGTGGTGGCCACCACATCACCACTCTTGACGGCGATGCCATCTTCCACCTGCAGTTCGGTGTGGGTGGAACCGTGGCTGGCGTCGGAGAGGGTGTCACGGCGGACCAGCAGGGTTTCGAGGATCACCAGCTGCAGGCGCTCAATCGTCTTGGCCCGCTTGTCGGGCACAACCTCCACGTCCACGGTCATCTGGGGCGTGGTGTTGATGGTTTCAAGAATCAGCTGTGTGCGCAGTAATTCCACGCCATCCACGCTCTTGATCAACTCCCCGTCTTTGAAGGTGAGGCGCTGGGTTGCCTTCAACCCCAGGGAAGGACCACCGGATTGCTTGACAGAGCCGAGATCAGGCAGGTGTGCTTCGTCCGGAATCGTGTATTCCTCCACCGGACGGAGCAGCAGGGCACCGCCTTCCGGAGTATCAACGGCCTCCACAAAAACCATGGCTTCAGCCTTGAGCCCGGGCGCAATCTCTTCGCCTGGGTTGACCATCTTGCCCTCGCCGGTGAAGCGGCCCAGGGCCTTGCTATCGGAAACCAGATGCAGCTGGCCTGAGCGAACAATGATCTCGCGCAGGATGTCGTTCTTCTGGGTAACCGTAACGATGCCGGCTGTCTGGCTGAAGATGTCCTTGACCACCTCAGTGCCAGCCTCGATCCACTGACCGTCCTCGATCATCAACAGGGAGATGTCCTTGTTGATCTCGTGGGTTTCCTGGGGGACCCACAGCAGAGTGCCGCCCTTGCTTACTTCGTAACCATTCTTGGCACTGCGCGCCTTCTTGATTGAGAGCCCCGGGGCATACTTGACCATGCCGCCGGTCGTGGTGCGGAAGCGATCGTCTGCCAGCTCTGCGATCACTTCACCTTGGCCGATCTTGCTGCCGGGGGCCGTCTTGAGCAGATAGCGCGTGTTCTCCTTGCCCTCGAGGTGCCAGATCTCACCAGAGTGGGTGGATTCACCCACCAGCTTGCAATCCCTGAGCGTAAGGCTGGCCGTAACGATCTGCACTTCACGGGAGTCACCCGCCGATTCGCGTAGGCGCACCGCACCGCCGTACTCGCTCACCAGGCGGCTTTCCGCCAAAACCTCGCCGGTGGTCACCGGCTTCTGGCCAGGCACCACCGGCAGGGCATTGGGCGGCAGGTTGTAGACATCGCCGCTGAGCACCCAGAGGCGGCCGAGGCGCTGAGCCTTGAGGGTGATGTTGCCCTGGCGGTCTGTGACCTCCTTGGGCTGAATCGCCTCCTCGAAGCGGACCTGCCCAGCCAGGTCGCAGATCACATCCTTGGTGGCTTTCTCAACGCTCTTCTTGACAGCGGCGCCGGAAGAAATCTGAGCCAAGATTATATCTTCCATCACCGTGCCGCCGTCATCGACGAACAGAATCGAACCATTGGTGATGTCGAGCTTCTGCACCTTGCCCTTGCCCGAAGGCTTGAGGGTGAGGGTGAAATCGGTTTCAGCCAGATGGGCTTCGACGCCGTGGGGGGTGCGCAACGGTCGCACGCGGGCCTTGGAGCCGAACTCCACCACGCCAGCCACCAAGGAGCGCACCACCCCGGTTTCAGCGGTGGACACACCACCGGTGTGGAAGGTGCGCATGGTGAGCTGGGTGCCCGGCTCACCGATCGACTGGGCCGCGATGATGCCCACCGCTTCGCCTAGGTCCACCAGTTCGTTGTGGGCCAGAGCCCAGCCGTAGCACTTGCGGCAGACCGAACGGGCGGCCTGGCAGGTGAGCGGCGAGCGCACAACCACCGTTTTGACACCGGCTTCCTCAACCCGGCGGGAGGTGATCGGATCAATCTCCCCATCCCGTTCCACGATCGTCTCGCCATCGGTGCCAAGCACCGGCTCGGCCGCCAGGCGGCCCACCAACTTGGCGGCGAACTTGCCCTTTTCATCGGCGTCGATCGGAATGCCGCGGCTGGTGCCGCAGTCGTCCTCGCGCACAATCACGTCCTGGGCCACATCCACCAGACGGCGGGTGAGGTAGCCGGAGTCGGCGGTGCGCAGGGCGGTATCCACCAGACCCTTGCGGGCACCGTAGGAGGAGATCACGTATTCGGTGACCGTTAACCCCTCGCGGAAATTGGTGCGGATCGGCAGGTCGATGATTTCACCCTGGGGGTTGGCCATCAGGCCGCGCATGCCCACCAGTTGGCGCACCTGGGACATATTGCCCCGGGCGCCGGAGTTGGCCATCATCCACACCGAATTGAGTGGATCGTTTTCGTTGAAGTTGCGGCGCACGGCCGCCACCAGACGCTCGTTGGTTTCGGTCCAGGTGTCGATCACCTTGGTGTGGCGCTCCACCTCAGTGATCTCGCCAAGCCGGTAGCGCTCCTCGGTTGCGGTGATCTGCTCTTCGGCTTCCGCCAGCAGGGCAGCCTTGTCGCCGGGAATGCGCAGGTCGTCGACCGAGATCGAAACGGCCGCCTGGGTGGCATAGCGAAAGCCCAGGTCTTTGAGCTCATCGGCCATGGCCGCCGTGGTGGCCGTGCCGTGGTGCTTGTAGGCCCAGCCCACCAGGTTGCGCAGGGCCTTCTTGTCGATCACGCGGTTGCGGAAAGGTGGCGCCTGCTTGCTCAGCGGTGCCACACCGGCGGCGGCATTGGAGGCCTCAGCGGCTGCCATGGCTGCCGCGGCAGCGGCAGCAGCAGCGGCCTTCTTGCTGATCTTCTTGGCGGGGGTGGCGGTCATAGCGGCGCGCAGGAAAGGAGCGTTGGTTGGAGGAATTCAGATGGCGGAGCTGGCGGTTGCCAAAGCCTCAAACGGCGGCCACGGCGTCGATGATCGTGCTGTTCATCACCACACGACCCACGGTGGTGAGCAGATAGCGGCTGATCACGGCGCCATCTTCATCAAAGCGATCGCGGCGATATTTCCACTGTTCGATGCGGGTGCCATCGCTGAGGGTCTCTTGCTTCTGGGGCTGACGATCCTCGTCGTCATCGTCTACCTCACCGCTGAAGCGCACCCACACCCACTCATGCAGGGAGAGGCGCTTGTCGCCGAAGGCACTGAGAACATCGCCGATGCTGGCGAAGGTGCGAGAGCGGTCGCCGAACTCCGGCTTGACGGCACCGGGGCGCACAGCCGTGAGGTAATAGGCACCGAGCACCATGTCCTGGGAGGGCGTGATGATCGGCTCGCCAGTGGCTGGGGAAAGGATGTTGTTGCTGGCCAGCATCAACATGCGGGCCTCCGTTTGCGCCTCGATCGAGAGGGGCACGTGAACGGCCATCTGGTCACCGTCGAAGTCGGCGTTAAAGGCGGGGCACACCAGCGGATGCAGCTGGATGGCGCGGCCATCCACCAGCTTCGGCTCGAAGGCCTGGATGCCGAGGCGGTGCAGGGTTGGAGCCCGGTTGAGCAGGATCGGGTGGCCTTCGATCACCTCCTGAAGCACCTGCATCACCTCATCGTCGGCGCGTTGAATCAGCTTCTTGGCGGCCTTGATGTTGTTAACGATGTTCTGGCGGATCAGGCGATGGATCACAAAAGGCTGGAACAGCTCAATCGCCATCTCCTTGGGCAGGCCGCACTGGTGCATCTTCAGCTTCGGACCCACCACGATCACGGAACGACCGGAGTAATCGACCCGCTTGCCGAGCAGGTTCTGGCGGAAGCGGCCCTGCTTGCCCTCAATGATGTCGCTGAGGGATTTGAGCGGACGATTATTGGCGCCCACCACGGTGCGACCGCGGCGGCCGTTGTCGATCAGGGCATCGACGGCCTCCTGCAGCATCCGCTTCTCGTTGCGAACGATGATCTCGGGCGCCAGGATTTCCTGCAGACGGGCCAACCGGTTGTTGCGGTTGATCACGCGGCGGTAGAGATCATTGAGGTCGCTGGTGGCGAAGCGACCGCCATCGAGCTGCACCATCGGCCGCAGATCCGGCGGAATCACCGGGATCACATCGAGCACCATCCAGGTGGGGCGTGCATCGGTGGCGATGAAGTTATCAATCACGCGTAGGCGCTTGATCAGCTTCGCCCGCTTCTGACCCTTGCTGGCTGCAATCTCCTCGCGCAGCTGCTCGGCGATCTCCTGCAGGTTCAGGTCTTCGAGCAGCTGTTTCAGCGCCTCAGCGCCGATGCCCACCATCGGTTCATTTTCAATATCCGAATCCTCGGCGTAGATCTGGTCCTCGATCTCCAGCCATTCGTCTTCGGTGAGCAGCTGCTTGTAGGTGAGATCCTTGTGGTCGCCGGGATCGAGCACCACGTAGCAGTTGAAATACACGATCTGCTCCACATCCCGCAGGGGCATGTCGAGCAGGATCGCCACATAGCTGGGGATGCCCTTGAGGTACCACACATGGCTCACCGGAGCGGCGAGCTTGATGAAGCCCATGCGGTGGCGGCGCACCCGGCTCTCGGTGACCTCCACGCCGCAGCGCTCACACACAATGCCGCGGTGACGCACCCGCTTGTACTTTCCGCAGTGGCATTCCCAGTCCTTCGAGGGGCCGAAGATCTTCTCGCAGAACAGGCCGTCCATCTCCGGCTTGAGGGTGCGGTAGTTGATCGTTTCCGGCTTGGTGACCTCACCCACCACCTGACCGTTGGGCAGGGTGCGCTGGCCCCACTGCATGATCCGCTCGGGCGAAGCGAGCGTGATCTTCACGTAGTCGAAGTGGTTCTCGGTGCGGAGGTTGCTGTTGGTCATGGACGGGAGGAGGCGCGGACCGCGAAGGGTTGATACGGATCAAAGAAGGCTTCTCCCCTGCCGGCTCAAAGCCGGCTGGGGAGACACAGGCACTCAGTCGTCGTCGTAGTCCGCAACGCCGAGGGATTCGTAGGTGGGCCGGCTGGGGGTGCTGCGGCGAGGATTGACGTCTTGCATCAGATCGACCTCCTCGCCTTCGTCGGTGTAAACGGCGATGTCGAGGCCCAGCGACTGGAGCTCGCGCATCAGCACCTTGAAGGATTCAGGCGTGCCGGGGCGGGGGATCGGCTTGCCCTTGACGATGGCGTTGAGCGCTTCGTTGCGGCCCTGCATGTCGTCGGATTTGACGGTGAGCAGTTCCTGCAGGGTGTAAGCGGCGCCGTAGGCCTCGAGGGCCCAGACCTCCATCTCGCCCAGGCGCTGCCCGCCCTGCTGGGCCTTGCCGCCCAGGGGCTGCTGGGTCACCAGGGAGTAGGGGCCGGTGGAGCGGGCGTGGATCTTGTCGTCCACCAGGTGCACCAGCTTGAGGATGTGGGCATAGCCCACGGTCACGGGCTGGTCGAACGGTTCGCCACTGCGGCCATCGATCAGCTGGATCTTGCCGGGATTCTGGGGGTCGTAGACCCAATCCTTGCCGGGCTCCGCCTTGGCGGCCTCGAGGAAGGCCTGCACGGTCTGCTTGCTCTTCTCGGCGCCATGCATCTCATCAAATGGCACCACCTTGACGCGGCAGCCCAGGTGGGAGGCGGCCCATCCCATCAGGCACTCGAACACCTGGCCCACGTTCATCCGGCTCGGCACGCCAAGGGGGTTGAGCACGATGTCGATCGGGGTGCCATCGGGCAGATAGGGCATGTCCTGACGCGGCAGGATGCGGCTGATGATGCCCTTGTTGCCGTGGCGGCCGGCCATCTTGTCGCCCACCTGGATCTTGCGGCGCTGGGCCACATAGACGCGCACCACCATGTTTGCGCCCGGCGGCAGTTCATCACCCTGTTCGCGGGTGTAGATGCGCACGTCCACCACACGGCCGCGCTCGGTGCTGGGCACCCGCAGTGAGTTGTCGCGCACATCGCGGGCCTTCTCACCGAAGATCGCCCGCAGCAGCTTCTCCTCAGGCGGCTGATCGGATTCGCCCTTGGGCGTTACCTTGCCAACCAGGATGTCGCCGCTCTCCACGTAGGCACCGATGCGGATGATGCCCATCTCATCAAGATGACCGAGGCTTTCCTCGGCCACATTGGGGATCTCACGGGTGATTTCCTCGGGGCCGAGCTTGGTCTGACGGGCCTCGATCTCGTACTTCTCGATGTGCACCGAGGTGTAGAGGTCGTCGTGCACGAGGCGATCACTGAGCAGAATCGCGTCTTCGTAGTTGTAGCCCTCCCAGGGCATGTAGGCGATCAGCACGTTCTGGCCCAGGGCAATCTCCCCGCCTTCACAGGCGGAGCCATCGGCTAGCACCTGGCCGGCGATCACCTGGTCACCAAGCTTCACGATCGGACGCTGGTTCAGGCAGGTGTCCTGGTTGGAACGCTGGTACTTCTGCAGGTAGTGGGTGTGGTCGGTGTCGTCTTCGTCGCGGATCACGATCGCCGTGGCATCGACAAAGGTCACGGTGCCGTTGACGCGTGTGATCGGAACCATGCCCGAGTCGCGCGCCACCTGGGTTTCCAGACCGGTACCGACCAGGGGGCGCTCAGGGCGCAGCAGTGGCACCGCCTGGCGCTGCATGTTGGAGCCCATCAGGGCGCGGTTGGCGTCGTCGTGCTCGAGGAAGGGGATCAGGGAGGTGGCTACGGAGATCACCTGCACGGGTGAGAGCTGCACGTAATCCACCTGCTCCGGCGGCACCTTCTCGAAATCTTGGCGGTAGCGCACCGGCACCAGTTCGGCGGTGATGCGGCTATCAGCATCGGTGGGCACGTCACCGGGGGCAACGCGGCACTCGTCCTCCAGGTCGGCGGAGAGATAGATCGGATCGCCCTGCTTGACCACGATGCCGTTCTCCACCCTCCAGAAGGGGGTTTCGATGAAGCCGTACTCGTTGACGCGGGCATGGGTGGCCAGCGAACCGATCAGACCGGCGTTGGGACCCTCCGGCGTTTCGATCGGGCAGATGCGACCGTAGTGGGAGGGGTGGATATCGCGCACGGCGAAGCCAGCCCGTTCGCGGGTCAGACCGCCTGGACCGAGGGCGCTGATGCGGCGCTTGTGGGTGAGCTCCGCCAGAGGATTGGTCTGATCCATGAACTGGCTCAGCTGGCTGGAGCCGAAGAACTCCTTGATCGCCGCCACCAATGGCTTGGGGTTCACCAGCTGGGCAGGGGTGAGCGATTCGGTTTCACCAACGGTCATCCTTTCCTTGATGATCCGCTCGAGCCGGTTGAGACCCACCCGCACCTGGTTCTGCAGCAGTTCGCCCACGGAGCGAACGCGGCGATTACCGAGGTGGTCGATGTCATCGAGGCTGGCGCCGCCCACATCGAGTTCGAGGTTGATTAGATAATCGATCGTGCTGAGCACATCCTCTGGGGTGAGGGTGCGCACCGCATCAGGGATCGTGAGCCGCAGCTTTTTATTGATCTTGTAGCGACCCACCCGGCCCAGGTCATAACGCTTGGGATCAAAGAAACGGCTGTGCAGCAAGCTCTGGCCGCCGCTAACCGAAGGGGGTTCACCCGGCCGCAATTTCTTGTAAAGCTCAAGCAGAGCCTGATCCTCCGAGGAGATGCCTTCGTCGTTGGCCGCTTCTATCGACTTCTGGTAGTACTCCGGATGCCGAAGCTTGTCGAGCACATCGTTATCCGAAAGGCCGATGGCCCGCATCAAGACGTGCGCATTGATCTTGCGCGTTTTGTCGACCCGCACATGCAGCAGGTCGTTTTTATCGGTTTCAAACTTCAGCCAAGCGCCCCGGTTGGGGATCAGGCTGGCGTTGAAGGTTTTACGGCCGTTCTTATCCTGCTCGTCTTTAAAGTAAACACCTGGCGAACGCACAATCTGGTTCACGATCACGCGCTCGGCGCCGTTGATGATGAACGTGCCGCGCTCGGTCATCAAGGGCAGTTCGCCGATGAACACCTCCTGTTCCTTGATTTCGCCGGTTTCCTTGTTGACCAGCCGGCAGGTGACATACATCTGCGAGGCGAAGGTGGCATCGCGGCGCTTGGCCTCTTCCACATCATGGCGGGGCCGCTTGAGGCGGTACTCACTACCGATGAAGTGCAGCTCCAGCTTGCCGGTGTAGTCGGTGATCGGCGAGAAGCTCTCCAACTCCTCGATCAGGCCCTTCTCCAGGAACCATTTGAAGCTCGACCGCTGTACCTCCACCAGATCGGGCAGGTAGGTGACGGTCTTGGCGATCTGGATCGCGCTGCTCATGCGGTGAACCTGCAGGAACGGAGGAAATGGACGGGGCCTTGGCTGGGACCATTCGACGCCAACGGCCGCCCCCCTCAACGGAGGACGGCCGATCGAGTGCTCGCCTTAGGGGGCTCTTTTCAGGACTGCCGACGTCGACAAAGGAGCGCTTGAGCTACAAGGCCAATAAATGAGCATACATCCTCATGGGCCGATCGCCAATTGAGGCAGTTGGAAAAGGCGGGCGGCATTGGCTGAGCTGGCCTGGGCCACCTGGGCCAGGCTTTCGCCCCGCAGCTCCGCCACCCTGGCCGCCACCGCAGCCACAAAGGCGGGCTCATTGCGCTTGCCCCGCCGCGGAACCGGCGCCAGAAAGGGGCAATCGGTTTCGATCAGATAGCGGTCGGCCGGCACCTGGCGAGCGCAGGCGTGGGTGGGCTCCGCCTTCGGGAAAGTGACAGTGCCGCTGAAGCTGATCAAAAAGCCAAGCTCCAGGAAGGCCTCCATTTCCGCGGGCGTCCCGCCCCAGCAATGCATGACGCCGCGCGGGCAGGAGCCTTGGCCGGCGCGCTGGCGCAATTCCGCCAGCATCGGCTCGGCCGCATCGCGGCAATGGATGATCACAGGCAGATCAAGCTCACAGGCCAGATCGAGCTGGGGGCCGAGCACGGCGCATTGCTCGGCGAGGTTTTGCTGGCGAAAAAGATCCAGACCCAGCTCACCGATCGCCACCACCCGCCCATCGGCCTGGGCCGCAGCACGGAGCAACTGCTGGGTATCGGAGTGCCAGTGCTGCGTATCGAGGGGGTGCACACCCACCGAATAGCGAAGCTCGGGGAAGCGATCGGCCAGGGCCCGGATCGCTGGAATCTCGCTGGGTTCAACGCAGGCATGGATCAGCTGCCGAACGCCGGCCTGGCGCCAGCGCTCAGCCACTTCCTCTAAATCGTCGTCGAAATTACGGAAGACGATGTGGCAGTGACTGTCCACCAGCGGTGGCGAAACCGGGGTGATGCTGGCGTTCATCAAGTTGAGCCGCGATGGGCCTGGGGCCGCTGGCCTGCTGCAGATTCAGGCTTCGGCGCTGGCTGCAGAAAGCGGCGCAGCAGTGGCTGCAGTGGCTGGGACTGCCGCAGGCTGCGGTTCAGTGACCCTTTTGACGGCCTGACTGAGGCGCGACTTCTGGTTAGCGCCGGTGTTGCGGTGCACCACCCCAACCTTGACCGCCTTATCGATCTTGCTGAAGGCGGCACTCAGGCTGCTCTGCACCGCAGCCTTGCCATCGCCGTCGGGCGACTGGCTGTAGGCGGTGCAGGCGCTCAAGCAGCGCTTGATCAGGGTGCGGAGGGCGGACTTGTAGCTGCGATTGCGCAGCCGATTGCGCTCGGCGATCTCAATGCGCTTCTTCGAAGACTTGTTATTGGCCACAGGCGTGCGAGCGCAAACACGGCAAACCAAGACTTTACCCCTTGCTGCGCCCCCCCCACGGCCGCGGGCCCGCCATGGGCGGGTTTTAGCTTGAAAGGCCACTCCCTTGGTCCGCCGTCGTGGCCGCCGCCCCCCCGCCCAGCCCGGTAGCAAAACCCCTGATCGCCCGGCTGGATGATCCCAATGCCGCCGGCTTGCGGCTGGAAGCCATTGCCGATCGCACCAGCGGCAGCCAGATGGAGGCCGCCCAGGCCAGCGTGATCGCCATCCTCGAGCGGGTGCGCCAGGGGGGAGATGCCGCCCTGATTGCCCTCACGGAGAAGTTTGACCGGGTGCGCCCCGATCCCCTGCGCATTCCGGCGGCGCAGCTGGAGGCGGCCTGGGAAACGACACCCACGCCGCTGCAGCGGGCCCTGGAACTGGCCCTCGAGCGGATCCGAAACTTCCACCAACAGCAGCGGCCGGCTGATCTGCTGATGAACGGACCCCATGGTGAGCGGCTGGGGCGGCGCTGGCGACCGGTGGAGTGCGCCGGCATCTATGTGCCTGGAGGACGGGCCTCCTACCCCAGCACGGTGTTGATGAACGCGGTGCCGGCCCAGGTGGCAGGCGTGCAGCGGCTGGTGATGGTGACCCCGCCTGGCCCCGCAGGCAACCCCAGTCCCAGCGTGCTGGCCGCGGCCCATCTGGCCGGCGTTGAGGAGATCTATCGGGTGGGTGGTGCCCAGGCGATCGCCGCCCTGGCCTACGGAACCGAATCCATCCCCCGGGTTGATGTGATCAGCGGCCCGGGCAACCTCTACGTGACCCTGGCCAAAAAGGCGGTGTATGGCCGGGTGGCGATCGATTCCCTGGCTGGCCCCAGTGAGGTGCTGGTGATTGCCGACCACACGGCCCGGGCCGACCAGGTGGCTGCCGACCTGCTGGCCCAGGCCGAACACGACCCCCTGGCGGCGGCGATCCTGCTCACCACCAGTAAAGAGCTGGCGGGGGCGGGGCCGGCGGTCCTCGAGGCCCAGCTGGCGGGTCATCCGCGCTCAGCAATCGCCCGAGCGGCCCTGGCCGACTGGGGCCTGATCGTGATCTGCGACAGCCTGGAGCGGGCCGCAGCCCTGAGCGATCGCTTCGCCCCCGAGCACCTGGAGCTGCTGGTGGAAGACCCGGAGAGCCTGGCCGAGCAGATCCAGCACGCCGGCGCCATCTTCATGGGCCCCTATAGCCCAGAAGCCGTGGGCGATTACCTGGCCGGGCCCAACCACACCCTGCCCACCAGCGGCACGGCCCGTTTTGCCGGCGCCCTGAGCGTGGAAACCTTCCTGCGCCACACATCGTTGATCCAGTTCAACCGGCAGGCCCTGGAGGCCACCGGAGCGGCCGTGATCACCCTGGCCGAAAGCGAGGGGCTCCATAGCCACGCTGAATCGGTGCGGCGGCGGCTGACCTGAAACCTCAGCTCAACGCTTCACCAGATCCCGCACCCGTGGCTCGCCATCGACGATCTCGCCCACCAGCACCTGGTCGGTGATATTGACGAACAGGCCGTTCTCCAGAACGCCAGGGATGTTGTTGATCGCAGCCTCCAGGTTCAGCGGGTCGCTGATGCCAGCAGCGAATTTCACATCCAGCACCAGGTTGCCCTGGTCGGTCACCACCGGGCCGGCCTTTTTGACGGCCATGCGCAGCTGGGCGTCGCCACCCATGGCGGCGAGCTCGGCCTGCACCTGACGCCAGGCACCGGGCAGCACTTCCACCGGCAGCAGGAAACCCAGGTTGAGGGTATCCACCAGCTTGGTGGAATCCACCACCACCACAAAGCGCTCAGCCCGGCGAGCCACCAGCTTTTCCTGCACATGGCAGGCACCGCCACCCTTGATCAACTGGAAGGCGGGATCCACCTCGTCGGCGCCGTCGATCGCCAGATCGATGCGCTCGATGGCGTTGAGGCTCTTGAGCGGGATGCCCAGTTCGGCCGCCAGCACCTCCCCTTGAAAGGAGGTGGTTACACCGGTGATATCGCTGAGCTCGCCGCTGCTGAGCTTGGCGCCGAGGGCCTGGATCATCAGGGCCGCCGTTGACCCCGAGCCCAGGCCTACCACCATGCCGCTGCGGATCTGTTCGGTGGCCGCGCGGGCCACGGCCTGCTTCATCCGGTCCTGTAGATCAGACATCCAGCTTTCCTGAGGCGGCGGTGACCGTAGCAAGGGGCTGCCCCCAGGCCGGGGGCCGGATCAGTCGGCCTGGGGCAGGGCCGCCGGCCGAATCGAGAGATGCAGCTCCCGTTGGGCCCTCACCACCGTGAGCGGCAGCTCCTCACCCACCGCCGCCCCTTCCACAAGTTGCAGCAGGGTTGCCGGGTCGGGGATCGCCCGGGTGTCGGCGGCCACCACCAGATCACCGCGCCGCAGGCCAGCCAGCTCGGCCGGGCTATCCGGCAGCACCCGCTGCACCAGGGCACCATCGCGCTCCGGCAGTTGCAGCAGGGCTTCCGGATCGCGGTTGTTTTCGCGGGCGCGGCGCACCGTCAGCGGCACCAGCTGCAGTCCCAGGTAGGGATGCACCACCTTCACGCCACTGGCCAGTTGGTCTGCCACCTTGCGGGCCAGGTTGATCGGAATGGCGAAACCCAGGCCAGCGCCTGGCCCAGAGCGCACCAGGGTGTTGATGCCGATCACCTCGCCGGCGGCATTGATCAGGGGACCGCCGGAATTGCCTGGGTTGATCGCCGCGTCGGTTTGGATCAGATCGAGACGCTTGTCGGAAAAGCCAAGGCTGTTGATGTTGCGATGCAGGCTGCTGACGATGCCCAGGGTGACGGTGCGCTCAAGGCCGTAGGGGCTGCCCAGGGCGATGGCCCAGTCGCCCACTTCCAGGGCCTCGGAATCCCCGAGCCGAGCGGCCTGGAGGTCGCCACTGCCCGGCACGCGCACCACCGCCAGATCGGTGACCGGGTCGAACCCCACAACGCTGCCATCCACCTGCCTGCCATCGGCAAGGGTGACTTCAACCGCATCCACCTGGTCGACCACATGGGCATTGGTGAGCACCAGGCCCTTGGCATCGATCAGCACGCCTGAGCCCTGCCCCCTCTCCCGCAGGCTGCCGGGGGCATCACCGAAGAGATCGCGCAGCACCGGATCCATCAGGGCCGGATCAAAAGAGGCTCGGCCCACGTGGCGCTCGGTGTCGATTCGCACCACCGCTGGAGCCACCTGGCGGGCGGCCTGGGCCACAAAACTGTGACCCCCGGCTGGCAGCGCGGCTGGAAGAATTGGTTCAGCCAGGGCCATGGGCTCAGCCATGGCAATGGGTTCAGCCATGGCAATGGGTTCCGCCATGGCAGCCGGGGCCGGGCCGAGCAGCAACAGGGCAAGCAGCAGAGCCACCAGCACACGCAGGCTGCGCTCAGGCTGGAAGCGGGAGCTGATCTTCCAGGGGCAGAACATCGGCGAGCAGGCCCAGAAGCTTCGCTGAGGCTAGGGGGAATCGGCGGCGCTCCAGCGCAGCAACCGCTGCCGGAAATCCCCCCCGCTGGCGAGCGTCAGCCAACGGCCGCCGGCGTCATCCGGCCGGCCGAGGGGGCAGGGCTGCACCGCCTTGAACTGGGCCAGGGTTGAAGGGCAACCGAACAGCAAGGGGCCGCCGGAGTGGTTCTGCCAATGCTGGTGAATGTGCCCGAACAGCACCAGCACGGGCCCCGGCCGCTGCCTCAGCAGGGCCATCAGGGCAGGCCCATCCTCCAGGCAGATGGCATCAAGGCCCGGATCCCCGATGGGCAGCGGCGGATGGTGCACGGCCAGCAGCAGCGGCGCGGAGCAGCTCGCCAACTCTTGGGCCAGCCAATGGAGTTGCCGCTCCCCAAGGCGGCCGCCCAGGCAGCCTGCGCGGTGGCTGTCGAGCAGCACCAGGCGCCACTCCCCCAGCCAGAGGGCTGCCGGTGCCAGCACGGCATGCCGTCCCAGGGCGCAGCGGAGCAGGGCGGGATCGTCGTGGTTGCCAGGCAGCAGGGCAACGGCAGCGCTCCTGTCCCGCAGCAGCTCGCGCAGACGGGCATAACCGAGCCACGATTCGTCGTGGCAGAGGTCACCGCTGAGCAGCAGCAGATCAGGGCGGCCGCAACGGGCCTGGCAGATCGCCAGCGCCTGCTCCAGGGCGGCCTGGCCATTCACGCCGTGCAACAAAGCCGCCGGATCGGCCTGCAGGTGGGGATCACTGAGCTGAAGCAGGGTTGGCGGGGAGGCCGTCACAACGGTCACCATCCGACCGATCAATGGGCCTAAGTTTCCTGCACTTTGCTGCCGACCATGGCTTCAATCCCTCCCGGCAGCCGTCAACGCTGCAGCCTCTGCCAGGTGGAAATCCAGGGCATGGCGGGCGGCAAGGACCTGGTGCACTTCGCGATGGGGGCCCCCGGCACCCGGGCCAAGCTCTGGGCGCGGGTCTGCCAGTACCTGCGCACTCCGGAGCAGTGCGGCCAGTGCCTCAACCAGGACCCCAGCCAGCGCGGCGAGGTGGTGAACAGCGATTACTACGCCGAAGCGCCGATCATTGACCTGTCCTCACCGCCTGGCTGAGCAGGCCGACGACCATCCCTTATGGTGAGGACGTGCCCGCCGGGCATCTCCTGAGATCCCTCGAAGTGCCCGGCAGGGCCAGGGGAATTCAGGGCAGTTCCAGAGCTGCAGCTGCCGGCCTCGACGGCCGCCCCATCTGTCTGCCTGCGCCTGGCCCCTTGCTCCATCCCCTCAGTGCCGAGATCGAGCGCCTCGCCGGCGAGGTTGCCGCAGCCGCCGGATTGGGGCTCAGGGATGTGCAGCTGCTCAGCCATCGACTGCCCCTGACCTTGATCGTGAAGGTGCAGCGACTCGATGGCAGTGACATCAGCCTCGATGAGTGCGCTGCTCTCAGTGCTCCGATGGCCGAAACCCTGGAGGCTGCCGGCCTGCTGCAGGACGCCTACGTGCTCGAGGTGAGCAGCCCCGGCATCGGCGACGAGCTCAACAGCGATCGGGATTTCCAGAGCTTCCGCGGCTTCCCCGTTGAGGTGCTCTGCCGCGATAGCGATGGGGCCGAGCGCTGCCGGGAGGGCTCCCTGCTGCAGCGAGATGAAGAGGCGGTCCATCTCAATGTGCGCGGCCGGCAGCAGCGCATTCCCCGCAACACGGTGGTGCGCGTTCGCCTGGTCACCCCCAAAGACAGCTCCTGAGGAGCGAACCGGTTCCTTCCAAGCCAGCAATGGTTTTCCCTTTCCCATTCCCCCTTCCCTGCTGATCCATGGCCCTGGTTCTTCTCCCCGGTCTGAACAACCTGATCGAGGACATCTGTGAAGAAAAAAAATTGCCCCCCTCGGTCGTCGAGGCCGCCCTGCGTGAAGCCCTGCTGAAGGGCTATGAGCGCTATCGGCGCACCCTCTATCTGGGCATCAGCGAAGACCCGTTTGAGGAGGACTACTTCTCCAACTTCGACGTTCAGCTCGACCTCGACGAGGAGGGCTACCGGGTGCTGGCTTCAAAAATCATCGTTGATGAGGTAGAGAGCGAGGACCACCAGATCGCCCTGGAAGAGGTGCAGCAGGTGGCCGAAGACGCCCAGGCCGGCGACACGGTGGTGCTTGATGTCACACCAGAGAAAGACGATTTTGGCCGCATGGCCGCCGCCACCACCAAGCAGGTGCTGGCCCAGAAGCTGCGCGACCAGCAGCGCCGCATGATCCAGGAGGAGTTCGCCGACCTGGAGGATCCGGTGCTCACCGCCCGGGTGATCCGCTTCGAGCGCCAGAGCGTGATCATGGCCGTGAGCAGCGGCCTGGGCCGCCCTGAAGTGGAAGCCGAGCTGCCCCGCCGCGACCAGCTGCCCAACGACAACTATCGCGCCAACGCCACCTTCAAGGTGTTCCTCAAGGAGGTGAGCGAGGTTGCACGGCGCGGCCCCCAGCTCTTCGTGAGCCGTGCCAACGCCGGCTTGGTGGTGTATCTGTTCGAGAACGAAGTGCCCGAGATCCAGGAGGGTTCGGTGCGGATCGTGGCCGTGGCCCGCGAAGCCAATCCGCCCAGCCGCTCGGTGGGTCCGCGCACCAAGGTGGCCGTGGACAGCGTGGAGCGCGAAGTGGATCCCGTGGGAGCCTGCATCGGCGCCCGAGGCTCCCGCATCCAGCAGGTGGTGAATGAACTGCGCGGCGAGAAGATCGACGTGATCCGCTGGTCACCGGATCCCGGCCAATACATCGCCAACTCGCTCAGCCCCGCTCGGGTGGAGATGGTGCGGCTGGTGGATCCGGAAGGTCACCACGCCCACGTGCTCGTGCCACCCGACCAGCTCAGCCTGGCGATCGGACGCGAGGGCCAGAACGTGCGTCTGGCGGCCCGCCTCACCGGCTGGAAGCTCGACATCAAGAACGCCGCCGAGTACGACCAGACCAGCGAAGACGAGGTGGTGGCCGGACTGATCACCATGCGCGAAGAGGAAGAAGCTCAGCAGGCCGAGGTGGAAGCCCGGCTGGCCGTCGAACAGGCCACCAGGGCCGAAGAGGATGCGCGCCTCAGGGAGCTCTATCCCCTGCCCGAAGACGAGGAGGGTTACGAAATGGAGGCCGAGCACGAGGAGTACAGCGACGTTGCTGGCGACAGCCAGCCCGTAGCAGCAGACCTTGAAACTGAAGCAATCGAAACTGAAGCAATCGAAACTGAAGCAATCGAAACTGAAGCTTTCGAAGCTGAACCGGCCGGCGGGGAAGGAGAGCGGTGAGCGCCGAGCCGGTTCTGCGCCGCTGCGTGGCCTGCCGCCAGCTGCTGGATCGCCGCCAGCTCTGGCGAATCATTCGCCAGGCCAAGGGCAGTGAGGGCGTGGTGCTCGACCGGGGGATGGGCCGATCGGCCTATCTCTGCCCCAGCCCCAGCTGCCTCGAGGACGCCCGACGACGCAAGCGTTTACAACGGGCCCTGCGCTGCCAGGTTGCGGATTCCATCTACAACGCCTTGGAGGAGCGCCTCGCTCCCGGCACCGCTACCAGCTCTGAGGCAAGATGAAGTTTGGCCAAAGGGCGGCAAAGGCAGCCCGCTTGGCCCGGTGGCAGCTGATGCCCCGACCGGAGGCCGCAGGGCCCCCGACCATTGGAGACCTGAATGACCAGCAGCGGCAAAGTCAGAATTTATGAGTTGTCCCGGGACCTTGGACGGGAGAACAAGGACGTGCTCGACGCCGCCGAGAAGCTTTCGATCGCCGCCAAGAGCCACAGCAGCTCGATCAGCGACGACGAAGCAAGCCGCATTCGTGACCTGATTGTGACCAACGGAGCCAAGGCCAGCAAAGCCCCAGCCGCCACGCCGACAAGCGGCAAAGCGATCCTGGCGGTGCAGAAAACAGCAGCTCCGCCTGCTGCTGCAACACCGCCTGCTGCAACACCGCCTGCTGCAAAACCTCCTGCTGCAACAGCGCCTGCAGCAACACCGCCAGCGCCGAAGCCGATGGCGGCCAAGCCAGTCCTCGCCCCGCCTGCTGCTGCCAAGCCTGCTGCTGCCAAGCCCGTGGTCAGCAAACCTGTGGCCGCCAAGCCGGTGATCATCAAATCGGCTGCAGCTGGCCCCAGCCTGCAGAAACCGGCCACCGCGCCGCCGCCGCGTCCATCCGCTCCCCCCAGCCGTGCTGCCGGCGCGGCGCCCATCTCCAGCCGGCCGCCCCTGCCGCCCCCCCCGGCCAAACCGGCGGCCAAGCCAGCCTCCGAAGCCCCGTCCCGCCCACCGGTCCAACCCCGCGCCTCCGCCCCGGTGCCCCGGCCCTCGGCGCCCCCCAGCCGGCCAGCCTCGCCGCAGCTGGTGGGCCGTCCCCAGCCCGGCCAGGGCACCAGTTCAAGGCCGGCGCCGCCTGCTGGGCGGCCGCCCCTGAGCCAGCGCCCAGGAGCACCACAACGGCCAGTGGCCGGGGCCCCGAGCCGGCCCGGCATGCCCACTCGCCCCCAGGCCGGCAGCACCGGCCGCCCCGCCGCCAGCCCCCTGGAGCTGGTGGGCAAACCGATCCGCCGTGATGCCGCCTCAACCGGCAGCGTGGCTGGCCGGCCAGCACCCCCGAGCCGCCCGGGCTTGCCCGGCAGCATGCGCAAGCCGGTGGCCCCCGGCGAGCTGATGCAGCTTCAGAAACCCGGTGCCCGGCCCACCGCTCCGCCGCCCCGCCGGCCTGAGCGCGCCGGCGAAGGCGAGGCCGGCGGTGGAGGCACCCCCGAGCTGGTGCGCCCCACCGCCACGCCGCCCGCAGCACCGCGCCGGCCAGGCTTCCGCACTCCCCAGCCAGCCACGCGGGCACGCCGCCCGGAATGGGACGACAGCGCCAAGCTCGAAGCCCTGCGCAGCCGTACGCCCCAGAAACAGCGCACCAAGGTGCACATCATCGGCGAAAACGATGATGCGCTCACCGCCGAAACCGGCGGCTTCGCCGGCGAACAGGAGGCCTTGGTGCTGCAGGCCAGCCTGGCCCGCCCCGCCAAGCCGAGAAGGGCCACCAGCCCTGCGCCCAAGCCGATGGCGGCGATGCGCAAGCGCAAGAAGGAAACCACCCGCCAGCGCCAGCGACGCCGGGCGATGGAGCTGCGGGCCGCCCGCGAGGCCAAGGCCCAGCGTCCCGAGATGCTGATCATTCCGGAGGGCAACCTCTCGGTGCAGGAGCTGGCCGAGAAGCTCGGCGTCGAGAGCTCCGAGATCATCAAGAGCCTGTTCTTCAAAGGCATCATCGCCACGGTCACCCAGAGCCTCGATCTCTCCACGATCGAGGCGGTGTCGGAGGAATTCGGCGTGCCGGTTCTCGAAGACGACGTGCAATCCGCCGCCACCAAGACGGTGGAGATGATCGAGGCGAGCGATCTGGCCCACCTGATCCGCCGCCCGCCGGTGGTCACGGTGATGGGTCACGTCGACCACGGCAAGACGAGCCTGCTCGACGCGATCCGCAAGACGCGCGTGGCGGCCGGCGAAGCCGGCGGCATCACCCAGCACATCGGTGCCTACCAGGTGGAGGTGCCCCATGCCGGCGAGCAGCGCAAGATCACCTTCCTCGATACCCCGGGCCACGAGGCGTTCACCGCCATGCGCGCCCGCGGCACCAAGGTCACCGACGTGGCCGTGCTGGTGGTGGCCGCCGACGACGGTGTGCGACCCCAGACGCTGGAAGCGATCAGCCACGCCCGCGCCGCCGAGGTGCCGATCGTGGTGGCGATCAACAAGATCGACAAGGAAGGGGCTTCCCCCGATCGGGTGAAGCAGGAGCTCTCCGCCCTCGATCTGGTGGCCGAAGACTGGGGCGGCGACACGGTGATGGTGCCCGTGAGCGCCATCAAGGGCGAGAACGTTGACCAGTTGCTGGAAATGATCCTGCTGGTGAGCGAGGTGGAAGACCTCCAGGCCAATCCGGATCGGATGGCCCGCGGCACGGTGATCGAGGCCCACCTCGACAAGGCCAAGGGCCCGGTTGCCACCCTGCTGATCCAGAACGGCACCCTCAAGGCCGGCGACGTGCTGGCCGCAGGGCCCGTGCTGGGCAAGGTGCGGGCCATGGTGGACGACACCGGCAAGCGGGTGAAGGAAGCCGGCCCCTCCTACGCGGTGGAGGCCCTCGGCTTCAGCGAAGTGCCCACCGCCGGCGACGAATTCGAGGTGTATCCCGACGAGAAAACCGCCCGCGCCGTGGTGGGCGACCGGGCCAACGAAGCCCGCGCCACCCGCCTGGCCCAGCAGATGGCCTCCCGCCGGGTCTCGCTGGCCTCGATGTCGGGCCAGGCCAGCGAGGGCGAGCTCAAGGAGCTCAACCTGATCCTCAAGGCCGACGTGCAGGGCTCGGTGGAGGCGATCCTCGGCTCCCTCGAGCAGCTGCCCCAGGGCGAAGTGCAGGTGCGGGTGCTGCTCTCGGCTCCGGGCGAGATCACCGAAACCGACGTCGACCTGGCCGCAGCCTCCGGTGCCGTGATCGTGGGCTTCAACACCTCAATGGCCCCAGGTGCCAAGCGGGCAGCCGATGCCACCGGCGTCGACGTGCGCGACTACGACGTGATCTACAAGCTGCTGGAGGACATCCAGCTGGCCATGGAGGGCCTGCTGGAGCCGGAACTGGTGGAGGAGGCCCTGGGCGAAGCCGAGGTGCGCGCCGTGTTCAGCATCGGCAAGAGCGCCGTGGCGGGCTGCTACGTGACCAGCGGCAAGCTGCAGCGCAACTGCAAGGTGCGGGTGTGGCGCGGCAAGGAGAAGGTGTTCGAGGGCGACCTCGACTCCCTCCGCCGCGGCAAGGACGACCAGAAGGAAGTGGCCACCGGCTTCGAGTGCGGCATCGGCACCGACCGCTTCACCGCCTGGCAGGAGGGCGATCGGGTGGAGGCCTTCAAGCTGGTCACCCAGCGCCGTACCCTCAGCACCTGAGCCCCGTGAGCCCCCGCAGCGAGCCCCTGCTCTGGCTCCAGCTGATCGCCTTCGGGGCAATCCCGCTGGAGCTGCTGGGGCTACTGCTCCTGCTGGCCGGATCCGATCCTGGGTCCTTGCCAGGCCTGGAGCGCCTGCTGGCCTGGGCCATCGGCGCCCTGGGGCCCGCCATCCTGCTCTGGAAGCGCCCAGCCGACTTCTGCTCGCTGCTGCTGGTGCAGGTGCCAATCAGGGCACGCAATGAAGCCCAGCGAACCCTGGCAGCCCTGCAGAGCCCTTTGCCCCTCAAGCTGGCCATGGTGGGTGGCGCAGCCGCCCTGCTGCCCCTGTTCTGGTGGATGGATGAGCACGCCGCACTGGCGGCCTCCCTATCGCCCCTGGCGGCGAGTTCACGGTTGGCAGGCCTGCTGCTGGCCTGCCCCCTGCTGGCCCTGATCCTGTGGCAGTGGCAACAGCTCACCCAGAGCCTCGCCCTGCTGGGCTTCCGCCCGCAGGCCATGGCGGCCGTGCCTCCCCTCACTGCCAGCCAGCTGGAAAGCCAACGCCTGAACCTGGGCCTCCCCCTGCTGCTGCTCAGCCCCCTCCAGATCCCGGAACCTGAAACAGTCCGGCCTGAGCCCGAGCCGAAACCTGGGCCTGAGGAACCCCCCATGGGCCAGAAGGATCCTGGGCCGGTGGACGAGCCGTTGTCGATCGAGGCTGCCGTGCTGGACATTTCGTCGATCGGCACCGAAGCGTCAGTCGCCGAGACGGTTGCGATCCAGCCAGAGGAGGCTGCCGAACAGCCCGAGAGCAACGAGCTGGATCAGGAGATCAGTTGATGCCACCTCAGCGCCGCTGGCCGAGCGCATCGCCATTGTGGCCAGACCCACAGCCCCTGAAGCCGCCAGTGCCAGCCAAAGACCTCGACGCAGGCCTCGCCAAGGCGTGCGGGCTTCCTGAAGCAGCCTCGCCTTCAGGGCGGGATCAATCGATTCACGCTTGGATCCCATCACCACACACAGCATCAAGGCCAACCCTTGAATGCTAATTTCATCAAGATGCCGGTGTAGCTCAGCGGTAGAGCAACTGATTCGTAATCAGTAGGTCGCAGGTTCAAACCCAGTCACCGGCTTCCCAGCAAACCCTTGAGCAGGCCTCCAGGTCCCTTGCAAAGCAGGGGCTCTGGAGGTCATTTCATTTCGTCTCACATGTCTCCCAGCGTCTCAGGTTGATGCGGCAAGGCGCCTTTAGGGGTCCCTTTTTAGCAGAGTTTTTGGCTTTGGATTGTGGTCGAATCAATCAGCGGCACCGTGCTGAGCCTCCACGTCTCAGTGCGTTTCTCGAGCTGATGAGCGCCCCTGTCTACGCCGGAGTTGGCGCCATCAGCCAAGGCAGCACAGCGGCATCGATGGCCTGGCCTGGTGGGCATCGGCCGCAGGACCTGGGCCTGCTGGTGATCGAATGCTCTGGCCTTGATGCCACCGCCAACCCCGATGGCGGATCTGGGAGATCACACCCTGGCCTGCATTGCCGTCTTTCGCGGGGGGCCGCTTGGCGGGGTCCCCTTTTCTGCTGTGAGCACCGCGCTCAAGACCAGCGCCTCGGGCTTTGCATCGACGCCGGCGATCGTCACCACCGTTCCCAACACCTTGGTGGTGTCGCTCTGCAGCAGGCCCAACGACAGCGCCACAGCGAGCTTCTCGATCACCAACGTTGATCTCACCGCCGTTGTCGAGCGCTTTGAGGCCGGCAGCACCCAGGGTGATGGCGGTGGCTTTGGCCTCTGGAGCGGCCTGCGTGCCGTCCCTGGTGCTGTGGGTGTTTCGGGCGGCTTCCAGAACACCGTCACCACCAATTGCGCTTACACCCTTGCCCTGCCGCCTGAGCGCCGCGCCACGCGCCTCAGCTGAGTGAGGCGATGGAGATGGTGGGCGTGACGCGGCGCTCGCAAAAAAATTGGGCGCGTACGCAAGGCACGCGCCCAGCGTCTCCGGTATGGCTCAGCAGGTGGCCATCTAAACGGCGCTGCCTGCCTCGGTGACACTCCACCTCTAGCCGCTCTGCGCGGCTGCTGGCTGTCTCCAAACGGGGGCAATTGAGCCGACTGCTCACCCCATCAATGGGAAGACTGCGTCTAGGACCTGTTGCGAGGGTCTCGGCTTGCACCGCCTCGGTCTTGGTCTCTGAACTCTTCATAGATCTGCTGGCCGCCGCTGATGCACCTGCTCAACAGAGCTTCATGGGGCGCAACTCAGGAGTGGGATGGTCTGTCAATAAGCAGGAAAGGATCTTCCTCAGGCCGGCAGAACGGAGATTCGCCAGCAGGGATGCCAACCGAGAGCGTGGCCATGAAATCGGCGCTGAGAGCGGCGCAGCGACGGGACCGATCCCAGCAGGGGCCTGACGACAGGAAGGCCCCAGACTGGAGAGGCCCGGAGCAAGCCCCACAGGGGCTGGCCCCAGAGGGTCGAGCACCAAAGGGCCATGCCCACTCAGGGTCGGGGCTCAAGCCGCCCGCTCAAAGGCGTAGCTGTCCATGGCGATCACGTGGTCGCTGATGCCGCGATGAATCGCCCGGGACCGGGCCTCGGGACCGGCTGCCCCCAGGGCCGTGAACAGCGGCAGCAGGTGCTCGTCCCGGGGCTGGGCCTGGCGTGCATCGGGGTGCTGCTGCCGGTAGTGCAGCAAGGCCTCCATCTGCCCACCGCTCAGCTGGGCGTCCACCCAGTCGGAAAAGCGCTCGGCATAGCTGGTATCGATACCGCCGCTGCGGCTGGCCTGCTGCCAGTCGCGCAGGTTGTGGGTGATGCTGGATCGAGAGGGGCACCACGGGCACATCTGCTGCGGGGAACAGGTAGCGCAGCGGCACCCAGACCCCATGGTCCAGGCCGCGTTCAGCGTCGGTGCTCACAGGCTGGCCAGCGGCCGAGAGCGCAGCAACGACCTCCTGCGCCCCCAGGGGGCTGCCGCTGGCTGGGTACTGGATGTCATCGAGGGCCGGATCAAAGCCCCCGAAGTCATGGATGGTTGCCAGCTGGCTGGCTGTGCCGACCGTTGGGACCTCTGTTTCCCAGTGGAGACTGATCACGGGCACTGCCTTGGGGTGCCCCAGGGTGGTGGAGAACTCAGCAAGAGCCGCCCCAGCCGCACCGGGTTGCAGGGCGAACATCGGCGAGCCGTGTGCCACGAACAGCACCGAGGCAGAAGTGGTCATGCCGCTCCCAGAGGCTGTAGGCAGTTTGGTGGGCCCAGCTCCTTGCCTGATTGGCCTGCGCTGGGGCAGCGGCTGTTGAGTGGAGCAGATCGCTCAGGGCACACCGCCTCTGCTCCATCGGCTGGTTGCTCCTGTGCCATTGGTTGCCCGTCTCTGTCACCTTCCGCGCTGGTGGAGTGGGCCGGCCCGATCAGGCTGGTGGGCAGCACTTTCAGCCACCGCCATGCTCCGCATTCACGGCGATACAGGCAGCCTGCTGGCGGCCCTTGCTGCCCACTGGGCCGACCAGCAACTTCAGATCCCTGCAGCGCTCAAGCCGGGCTGGGCGTCCCGCTCCAGCCGGCCTGCCAGCAGTGCACCGGCTTGCCGCCTGTGTAGGTGGTGCTGCCCCAGCCGATCGTCCAGGGGACGCTGCCGGTTTCGGGATCTGGGTAGGCGCTGAGCCGGCAGCCCTCGAACTCCTTGGCCAGCGGCAGGGCGACGGCGACAGCGGGCGGGATCTCTGGAAGGTTGAGGTGGAGACCACGGCAGCGGCATCAGCGGGGCCGCCGCAGGCAGATCGGCAAGCCCTCCACTTGCCTTTGCCAGGCAGGCCAACAGCTGGAGAGGGACGGGGCCTCAGCCCGCTCCCTAGAACTGCAGGCGCAGGGCGGCGATGGCCTTCTTCTGGGCCCGCATCACCGAGGAGGTGCTGATCTCAAGCTGCTCCAGCGCCAGGCCATTCATGGCCTCGCTGATGGCTGGCTCTGCTTCTGGAGCAGCCAGTTGATCGAGCAGGGACAGCTCGCCCTCAGAGCTGGCATCGAGGCTGGCGTGGCCGAGCGCGCAGGTGGTGCTGCAGGGCACCGGTGATGCAGCGGCGCAGATAGGGCCCAGCCGGCTCACCAGCTCTGCAGCGGGGAGCGGAGCAAACCAGGGCCTCGCGGGCCACCTGGATCAGATCCTCCCGCTCCACCAGCGGAAACAGGCGCCGGACAGTGGCGGAGGCGATGGCATCAGCCAGCTGCATGTGCTCCAGCACCAGGGCATCGCGGGCCTTGAGGGCAGAGCGGCTGAGGGCTTGAGCCTGGCGGGCAGGGGCCTGCTGCCGGCGGCGGGAGGGGGAAAGCGGGGAAACCATCGGAGGGACGGCGGAGAACCCCACGCCCAACGGCCGGCCGCAACGCCGTGGCAAGGACGCCCCGAGGCAGAGCCTCCAGGGGCGCATGGCCCGATCCTTGACGCGGCGTGAGGACTGGCCGAGGGATGCGGTGGGTGTGTGCCGGCCCGGTGGCAACTCGCCCCAATGCCCCCGCTACGGTTGAGAGGTTCCAGCTCTCTGTCCTGCCGGCATGGCCTGTGGTGAATGACCTGCTGACCCTGCCCCTCTCAGAACGGCTGGAGCTGGTCCAGACCCTGTGGGACTCGATCGCGGCCGAGCAGAACGGCCCTGAGCTCACTGATGCCGATCGACAGCTGATCGATCAGCGGTTGGAGAGCTTCCTGGCAGACGGCGATCCAGGACTTGATGCCGATTCGGCACTCGATGCCATCGAGCAGTCGCTCTGAGCACGGTGCTACGACTCCGCCCAGCAGCCCGAGATGATCTCGATGCTGCGGCCCGCTGGTACGAAGCCCAGGAGCATGGCCTTGGTCGTCAATTTCTGGCCGAGGTGCGGCTGCTCCTCCAGCGCATCCTCTCCAACCCGGAGGCGTATCCGGCCGGCTACCGCGGAACGCGGCGTGCCCTGATGCGCCGCTTCCCCTACGGCGTCATCTACCTGTCTGTTCCTGAGCAGGACTGGTTTGTGGTGCTGGCGGTGCTGCATTGCGGCCGCGATCCCAAGCTTTGGCGGCAGCGCTCCAGGGACTGACTGCAGGGATGTCGTCTGAACGGGGACCGCAGCCCCCAGCCCTCAGAACGGCAGCAACGTCTCAAGCTCTGCATCCACCTGAGGCGCAGGCTGCTCTGCCTGGCGCTTGGTGAGCAGATCATCCAGGAGCTCCGCGAGATGGATCAGACCCCGGGCCCAGCACTCCTCACTGAGCCAGAGCAGTAAGCCATCGCTTGACAGCTGGCAGAGAACTGAAGGCGACGGGCGGTGTGGGCGTGAGCGAGGGTCATGGTGGGCGCAGCGCAGGACGCCACTTCCTGGCGGGGCGGGGTCAAGGACCCGCGACGATCCCCCGATGTGCCGCGTCATGCGGCACCACCGTCAACCAACTGCGGGCATGGCCCCGATCCTTGACGCCGCCCCGCACCCTGACGAGGCCTGCGCGCCAGCCATCAACGGGATTCGCAGCTCAGGCTGCTGCGGCCGTTGCAGCAGCGGCAGCTGGCAACGAGTTGCGCCATTGCTCCAACCACTGCTCGGGCCGGTAGTGATCGCCATGGAGCCACAGGACGCTGAGCTCCTGGGGGCTGTACGTGCGAAAGCCGGTGAGCACGGCGTAGAAGCCCTTGCGGTGCACCTCCCCCGCCAGGGCCATCAGGGCATCGAGGGCCGTGGCTGGATCGAGCTGGTGCGACTCGATCAGGCTGCGCAGCTGTTGCCGCCAGCGGTTGCTGAGCAGGGTGGCCTGCCGCGGACCGATCACTGGCGCCGGGGACACAGCAAAGGCCTCCGGCACTGGCCGCAGGCCGCTGTAACAGGCCCAGAACTCCAGTGGCCCCCAGACGGGGAAATCGGAGTCACCGAGGGGGATAGCGACTTCCAGCTTGTGGCGCAGCTCCCCATCCCCGAAGCGTCCCCAGTCGCGGTCTGCAATTCGGCGGTTCAATTCCCACAGCTGCCAGAAGGCCCGCTGGCGCAGCTCACCGGCCTTGCCCTGCTCGATCACCGAGAGGTTGCCGTAGGAGATCACCAGCTTGGGCTCTCCGATCGCCTCGGTTCTCATGGGCGGACTGTTCAGCCCGATTACCACGACGATCGATGGCGAATCGGTCACGGTCCCGGCGTTATCGGCGT
>JAWOHV010000136.1:0-3035 GCA_046484965.1 Prochlorococcaceae cyanobacterium
CAGCCGATCTGGTGATCAGCCACCGGCTGGGTCCAGGCTGCCGCTGGCATCCACCCTGCCTCTGGCTGGGCCTGGGCTGTGAGCGGCTGAGCAGCACAGCCCTGCTCGAGCGCCTGGTGGATCAGACCCTCAGTGAGCTGGGCCTGGCCGCCGAGGCGGTGGCCGGCCTGGCCAGCATCAATCGCAAGGGCGACGAAGCCGCCCTGCTGGCCCTGGCCGAGCGGCGCGGCTGGCCGCTGCAACTCTGGACGGCCGAGCAGTTGGGGGCGGTGCCCGTGCCAAACCCATCGGCAGCCGTGGCCAGGGAGATGGGCACCGCCAGCGTGGCCGAAGCGGCAGCCCTGCTTGCCGCCGGCCCTGAAAGTTTCCTGCTCAAGGCCAAAACAATCGAACGGGCCCAGCCGGGTGAGCGGGGAGCGGCCACCCTGGCGATCGCCCAGGCCGCGAGCCAGTGGGCCCCCCAGCGCGGCGCGCTGCACCTGGTGGGCAGCGGCCCGGGCGCCCTGGATCTGCTCACCCCGGAGGCCCGGCTCGCCCTGGCCGAAGCCAGCGTGTGGGTGGGCTACTCCCCCTATCTGGATCTGCTGGAGCCGCTGCGCCGGCCCGAGCAACTGCGCCGCGAAGGAAGGCTCACGGAGGAACGGGCCCGCTGCGCTGAAGCTCTGGGCCTGGCCAGCCAGGGGCTGAATGTGGCCCTGGTGTCGTCGGGCGACAGCGGCATCTACGCGATGGCCGGCCTGGCCCTGGAGCTCTGGCTTGCCCAACCGGACGATGGCCGGCCCAGCTTCAGGGTGCATGCCGGCCTCTCGGCGCTGCAGCTGGCCGCCGCCCGCGTCGGCGCGCCGTTGATGCACGATTTCTGCACGATCAGCCTCAGCGATCGACTCACGCCCTGGGAGGTGATCGAAACCCGCCTGCGGGCGGCGGCGGCCGCTGATTTCGTGGTGGCCCTCTACAACCCCCGCTCCCAGGGGCGCGACTGGCAGCTGGGCCGGGCTCGCGAGTTGCTGCTGGCCGGCCGGCCTGGCAGCACGCCCGTGGCCCTGGCGCGCCAGCTCTCACGCCCCGAAGAAGAGGTGAGCCTCCACACCCTGGCCGATCTGCCGATCGAGCAGGTGGACATGCTGACACTGGTGCTGGTGGGCAACAGCAGTACCTACGTGCGCGATGGCCGCATGGTCACACCCCGGGGCTATCCGGGGGCACCGCTGCAGTGACGGCGACAGTTGCAGTCGGGATGACAGGATTCGAACCTGCGGCCCCTTCGTCCCGAACGAAGTGCGCTACCAAGCTGCGCTACATCCCGATGGTTGAAGTTTAGGGGATCATCTGCCGGAGCCTGCCCTGGCTGCGCCGCCGGGAAACAGCCGGGGTGACGCTTTCTAGAGTTGCGAGATTCCATCCAGCGGCTGCGCGGTGCCGATCAGCGACCCCCCTACCTCCTCCAGCGCCAGCAAGCCTGAGTGGCTGCGCGTGAAGGCGCCCCAGCGTGAGCGGATCGGCGCGGTCGCCGACCTGCTGCAGGATCTGCGGCTCAACACGGTGTGCCAGGAGGCCAGCTGCCCCAACATCGGCGAGTGCTTCGCCGCTGGCACGGCCACCTTTTTGATCATGGGGCCGGGCTGCACCCGCGCCTGCCCCTACTGCGACATCGACTTCGACAAGAGTGTGCGGGCACTCGACCCCACGGAACCGGAGCGGCTGGGGGAAGCAGTGCAGCGCCTGGGCCTGAGCCATGTGGTGATCACCTCGGTGAACCGCGACGACCTGGCCGATGGCGGCGCCAGCCAGTTTGTGGCCTGCATCGAGCAGGTGAGAGCACGCTCACCGCTCACCACGATCGAGCTGCTGATCCCCGATTTCTGCGGCAACTGGCAGGCCCTGGCGGCGGTGATGGCCGCCGCACCCCACGTGCTCAACCACAACATCGAAACGGTGCCGCGGCTCTACAAAAAGGCCCGGCCCCAGGGCCTCTACGGTCGCTCACTGGAGCTGCTGCAGCGGGTGCACCAGGGCTGGCCGCGCACCTACACCAAGTCGGGCCTGATGGTGGGCCTGGGCGAGAGCGACACCGAAGTGCGCCAGGTGATGGCCGACCTGCGCCACCACGCCGTGGACATCGTGACGATCGGCCAATACCTCTCCCCCGGCCCCAGGCACCTGCCGGTGGATCGTTTCGTGACTCCCGAGCAATTTGAAGGATTCCGCCAGCACGGCGAGCGGTCGCTGGACTTCCTGCAGGTGGTGAGCAGCCCGCTCACCCGCAGCAGCTACCACGCCGGTGAGGTGCAGCGGCTGATGAGGGACTATCCGCGCTAGCCGCTGGCCTCAAGCACCCGTTCAGGCCGCCACGGCCTGCCGCTCGGCCAGGCCCATGGCCGCCTTCTCGCTGGGGGGCACCAGCAGTTTGAACCTGGCCTTCCAGCTGGGCCAGTCGGCCAGGATCGCCGCGGCCTTGGCACTGCCGGTGAGCTCCAGGTGCGCCTCCAGCAGGGGCTTGAGCACGGCCTCCTGCTCGGGAGTGGTGAGACCGGTGATGGTCACGATCTCGGGGTTCACCCGCTCAGCCAGGCCGCCGGTCTCATCGAGGATGAAGGCCACGCCGCCGGTCATGCCGGCAGCCACATTGCGGCCGGTGCCGCCCAGCACCACCACCACGCCACCGGTCATGTATTCGCAGCAGTGGTCGCCGGCGCCCTCCACTACGGTTCTGGCGCCGCTGTTGCGCACGGCGAAGCGCTCGCCGGCGCGGCCCAGGGCAAAGAGCTCGCCGCCGGTGGCGCCGTAGAGGCAGGTGTTGCCGAGGATCACCTGGCTGCCGGGATCATTGCCGCCGGCAGGGGGCACCACGGTGATGCGGCCGCCGTTGATGCCCTTGCCCACGTAGTCGTTGGCCTCACCCACCAGGCGCAGGTTCATGCCCTGCACGGCGAAGGCGCCGAAGCTCTGGCCAGCTGCGCCAGTAAAGGTGAGATCCAGCAGGCCGCCGAAGCCTTTGTTGCCGTAGCGGGCGGCGATCTCACCGGCGAGGCGGG
>JAWOHV010000184.1:0-4173 GCA_046484965.1 Prochlorococcaceae cyanobacterium
GTGCCAGCTACATCGCCCTGCCCTGGTGGGCCGGCCAGGCGCTGTTCGGCCAGCTCACCTGGACCACCGCCCTGCTCACCCTGGCCTACTCGCTGGCGGGCCTGGGCGAGCAGGGCGGTGGTCCAGGTGAGCTGGCCAAACAGCGCCTGGCCGGCCCACCAGGGCAGGGCGATGTAGCTGGCACCGAGGGCGTAATTGCCCAGCCAGCCGTTCTGTTTCAACTTCAGCGGCGGCGCCGAATAGATGAAGCTCACAAACGAGCCGCCCAGGGCCAGCAGCAGCAGCACCGGCGTGCTGTGGCCGGCCCACAGGTCGAGCCCATAGGCCACAGCCAGGCCCGCCAGCAACAGGATCCAGATCTGGGCCTTCACCTGGCCCAGGGGGATCGCACCGGAGGGGATCGGCCGGTAGGGCTCGTTGATCGCGTCGATGTCGCGGTCGTAGTAGTCGTTGATCGTTTGGGTGTAGCCGGCCAGCAGCGGCCCGCTCATCAGCATGCAGGCGATCGAGGCGCCCACCTCCGGCAGGGTCCAGTGGAAGTTGCCAGAGGCGGCGGCGCCGCAGAGCACACCCCAGATCAAGGGGATCCAGGTCACCGGCTTCATCAGCTGCAGCCGAATCTTCCAGATGTTGCTGCTGCCTGCTGCCCCCTTCATGCCCAGCAGCTGGCGGGCAGCGGAGCCGCTGGCGGCTTCGGGGTTGGGGCTTTCGCCCAAAGGCTTGCTGGGCTCGGTCAAGGGGAGGGCCTCAGGCCGTGGTGATCTCGTCGTCGAAGAACCAGGTGGTGCTGCCGTTGCTCAGTTCCACAACCACCCCGATGCCTTTGCCGTCGGTGAGCTTGAAATCGCGCACGATGCCGGTGGCATCAGCCTTGAGCGCCTCCACCAGATCGGCGGGAATCCGATCGCGCACACGGGTCACTCGAATCTTCGAGCCGACATTGATGGTGGCAGCCTGGGTCATGGCCAGCGCGACGCAAAAATCCGCTGAAACCTTAACAGCGCCGACCGTTTACCCCCCTGCTGATTGCCCATGGTTGCCAAGCGGATCATCCCCTGCCTCGATGTGGCCGAGGGGCGAGTGGTGAAGGGGGTGAATTTCGTGGGCCTCCGCGATGCCGGTGATCCGGTGGAGCTGGCCTGCCGCTACAGCGCCTCGGGGGCCGATGAGCTGGTGTTCCTCGACATCGCCGCCAGCCATCTGGGCCGCGACACCCTGGTGGATCTGGTGCGCCGCAGCGCCGAGGCGGTGACCATCCCCTTCACCGTGGGCGGCGGCATCAGCAGCGTGGAGGGCATCACCGAGCTCCTGCGGGCCGGGGCCGACAAGATCAGCCTCAACTCCGCCGCCGTGCGCGACCCGGCGCTGGTGAGCCGCGGCGCCGAGCGCTTCGGCTGCCAGTGCATCGTGGTGGCGATCGATGCCCGCGCCAGGCCCGAGGGGGGCTGGGATGTGTATGTGAAGGGCGGCCGCGAGAACACCGGCCTCGATGCGGTGGCCTGGGCCCGCGAGGTGGTGGCCCTGGGGGCCGGTGAGATCCTGCTCACCTCGATGGATGGTGACGGCACCCAGGCCGGCTACGACCTGGCGCTCACCCGGGCGGTGGCCGATGCGGTGGAGGTGCCGGTGATCGCCTCCGGCGGTGCCGGCTGCATCGACCACATCGCCGCCGCCCTCGATCCGGGCCCGGCGGGCGGCCACGCCGCGGCGGCCCTGCTGGCCTCCCTGCTCCACGACGGCGTGCTCAGCGTGGAGCAGATCAAGGACGACCTGCTCCGCCGTGGTCTGCCGCTGCGCCCCTTCGCGGCGCCCGCTCCGGCCTCGTTAGCGTGAGCGCAGTGATCAACTGGCTTTAGGGCTTCCATCGACGTGCTGTCTCCCTGGCTCGTATCCCCTGCTGCCATGCCCCCTGCTGCCGTGCCCACTGGATCGGCGGTGCCGCTGCTCACCGTGGCGGGCGTGGTGATGGTGGTGGCAGTGGTGGCCCTGGTGGCCTGGGCCCTGCAGCTGATGCAGGCCGCCAACGACCGCCAGGAGTTCTCGCTGATGCTCGCCGGCTGCATGGTGTGCTCGGCGGCCGTGGGCCTGGCCACCGTGATGGTGATCACGCTCACCAACCCTGCCGCCAACGCGGACATCATTCCTGCAGCCGAGGCCGGCGTCAGCCTCGATGCGGTGCGCCTGCCTTTCGATGATCCCCTCGAGTGTCTGGTGAACCCGTTGGCCTGCACCCCCTTGCCGGTTTCCGGCCAGGCCGTTCAAGCAGGCCAGGCCGTTGAAGCCGGCTGATCCGGCGGCGGTGAGCGAGCTGTTCAACAGCGTTGCCCCTCGCTACGACCAGCTCAACGATCTGCTCAGCCTCGGCCTGCACCGGATCTGGAAGCGCCAGGCGGTGGCCTGGCTGAACCCCCGCCCTGGTCAACGGCTGCTCGATCTCTGCTGCGGCACCGGCGATCTGGCCCTGCTGCTGGCGGCGCGGGTGCGGCCCGGCGGTGAGGTGCTCGGCCTCGATGCGGCCGCGGCGCCGCTGGCCCTGGCGGCACGGCGCGCCGCTGCCCAGCCCTGGCTGCCGCTGCGCTGGCAGCAGGGCGATGCCCTCGCCACCGGTCTGGCCGACGGCTGGGCCGATGGGGCGGTGATGGCCTACGGCCTGCGCAACCTGGCCGACCCGGCCGCCGGCCTGCGGGAGCTGCGGCGTGTTCTGCGCCCCGGCGGCCGGGCGGCGGTGCTCGATTTCAACCGCCCCGATCCAGCTGCGGGGCTGGCCGATCGGTTCGCCGCCGGCTTCCAGCGGCTGGCCCTGCGCCGCGTGGTGGTGCCGGTGGCCGCCCGGGTTGGCCTGCGCGAGCACTACGCCTACCTGGAGCCCAGCCTGGCGCGCTTTCCGCTGGCCGCTGAGCAGGAGCGCCTGGCCCGCGCTGCCGGTTTCGCCCAGGCCAGCCATCGCCCCCTGGCGGGGGGGCTGATGGGGCTGCTGGAGCTGGTGGCTTAAACCGCCCCCGCCGCAGACCCTGCCGCCGCCTGCTGGGCAGAATCGCTGCCATCGCGCATCCGCGCCGGTTTCCCCCGATTGCCGCCCAGGAGCCAACCGTGCATTTCCAGGACATCATCAGCACCCTGAACCGCTTCTGGGCCGAGCGGGGCTGCCTGATCCTGCAGCCCTACGACACCGAGAAGGGGGCCGGCACGATGAGCCCCCACACGGTGCTGCGGGCGATCGGGCCCGAGCCCTGGGCGGTGGCCTACCCCGAACCCTGTCGCCGCCCCAGCGACGGTCGCTACGGCGACAACCCCAACCGGGCCCAGCACTACTTCCAGTACCAGGTGCTGATCAAGCCCAGCCCCGATGGCATCCAGGAAACCTACCTGGCCTCGCTGGAAGCGCTGGGCATCCGCGCCCGCGAGCACGACATCCGCTTCGTCGAAGACAACTGGGAATCGCCCACCCTCGGTGCCTGGGGCGTGGGCTGGGAGGTGTGGCTCGATGGCATGGAGGTGACCCAGTTCACCTACTTCCAGCAGTGCGGCGGCCTCGACTGCCGGCCGGTGTCGATTGAGATCACCTACGGCCTCGAGCGCCTGGCGATGTATCTCCAGGACGTGGAGAGCATCTGGGATCTCTCCTGGGATGGCAACCGCTCCTATGGCGACATCTGGCTGCCGTTCGAGAAGGGCCAGTGCACCTACAACTTCGAAGCCTCCAACCCCGAGCGGCTCAAGCAGCTGTTTGCCCTCTACGAAGCCGAGGCTGCCGATCTGGTGGCCGCGGGCCTGCCCGCTCCGGCGCTGGATTTCGTGCTCAAGTGCAGCCACACCTTCAACCTGCTCGAAGCCCGGGGCGTGATCTCCGTGACCGAGCGCACCGCAACGATCGGCCGCATCCGCCACCTGGCCCGCCAGGTGGCCGAGGCCTGGCTGGCCGAGCGCGAGGTCCTGGGCTTTCCCCTGCTGAGCGAGGCCAAGCGCCAGGCCTGGATTGCGGCCCACCCCGAAGCAGTGCCTCCAGCTGCCGTAACTGCCTGAGGCTGGCTGCCTGAGGCCGGCGGCTCGCTCCTCCAGCCCCTGTGCACGGCCTGGGAACCCTGGGGGCAGTTGCCGCTCGCGCCTTGCCGCCTTCAGTGCCGCGCTTCTCCGCCGTCTGGTCTCGTTATGGCCTGGGCCTGCTGTTGGCGA
>JAWOHV010000221.1:0-6857 GCA_046484965.1 Prochlorococcaceae cyanobacterium
ATCTCGGCCCGCTGCATGCTCACCATCTTCATGATGTTTGCCTCCAAAACCGAGGCCTCCAAGCTCAACCTGCTCAAGGGCTCGCCGCACCGCTGGCTCACCGGCCCGATCCTCGACTACATCCAGCAGCGCGGCGGCCGGCTGCACCTGCGCCACCGGGTTACCGAGGTGCTGTTCGAGGAGGGCGCCACCGGCGCCGATGGCCAGCCCGCCACCCGGGTGAGCGGCCTCAGGCTGGGTACCCCTGAGGGTGAGATCACTGTGCAGGCCGACACCTACCTGGCCGCCTGCGATGTGCCCGGCATTCAGCGGATGATTCCCGAGGCCTGGCGTCGCTGGCCCCTGTTTGACAACATCTACAAGCTCGAGGCTGTGCCGGTGGCCACGGTGCAGCTGCGCTACGACGGCTGGGTGACCGAGCTGGGCGATTCCCCAGCCGCGGCGGCGGCCCGCGCCGACCTTGCCCACCCCAGCGGCCTCAACAACCTGCTCTATACCGCCGACGCCGACTTCAGCTGCTTCGCCGATCTGGCCCTGGCCAGCCCCGAGGACTACCGCAAGCAGGGCCTGGGTTCCCTGCTGCAGTGCGTGCTCACCCCCGGCGATCCCTGGATCCCCAAAAAAAGCGAGGAGATCGTGGCCCACACCGATGCCCAGGTGCGCGCCCTGTTCCCCTCCGCCAAGGATCTGAGCCTGGTGTGGAGCAATGTGGTGAAGCTGGCCCAGTCGCTGTATCGGGAGGCCCCGGGCATGGAGCCCTTCCGGCCGCAGCAGCGCACGCCGGTAACCAACTTCTTCCTGGCCGGTAGTTACACCAGGCAGGACTACATCGATTCGATGGAAGGCGCCACGATGAGTGGGCGGCTGGCTGCCGCGGAGATCCTTGGCGTTCCGGCCGCCCTCTCCAGCAATCCAGCCCCCATTCCAGCCCCTAGCTCTGCCATCGCCTGAGCTCGGCGGCCCTCAGCCACCCGATCCCACCCCCGATCCCACCCCCGATCCCACCGCATCTCCTCCCATGGGCCGTTGGCTCGAGCACAGCGTCACCACCGACATCCAGGCCCCCGTTGAGCAGGTGTGGGAGGTGTGGAGTGATCTCGAGGCGATGCCGCGCTGGATGCGCTGGATCGAATCGGTGACCACCCTCGACGATCCCGATCTCACCGACTGGACCCTGGCGGCCCAGGGTTTTCGCTTCCACTGGAAGGCCCGCATCACCCAGCGGGTGCAGGCCCAGCAGCTGCACTGGGAATCGGTGGGAGGGCTGCCCACCAAGGGGGCGGTGCGCTTCTATCCCCAGGGAGCCGCCACGGCAGTGAAGCTCGCGGTGAGCTTTGAGCTGCCGGGGATACTTGCGCCATTGATGGAACCCACCATCCTTGGGGGGATTGTGACCAAGGAACTCCAGGCCAACCTGGATCGGTTCCGGGATCTGGTTGAAAGCGGCTATGGCTCTCAAGTTTCTTCATCCCCCCAAACGGCTGGCTGAACCGCAGCCAACAGCTTTGATCCTGCGGCCCTGGCCCTGGTCTTTGCTGGCCGGGGTGCTGCCCTTGCTGGTGTTGGTCGGTTGTGGATCCTCAGGCAGCGATGCCGAGGTTCAGAACCTGCCCCCGGTGCGCCGCCGGCCGCCACTCACGGCCCCGACCAGGCCGCCCCAGCCGATCGGCTTGGAGCCGCTGCCCTCGCCCCAGGCGGTGGTGCGTTCTTTGACAGTGGGTCGCTTGGATCCCTTCGCCGCGGCGCAGCTGAGCCCCGCCGCACCTGCCCAGGCCACTGCCGCGCCGCCGCCATCGCTGCCGAATTTCCGCTTCAACGGGGTGATTCGCTCCCAGGGCAGCGTGCAGGCCCTGGTGCAGGTTGGCGATCAGAGTGGGCCGCTGTGCGTGGGCCAGCGCGGTGCCTGTGCGGGATCGGGCCTGGCTCCCCTTCTGCCTGCCGGCTGGAGCGTGAGCACCATCGATGCCAGCAATGGTTGCCTCACATTGGTCAACGCCGGCCAGCGCCAGCGTCAGTGCCTCAGCTGAGGGCCCGGATGGTGGCGGCCACCAGGCCCTCCAGGTCGTGGGGGTCGGCCTCGCCATCCAGCCTGCCGATCAGCTCGCGGCAGCTGCGGCTGGTTTGGGGACCGATCGAAACCACGGCCACTGGGGCAAGTAGCTCTTGCCAGTTTTCCCCCAGCGAGCGCTGCAGCAGCTGGCAGGTGTGGAGCACCGTTTTGGCGCTGCTGAAGCTGAGCGCATCCACGGCGCCCTTGGCCAGGGCCTGCAGGGTGGTGGCCGGCATGGTTTCGGGGCAGCGGCTCTCGTAGGCGGCCACCTCCACCACCCGGGCGCCAGCCTCGGCGAAGGCCTCGGCCAGCACGGTGCGGCCGCCGCTCTGCACCCTCGGCAGCAGCAGCCGCTGCCCCCAGCCCGACACCGGGAAATGCTCGATCAGGCTTTCGGCCACAAAGGCTGGCGGAATGAAATCCGCCGCGGCTGAGAGGGCCTCCAGCTGCGCGGCTGTTTTGCGGCCCACCGCGGCGATGCGCAGGCTGCGGGGCCGGCGGGCCAGGCTGCCGCCGAGCTGTTGCAGGCGAGCTTCCACCGCCTCCACGCCGTTGGCGCTGGAAAAGATCAGCCAGTGGAAGCTCTCCAGTTCCCTGAGGGCATCGTCGAGGGGGCCCCATTCATCCGGCGGGCCGATCACCAGGGCCGGCAGGTCGAGCACGCTGGCTCCCGCCTGCTCGAACAGGCGCCGGGCCTGCCCCAGTTGCTGCTCGGCCCGGGTTACCACCACGCAGCGCCCCTGCAGGGGGGCGGGGCCTGGCGGGGCATCGGGCACCTGGGGCACGCTTTGGCTCTCCTGCTCAGGCATCTGCTCAGACCTCTGCTCAGGCATCCAGTTTCACCAGGGCGCCGGCCTGGCGCTCCAGATCTGCGGCGGCTGCCGGCTGGCCCTGCTGCTCCAGCAGCCTGATCGCCTGCTGGAAGCTACGGCGGGCGGCGTTGATCTCACCGGCCATCAATTGGGCCACCGCCAGGTTCTGGTGGCTGGCCGCCGATGCTGGGTTGAGCGCGATGGCGCGTTCATAGGCCGTGATCGCCTCCGCCAGGGCACCACGGCGCCGCAGCACCAGGCCGAGGTTGTACCAGGCCAGGGCCACTTCGGGGGCGGCGGCCAGGGCCTGGCGGCACTGCGCCTCTGCCTCCTCCAGGCTCCCCCGCTGCAGCAGCAGGGCCGCCAGGTTGAGCCTGGCGCCAAGGCGCAGCCGCTCCTGCTGGGGAATGGCCAGGGCCTGCCGGTAGAGCCGCTCGCTGGCAGCAGCAGTTTCGCCCTGGCGGCCCCGGGCCAGGGCCAGGTGCAGCAGCAGCTCGTAGCGCAGCGGCTGGGCCTCGGCAGCGCAGTGGGCCAGGCCCTGCTCCAGCAGGGCGATGCCGCGGGCCTGCTGGCCTTCCTGCACCTCGAGGGCCCCGAGCTTGGCGCAGGCGTAGGGATCCCCGGGCCGCAGGCTCAGCTCCCGCTCCATCGCCTGGCGCAGCAGGCGGGCCTTGCGGCCATCAGCGAGGGCTTCGCTGCGGTAGCCCTCGTGGTGGATGGCCGGAATCGGGCAGTCGGCGATGCGCCAGTGGGGTTCGCGGGCCAGCAGGGCGCTGACGCTGTCGTCGACCATGGCGTGATAGGCGCCGCTCCAGTGCAGGGCCGGATGGCGGCGGAACAGTCGGCTCACGAGGGAATAGGGCGACTGGGCCGCGCCCGCCTCAAAGCGCAGCAGGTTGATCAGCAGCAGATCGGACTGCGCCATCAGCCGCTGCAGTTCCCCACGGGCCTCCGGCAGCAGCCGTTCATCGGCATCGAGCACCAGCACCCAGTCGCCCCGCACCTGGGCCAGGGCCAGGTTGCGGGCTGGCGCGAAATCCCCCGGCCAGGGGTGCTCGTGCACGCTGGCACCGCAGCGCCTGGCGATCGCGGCGGTGTCATCGCCTGAGCCCGTGTCGAGGAGAACGGCCTCATCCACGAAGCCCTGCACGGAGCGGAGGCAGGCTTCGATCCGCGTGGCCTCGTTGCGCACGATCATCGAGAGGCTCAGCATCGGGCTCAGGCGAAAAGTCGGTTGGCAACGTCCGCTCGCAAGGGAGCTGCGGCAGGTCAGTCGGTGAAGGCGTGGCTTTGCCCTTGCTCCGAATCGGCATCGCTGCTTGTTGGCATCGCCAGGCCGAGGGCTTGCAGCAGTTCGCTCTGGGCCAGGGGCATCTGGCCTGGGCTGTAGGCCGCCGCCAGGTCCGGCGGCAGCAGCGGCAGGAGCTCTTGCCAGAGGTAGGGGCTGCCGTAGACGGCCAGCCCAGAGAGCCGCCCGGCCGCCAGCAGCTGGCTCACCGCCGCGGCCCAGGGTTCCCGTTCGCCGGCGTGGCCGGCGAAGGGATTGCCGCGCACGAACAGCTGCAGCAGCACCGGCCCGGCGGCAAGCCGCTCGAGCTGCAGCGGCGCCTGGGGGTCGCTCCCCCAGATCCAGCTGCTGGCTGGATCGATCAGCTGGTTCAGGTAGCCCGCCGCCGCCGGCAGCGCCAGGGCCGGGGCCTGGGGGGTCAGGAACGGGCAGTCGAGGGGCCGATCGAGCCGCACCAGATTGACCCCGCCCGCAGCGCTGGCGGGCTGGAGCCGTGCGGCGCCTGCCGTTTCGAGGCTGCATTGCACCAGCTCCTCGGCCAGGCGGCGGTCGGCGGCGGCCGGCAGGAGGGCCAGGCTGCTGATCAGCGGCTCGAGGGCCTCGGCGCCCTGGCTGAGGGCATGCAGATCAAGGGCCTGGCGGCGGCGGGCAACGCTGGCCTCCAGGCTGCCTAGATCGAGGCGATCGCTCGCCACGGCGGCTTCGATCGCGGCGATCGCGGCATCGGCATCGGCTGGCATCAGCACCAGGTCGGCGCCTGCCTCCAGGGCCAGCACGGCAGCTTCGCCGGCGCCGTAGCGGCCGGCGATCGCCTCCATCACCAGCGCATCGGTCACGATCAGGCCCCCGAAGCCCAGCTGCTGCCGCAGCAGCCCCGTGAGCACGGCCTTGGAGAGGGTGGCCGGGCGCTCCAGATCCAGGGCCGGCAGCAGAAGGTGGGCCGTCATCACGGCGGCCACACCGGCAGCAATGGCGGCGCGAAACGGCGGCAGTTCGATGGCCTCAAGGCGTTCGCGGTTGTGCTCCAGCACCGGTAGATCCAGGTGGGAATCGCTGGCGGTGTCGCCGTGGCCGGGGAAGTGCTTGGCGCAGGCCAGCACCCCCTCCGCCTGAACCCCGTGCACGAAGGCGGCCGCCAGGGCGCCGGCGCTGGCGGCGTCTTCCCCCCAGGCCCGCACGTTGATCACCGGGTTGAGGGGGTTGTTGTTCACATCGCACACCGGCCCGAGCACCCAGTTCAGACCCAGGCTGCGGGCCTCCCTGCCGGTGCAGTGGCCATAGGCCTCAGCCAGCGCCAGCGCCCGCTCTGGCTCGTGCTGATGCAGCCGGCCCAGGGCCATGGGCGGCACCAGCCAGCTGGCGCCCGCGAAGCGCTGGCCCACGCCCTCCTCCACATCGGCGCAGAGCAGCAGTGGCTTGCTGGCCCAGTGCTGCAACTGGCGGCTGCGCAGGGCCAGCTCCGCCGCCGATCCCCCCAGCAGGATCACACCACCCACCCCCTGGCCCAGCAGGCGCTCAAGCTGGGCATTGGGCAGTTCCCACTGCGGATAGCGGCGCTGGGCATCGGCTAGATGGCCGCTGGCGCGCACCACCAGCAGCTCACTCACCAGCCGGCGCAGCTGCTCGGGCTCAGGCTTCATCGCCCGTGCCGGCCGGAACCTCGCTGAGCTCCTGGCTTTCTTGGCTTTCTTGGCGTTCCTGGCGCTCGCGGCTGAGCTGGTTGATCAGGCCGAGCACCGCGGTTCCCTTCTCCAGGCCTCGATCGAGCTGGAAGATCAGCTCCGGCGTGCGGCGCAGCTTGAGGCGCCGGCCGAGCTCGCCGCGCACATAGGGGGTGGCCGACTGCAGCCCGTCCATGGTCAGCTGCTGCTGTTCGGGATTGCCATACACGCTCACGTAGATCTTGCAGTGCTGCAGATCGCCGGCCACTTCCACCTTGGTGATACTCACCATGCCGAGGGCCACCCTTTCGTCCTTGATGCCACTGACGAGCATCTCGGCCGCTTCACGGCGGATCAGGGAGGCCACCCTTTCCACCCTTCGACCCTGTGGCATGCCTATGGGAGCGGCGTTGGACTCACCATGGCACGCAGGATCAGCCCCAGGCTCACCAGGCCGCTCGCCAGGGCTCCCACCAGGGCCACCGCCGTGACCGGGTTGCTGCGGCGCTGGGCCAGCGGTTCAACCACCGAATTGATCACCCCGAGGCTGATGGCGATCAGGTAGCGCGGGTAGCGCGTCACATTGACAAAAAAGTCCCTCATCGCCTGGATCGTGCGGGAGCGGTTCTGCTGGCTACTCTGCCGCGTAGGGGCCTGCCTTGCCGATGTTGGAGCTGCACCAGTTCAGACACTCCGCCTTTTGCGAAAAGGTGCGCCTGATCCTGGCGGCCAAGGGCCTCGACTACCAGGTGGTGGAGGTGATTCCGGGTGTGGGGCGGCCAAGATCCTCTTTATCTCCATCTAAAAAATAAGCATGTATGACGTTCCAGCGCTCGCCGAGTACTCGCACCCAGACCGTATCGTACCCTTTTGGAATGGTGACTTTGGCGCCATTGCCATCGGCTTCATTGTTGCCGCCAAATCGTATGAGGGGCCGATCGTACCAGGGGTTGGTCGGTGTATAGGACGTTTCATTGTAAGAGGGTGCGCCCAGTTTAACAATGAAACGTCCTATACACCGACCAACCCCTGGTACGATCGGCCCC
>JAWOHV010000140.1:0-7084 GCA_046484965.1 Prochlorococcaceae cyanobacterium
GAGCACGCCGCTGCCCAGCTCCCGGGTGAGGATCAGGGCATCACCGGCCTGCAGGCCCCCCTTGGGCCAGGCTCTGCCAGCTGGGCTGGTGCCGTTCACGCTGAGTTGCACCACGGGCAGAGCCGTTTCGGCACCCAGGCCCACCGCCTGCAGGGTGTGGCCGCCGAGCAGGGCGGCACCGAGGGGATCGAGCACGCTGCGGATGCCGGCCAGGATCTGAGCGAGCAATTCGGCCTGCAGGGATTCGGCTTGCCGCGGCAGGCTCACCACGGCCAGGGCGCTGTGCACGGTGGCGCCGCAGGCCCAGAGGTCGGAGCAGGCGTGCAGGGTGGTCAGGCGGCCGTTCAGCCAGGGGTCACTCACGAGGGCGGGGAAGCCATCCACGCTCTGCCACCAGGTGCTGCCATCGGTGGCGACCAGCAGGGGGTGGGCGTCTTCGGCTACCGGCTGCGGCGGCAGGGCCGCGGCTATGGCCTGGGCCAGTGGCGCGGCGGCCAATTTGGCGGCGCAGCCGTGGCAGGACATCGAACCGTCGGATTCCGAAGACTGGGTTGGGTCCATGGCTCCGATGGCCAGGCCTTCGAAGCGGTGCATGAAGCGCCGGTCGATGGCTTGCTTCAGCCGCCAGAGGAGCGGATGGAAGGGTGTGCGCAAGGGGCCCCATTGCGCCATCGCCCGGGGATGGCCGGTGACGGCGCCGCCATCCCCCAACAGCAGCAGCGCCCAGCGGGGAGGGTGCCAGGCTCGCCCCGGCAGCCCCTGGGCAGCTCGCTCCAGATTCAGCGCCAGGGGAGCGGCGGACCGCACGGCCCACACCCCAGCCGGCGGCCTGGGATCAGAGTCGATCTGGGCGCAGTCACCGCTGGCGTAGATGCCGGGCTGATCCTGCACCTGCAGGGTGTTGCTGGTAAGCACACGGCCGCTGGCGGGGTCGCAGGGCAGGCCAGAGGCGGCCAGCCACGCCGGTGCCCGGCTGCCGGTGCAGAGGAGCACTGTGGCTTCCAAGTTGGGCAGGCCGTTCTCCCCGAGCTCGATTCCCGCCTGCCGCAGGGCAGCGCCGAATGGCTGTGGTGGAGGAAAGTGGCGGCTGAGCAGCTGAATTCTGCGCACATTGCCGTGGCGACGGCCATGGCCGGCCAACGCCAGGGTCACCTCCAGGCCCGCGGCACCATCGCCCACCACCGTGATCGGTGTCTCGGCGTTCCGGCTGGAGCCCCACCAGCAGAGGAACGGCTCCAGCGGTTTGATTGCCAGGCCCTCGGCTAGTTCTGGGATGGGATCTCCTGCTTGGGTGGTGGCAGGAGCAGTGACAGCTCCCACATCCAGGCTGAGCAGATCCCAGCGAACGGGTGGGCGATTGCGAAGGAGCAGCTGCTGCCGTTGAAGCTCCAGTCCTGTGATCTCGGCAACGATCAAGCTCACCCCTGCCACCTCGGCCAGCCGGCGTAGATCGATGCGGCATTCGCGCTGCTGGTATAGCCCCCCGATCAGCCCTGGCACAGTGCCGGAGTAGAGCGCCGTGCTACTCCGGTTCACCAGGGTGATGCCCAGCCCCTTGGGGGTACCCACCATTGCCCAGCGCTGTAGTAGCACCGCATGGCTGTGGCCACCACCGGCAAGAACCAAGGCTTGTCGTGACAAGTCAGTGGACTCGAGACTGGAGGCTCGGGTTTGTGGGCGCGTCGATGCCCGCGTGCTGAAGGCTGCCACCAGGAAGCATCGGGGCGGCCAGGGCGGCTAAAGAATAGCCGATTAGAATCTGGCTTGGCATAAGGTAAATGTGAAAACTGGTGAATAGAGTGTTTAGCAAAAGATATGTAGACAATGGCGCCAAATAGGAGCAGAGCAGCGATTCGCTCGGAATTTTGATTTCAGTTCGCGGCCTGGATAATAGTTTTTTCCCCGCCCATAGTGTTGCTGCGAGGACGGCCAGAAAACCGCTGAGGCCGGTTTCTCCTAGAACTTGGGCGTAGAGATTGTGGGCATGGGGCAAGCCTTTGGGGCGCGGAGGCGAAACCTGTAGCAGAATTGGAATGTTGTCGCCGTCGCAGCGTGACCTTACGCGTTGATTGAAGCCCCATCCATAGGCCATGGCTGTGGGGTTTTGGAAGGCTTGGTTGGCCCAGCACAAGGCGGTTGGCAAGCGCATGCCATCACTTGTTAGGTCTTCGTGGCTCAGGCTGCCGCGTCCGTACCATTGGTAGGCCGAGCCCAGCGCAATCAAGCCAGTTGCGGCCATGGCCAGCCAGGCTCGACGCCGCTTCGCCGCAGAGGGCTTTCGGATCAGCAGAGACTCGACTATGTAGCTCAAGATGATCGCCAGAATGGGGGCGATCACAGCAGCTCGAGATTTTGTCAAGATTGCGATTGCTAGGCAGGCCAGGACTATGGAGAGGCCGCCCAATCGCATGGCAGTGAATGCGCCTGCCCTTGCCATGCTCCAGCCTGAGATCAGTAGAATGCCTGTCAGGAAGGCGAGGCGATTGACGTTGAATCCTGGCAGTTGAAGAACGTCTGGTGCGTTGGGGGGGTGGATGATCAGCAGCGCTAGCAATGGGAGGGCGCTGAGGCTGATGAGTTGCAGGCTTCGTTTCCACTGCTGAGCGCTTCTGTTCAAGCCTGCAGCAAACGCCAGAGCAATGATCAGGAGGTCTGAGGGGCTAGATGGTTGCAGGTCCCGATCCAGGGCAATGGTCCCGGCGTTAACCAGTAGCAGGCCAAGTAAAATCCAGTTCAGTCTTTCCGATCTGCAGTTCAATGCAAGACGGCAGGCAATCCAGAGTGTTAACAGGCTGTAGGCAGCCTGTCTGTTGTCAAAACTTAGGCATGTCGTTGCCAGAGGGAAGATGAGGTCGATCCAGCTGTCGAGCCCTTGCTCCAGGCGATGGAAGGGTTGAAGGCCTGCTTTGAAGGCGGGGATCGTTTCACTGGCGGAGCCGGATCCGGGGGTCATTCGGAGTATCCCTTCGGGTTGGCGCGCTGCCACTGCCAGCCATCCCGGCAGATCTCTTCAAGACTGCGCTGGGTACGCCAGCCCAGCCGTTCAGCCGCCAGGGAGGCGTCGGCCACGGTGATCGCCGCATCCCCTGCCCGTCGCGGCACCAGCTCGTAGGGCACGGGGCGACCGCTGGCCTGCTCGAAGGCTCGCACCACCTCCAGCACGGAATGGCCCTGGCCGCTGCCCAGGTTGAGGCTGAGCAGCTGGGGGGCCTCGCGCAGGAGCACATCGAGGGCTGCCAGGTGGCCTTCGGCCAGGTCCATCACATGGATGTAGTCGCGGATGCCGGTGCCATCGGGGGTTGGCCAGTCGGAGCCGAACACCTGCAGCCGCTCCCTGCGGCCCACCGCCACCTGGCTCACGAACGGGAAGAGGTTGTTGGGGATGCCGTTGGGGTCTTCTCCGATGCGGCCGCTGGGGTGGGCACCCACCGGGTTGAAGTAGCGCAGCCGGGCGATGCGCCAGCCAGGCTGATCGGCGCCGCTGCTGGCGGCCAGATCGGCCAGCAGCTGCTCCACGGCGGCCTTGGTGTGGCCGTAGGGGTTGATCGGCCGGATCGGAGCCGACTCCGGGATCGGTACGGCCTCCGGAAAGCCGTAGAGGGTGGCGCTGCTGCTGAACACCAGCGTGCGGCAACCGTGGTCGGCCATGGCCTGCAGCAGGCAGCGGCTGCCATGCAGGTTCACGTCCCAGTAGCGCAGCGGCTCGGCCACCGATTCGCCCACGGCCTTGAGGCCGGCGAAGTGGATCACGGCCTCGATCGGGCCGTGCTGGGCCAGGAACGCCTGCTCGAGGGCCGCATGGTCCCGGAGATCGCCTTCGATCAGGGTGAGGGATGGCGCCCCCTCCCCGCTGCACCAGCGGCCGGGAGCTACTGGCAGCAGTGGTGCTTGCCCGGCCAGTTCACAGACGCGCCGCAGGGCCTCCGGCGAGCTGTTGCTGAAGTTGTCGAGAACCACCAGCTGGTGGCCAGCTTCCAGCAGCACCAAACAGGTATGGCTGCCGATGAAGCCGGCACCACCTGTGATCAGGAGCTGGGCCAATGGAGGCTGGCGAGGCCCCTTCACTGTATGGAAAAGGGTGTCTCACTTCTGCTCTGCTCTGAATCACCATCTGGACCTTTGGCGGCAGTTCAGTCGGGTCTTTTGCCCATGGGAGCCAGCGGCAGTGAAGGGTCTGCACCGTCTGCTTCTGAGGCCACGGCCTCCATTGCCGGCATGGCGCCCTGGCCTCGGGCCACCAGGCGAATCGTTTTGACCAGGATCAACAGATCAAACAGAACGTTGGCGTTGCGCAGGTAGTAGAGGTCGTAACTGAGCTTCATGCGGCTGTCGGCGGTGCTGGCTCCATAGGGAAAGCACACCTGGGCCCAGCCGCTCAATCCAGGGCGGATCCAGTGGCGCAGCCGATAGTGGGGGATGCAGGCCGTCAGGTGCGCTTCCAGTTCGGGCCTCTCCGGCCTGGGGCCGATCAGGCTCATGTTGCCGGCAATCACCGCCAGCAGCTGGGGGAGTTCATCCAGCCGCCATTGCCGCAGCCAGCGCCCTACTCGGGTGATGCGAGGGTCGTTGGCTTTCGCCCAGCGGGGCCCATCAGGTTCTGCGTCCTTTGTCATGCTCCGCAGTTTCCAGAGTGGGAATAGCTCTCCATAGAGGCCCGTGCGCAGCTGTCTGTAGAACACCGGACCGCCGTCCTCCAGCCGGATCAGCAGTACTGCTAGAGAGAGCACAGGCAGCGATAAAGCCAGCAGCACAATCGCTAGCCCTACATCGCCAATCCGCTTGAGCCGCCAGCGCCATCGTCCGGGATGGAGATCAAAGCCCTCTGCCTGCAACAGCCCTCGGTTGGAATAGAGCTCGGGCGGCACCCGCTGGAACTGCCGTTCGGCCCACACGACCAGTGAGCAGACACCTGTACCACGACTGCGCAGTGACAGCAGCTGCTCCACCAGGTCATCGGCGATCGTTACCGCATCGCTGACGGCAATGCCATCAACCAGGTTCAAGGGGCCCAGCTGGCTGGGGTCGTTGGCTAATTCCTCGGGGGATCGAAACAGCACGGCCAATTGGTTGCTGCCTGGGGTGATTGCTAGTTCGTGGCGCAGGATTTCCGTTTCTTCCGCTGAGGCCAGGATCAGCCAGCGCTTGCGCATAGGCCGTTTCCACCAGAGCCAGCACTGCAGAGCGCCGGACAGCAGGGCCGTGCTGCCCAGAACGGGCAGCAAAAACCCCCGGAACGTTCGCGGATCCTCCACCTGCAGGCTCCAGTGCCAGCCCACGACCGCCACCGCCAGCACCAGCACCATCACCAGCAGGGTGGCCAGCAGGCGCCTGCGCAGGGATTCCCGTTCGTCGAGGCCTGAGCGGGAATAGCGTCCGAGCAGATAGGAAATGGTTAGCCAGAGTGCGCTCAGCCAAAGGGCACTGCCGCTGAGAATCTTCGGTGCAGCGCCGATCCGGATCCCGTAGGTGAGGGCGTAAACAGCGATCAGGCAGAAGGCATCAAAAAGCGCCAGTCCCAGCAAGCGGCGTCTCACCGTCAGCCATGGGCTTCGCCACCACATCCGCCTGCGATCACCAACAGCTGACTCTATAAATAAGTCTCTTGCTTGCCGTGCCGGCGCTGACGGCTTGTCAGGCTGGCCATCCCCCAGGAAGCGACGCGGCAAACTGAGGTGTTTGGCAGACGCCTCCAGTGGAGAAGCTCCAGAGCCTGCGGGGCATGGTGGACCTGCTGCCCGCTCAGAGCCACCTCTGGCAGCGGATCGAGGCGATTGCCCGAGAGCAGTTCCGCCGCAGCGGCTTTGCTGAGATCCGCACGCCGCTGCTGGAGGTCACCGAGCTGTTCGCCCGCGGCATCGGCGAGGCCACCGACGTGGTGGGCAAGGAGATGTACACCTTTCTCGATCGCGGCGAGCGCAGCTGCACCCTGCGCCCGGAGGGCACCGCTTCTGTGGTGCGGGCCGCCCTGCAGCATGGCCTGCTCAGCCAGGGGCCGCAGCGGCTCTGGTATGGCGGGCCGATGTTTCGCTACGAGCGTCCCCAGGCGGGGCGGCTGCGCCAGTTCCACCAGATCGGCGTGGAGATGCTCGGCTTCGCCGATCCCCGCAGCGATGTGGAAAGCATCGCCCTGGCCTGGGATCTGCTCCAGGCCCTGGGGGTAGCAGGCCTGGCCCTGGAGCTGAATTCGCTCGGCACCTCCGAGGACCGGGCCAGCTACCGGGCGGCGCTGGTGGCCTGGCTGGAGCAGCGCCGCGAGCAGCTGGATCCCGATTCGCAGCAGCGCCTGGCCAGCAACCCCTTGCGCATTCTCGATTCCAAGGATGCCGGCACCCAGGCGCTGCTGGCTGAGGCGCCCACCCTGGCGGACGCCCTGGCGCCAGAGAGCCTGGCGCGTTTCGAGCAGGTGCAGCTGGGCCTGCAGCGGCTGGCCATTCCCTTTGTGCTCAATCCCCGCCTGGTGCGGGGGCTCGACTACTACAGCCACACGGCCTTCGAGATCACCAGCAGCCAGCTGGGCGCCCAGGCCACCGTCTGCGGCGGCGGCCGCTACGACGGCCTGGTGGAGCAGCTGGGCGGGGCGCCCACGCCGGCGATCGGCTGGGCCCTGGGCATGGAGCGGCTGGTGTTGCTGGTGGGGCAGAGCGCGGCCGGCCCCGAAGCTCTGGCCGCGGTTGCCCCCGACCTCTACCTGGTGAGCCGCGGCGAGCAGGGCGAGCCGGCGGCCCTGGAGCTGGCCCGCTGCCTGCGCCACAGCGGCCTGGCCGTGGATCTGGATCTCAGCGGCGCCGCCTTCGGCAAGCAGTTCAAGCGGGCCCACCGCAGTGGCGCTCGCTGGGCCCTGGTGCTCGGGGCGCGAGTGCGGTGCGAAGCTCATCCCGCAGTCGGCGGCCTGAAACGCGGACGAGTGCCACGGCGGGTGCCCCAACATGGTCCGGCCCCGGCAGCGATACCAGAGGGTGCCCTTCGAGAGCCTCTCGGAACGTCCTATAGTTCTGTTCCCGAGCCACCCTCAACTCCTCAAGAGGAAGGCGTTCGAGGAGGGCTCTCGACCAAGACGAAATCCCCGAGGGATGGCCTGCACAGA
>JAWOHV010000143.1:0-3309 GCA_046484965.1 Prochlorococcaceae cyanobacterium
AGACGCTGATGCCGATGCTCGGGGTAACCGTGAATTCCCGCCCCCGGATCATGTACGGGGCAGAGAGTACGGCCAGGCATTTCTCTGCGACACGGGACGCATCCTTCAGGTGCTCGATCTCGGCGACCCCAGCACCCCCACACCCACCGGCCGCTTCACGGTGGAGAACAAGGTGCTCAATCCCCAGTACCAGAGCACCAAGAGCGGCAAGGTGAACCCCACCCTCGGTGCCAACAGCCCGCTGGGTGACCGCTGGATCGGCTTCCTGCAGAACGGACCCAACCAATACGGCATCCACGGCACCCCCAACGCCTGGTCGTGGACCGTGACCTCCAGGGCGGCCGTGACCAATGGCTGCGTGCGCATGCTGCACGAACACGTGCGCAAGCTTTACGAGCTGGTGGACGTGGGCACGCCCGTGGTTGTGCGCCAGTGATGCCCACGGCTCTGTCGCTGAGCTTCCATTTCCCGAAGCCTTCCTGAAGATCCGCTCCGCAGCCTTTGCAACGCCAGCCTGGACTTCTACTGTGTGGGAACCCTCACAGCTGCGGCCCGTGACCGCCTCGAACCACATCCAGCAGTCCGGCTGCCAACTGGGCCAGCGACCATCCCATCCCAGGGTGCCTGACGGTCCTGGGGAACGAACCACCCTCAAGTGGGCCAGCAACGGTGAGCTTTCCGAGCTTGATCACCAGCGCATTCTGCGCCGCCTCTGCGCTGCCGATCCTTCGGTTTCTCAGCTGCTCTGCGACGAAGGATTCCGCGACTGATTGCTGAGCTGGCGAGCCAGGGCGCAGGCCAGCCCATCACGGCTGGCCAGGCCCCGCAGGCAATCCAGGGGCAAGCCAGTGGCGGGCAAACCATCGGGCAGGTGGGAGAAGGCCAGCGGATCAACCTCAAACACCGGCAGCTGGCGCAGGCCATTGGGTCCAAGTTGATCCTCGAGCTGGGCCAGGTTGGCCGCCAGGGGCAACCAAACCAGATCGGAGCGGCGACAGGCCTGCAGCGTCTCAGGACCGTGGTCGGCACTGAGGGCCCGCTGCAGATCCTCGAGGGTGGCAAGCCCCACCACCCACTCGTCCTGCACCACAACCACCGCATGGCCGCGGGCCTCCACCAGCTGCCGCAGCGCCTGATCCGGCGGCGTGTCGGCGGCCAGCACCAGCGGGGCCTCGGGATCAAGCGCCTCGATCACGGGCAGGGCCGCCAGGTGGGCGCGGCGCACTTCCTCAATCCGATCCGGGCCCAGCAAGCCTGGATCGGCCACTCCCAGCCAGCGTTCCACCAGGGCAGCGCTCAGTCCCGCCGCCGCCATCAGCGGCAGCACGATGCGGATGTCGCGGGTGAGTTCAAACAGCAGCAGCAGGGCCGTCAGGGGAGCCCGGGCGCTGCCGGCGAGCACGGCGGCCATACCCACCATGGCGTAGGCGGGCGGCTCCGCCACCGGCAGGTTGAAGCCGCCCTCGCCGAGCAGCTGGCCAAAACTGCTGCCGAGCACGGCACCAAGGAACAGGGAGGGGGCAAAGCCGCCGCCCACAAAACCCGTGGCACTGCTGATGCCGGTGGCCAGCAGCTTGACGCCCAGTAGCCCCAACAGCGTCAGCAGTCCCACACCTCCGGCGTTGCCCAGCAGGGCTTCGATCGTGTCGTACCCAACCCCGAGCACCTGGGGAAAACCCAGGGCCATCAGGCCCACCGCCAGGCCGCCGAGGCTGGTGAGCAGCCAGGGGGGCAAGCGCGAAAGACGCTGCTGCACCCCACGGCTGCGGCCCAGGGCCAGCAGCCGCACCAAGGCCAGCGACATCAGGCTGGCCAGCAGACCCAGCAGCAGATAGAGGGGCAGCTCCAGCGGTGAGCGCACCTCGTAGGCCGGTAGGCGGAAGATCGGTTCGTCGCCCAGGCAGAGCTGGGTGACCAAGGCCGAGGCCACCGACGCCACCAGCACCGCCCGCAGGCTGGGGCGGCCGGGGATGGTGCTGTAGCTGCCTTCGAAGGCGAAGAACAGACCGGCAATCGGTGCCTTGAATCCTGCCGCCAGACCAGCCGCCACTCCGGCCGCCACCAGCGCCTTCTGGCTCTGGGGTGCCAGGCCGCCCCTCAGCCCCACCCACAGACCGATGTTGCCGCCACTCTCCACACTCGGCCCCTCCGGCCCGAGCGAAGCACCACTGCCAAGGCTCATCGAGGCGGCCAGCAGGCGGGCGAAGGGAAGCTTGGGCAAAGCCTGAACGGCCCCATCGGCCATCGCCAACAGACTGGGCAGACCGGGCCCTAGATCGCGGGCCACCTGGCGCAGCAGGCCCACCGCAAGCCCGCCCACCATCGGCACCAGCACCACCGGCCAGGAGGCCAGCCAACCCGGAGGCCCCACGATCGGCAAGGGATCCGGCAGCACTGGCGGGGCCGGCGGCGGCGGCAGGAACCCCAATCCACCCAGGCCAACCTGCAGCAGTGCCTTGAGCGGGGTGCCGGAATCTGCAGGCATCGGCAGCAGAATCTCCGGCGGCGGCTCCGGTTGGGGGCTCCCCACAAGCTGCAGCAGCCCTTCCACGAAGGGGCCGAACAGAAAGTTGTTGATGAAGCCGAGCAGCACGTGGAAGAGCACCACGGCCGCACCGGTGAGGATGCCCACCAGGGCAGCCCAGGCCACCAGGCTCCACTGGTAGGGGAGGGGCCGCAACTCCGCTTCGGGCGGATCAGCAACGGCAGCTGTGGTCAGCCCCTCGCTGACCGCATCGGCCTCAGGCTTGGGGCCGGGCGCTAGCAAAGATTTCCTCCAGGATTTCGCCAGCCCCCTGGGCCTTGAGCTTGTGGGCCAGGGCAATGCCGATCGCCTCCGGATCCTCCTGGGGACCCCGCGCCTGATCGCGGATCAGCCGCAGGCCATCGAGGCTGGCCACCATGCCGGTGAGAATCAGCTCGCCGCTGTCGCCGGGTCCGGCGTAGCAGCTGTTCGCCCCAATCGGCACCTGGCAGCCGCCCTCCAGCTCCCGCAGGAAGGCGCGCTCGGCCAGGCAGCGGCGGGCACTGGGGGTGTGCTCCAGCACCTTGATCTGCTCGAGCACCGCAGTGTCGCCCTGGCGGCATTCAATGCCCAAGGCGCCCTGGCCCACCGCATGGAGGGAGATGGAGGGATCGATCAGCTCGTGGATGCGATCGGCCAGGCCCAGGCGCGCCAAGCCGGCAGCCGCCAGGATCAGGCAGTCGTAGTCGCCGGAATCCAGCTTCTCGAGCCGGGTGATCACGTTGCCACGCACGTCCTTGAACAGCAGCTGCGGGTAGTGGTGGCGCAGCTGGGCCAGCCGCCGC
>JAWOHV010000146.1:0-5454 GCA_046484965.1 Prochlorococcaceae cyanobacterium
GGCAGGCTGCCGGGCAGCCTGCTAAGCGGCATTTGACGCGCTCAACCGCTTGCATCCTACCCCTCGGGGGTTTTAAATCCGGGGGGCTTATGTGTGTTTCCCGTTATTTGCAAAATACCCTTAAGGTTCCTTAGCAGAATACCGATCTCTTCATCCCTAAGGTCAGGGGAAAGCTGCATCAGGATACCCAGGCCCTCGCTGGCTTCATGGAAATCTTCTTGAGAAAGGCTGCTTGCAACAGCAATGTTGACCATTGGATTGATTAAGACCACCTTTCGCGCCAGTTCCAGTCCGGTCATATCCGGCAGATGCTCATCGGCAATAACCAGATCATACGACCGATCTGCGATTTCCAAAATCACATCCTGACCGGATCGGGCCCGGGCTACCACTGCCTCATTGTCTAAAATTGCGCTTTCAAGATTTGAAAAATGCGCGCTTTCGCTGCTGACCAGTAGCACTTTCATGCTTTTTCCATCTCCGCTATTTTTCGACTTATCTCATCGAGCGTCTCCCTGATCGAATTGGCTCTGGCGCAACCCTGAGAACCGATCCACCCGCTCGCTTCTGGCCCTGGGGTTTGAGCCGGCCGACCCCCTGTTCACCGATCCTTCCCTGGCCCAAAAGGCGAAGTTGCTCCAGGACCGGGGCCGTGTGCTGTTCGACGAGCGCTCCAGGCCCGAATTCGGACCAGTGGCCGACTGGTTCCGCAGTGGCCGCACCGTTGAGAGTGAGATTGGCGGTCAGCGGGTGCGGGTGGCCGGGCTGGTGGCCCTGGGCACCTCCTTCGGCGCCGACGGCAACCTGCTCACCAGCCACGAAACCTTCCTGCGGCTGCTGCCGAATACCCCTCCCGGCAGCATTGAGGTGGGCCTGATCCGGCTTGCGCCCGGCTCAGATCCGGCTGCAGTGGTGGCCCGGCTCACCAAGCAGCTTCCCAGGGATGTCACCGTGCTCACCAAGGACGGCTTCATCGCCTTTGAGCAGAACTACTGGCGATCCAGCACCTCAATCGGCTTCATCTTCACCCTTGGCGCCGCCATGGGCTTTGTGGTGGGCTGCGTGATCGTTTACCAGATCCTCTATTCCGATGTGAGTGACCATCTGCCCGAATACGCCACCTTGATGGCCATGGGCTATCGGCTGCTCAGCCTGCTTGGGGTGGTGGCCCGCGAGGGCCTGCTGCTGGCCACCTTCGGCTACCTGCCGGCCTACGCGGCCGGCCAGGGGCTCTACCTGGTGGTGCGCAACGCCACCCAGCTGCCGGTGACGATGGACACCACCAGGGCCCTCACCGTGTTCATCATGATTCTGGTGATGTGCATGGGCTCGGCCGTGCTGGCCATGCGCAAGCTGGCTGACGCGGATCCGGCGGAGATCTTCTGATGGCCCCGATGGTGCGCCTCTGCGCTTTGAGGCATCACTTCGGCACGGGCGCGATGCGTCGCCAGGTGCTCATCGACATCAGTCTCAGTGTGGAGGCTGGCGAGGTGGTGCTGCTGACCGGTCCCTCCGGCTGCGGCAAGACCACCCTGCTCACCCTGATCGGTGCCCTGCGCCAGGTTCAGGAGGGTTCGGTGCAGGTGTTCGGCGAGGAGTTGCGCGGTGCCAGCGGTGCCGCCAGGCTGCGCCTGCGCCGTCGCATCGGCATGATCATTCAGGGGCACAACCTGCTGCGCTGTCTGAGCGCCGAGCAGAACGTGCAGATGGGCGCCGACCTGCTCGAGGGCCTGAGCTACAGAGCCCGGCGCGACCGCTCCCGGGAATGGCTGCGCGCCGTGGGGCTCCAGGACCACCTGGCCAAGTTGCCCCATGACCTGTCCGGGGGCCAGAAGCAACGGGTGGCCATTGCCCGGGCCCTGGCGGCCAGGCCCCAGCTGCTGCTCGCGGATGAACCCACCGCCTCGCTCGATTCCCGCACCGGTCGTGAGGTGGTGGAGCTGCTCAAGGGCCTGGCCAAGGACCAGGGCTGTGGGGTGCTGATGGTCACCCATGATCCCCGCATTCTCGATGTGGCCGACCGCCTGGTGCAGATGGAGGACGGTCGCCTGAGCCAGGGGGCCTATGCAATTGATTAGGGTGGATCAACGCCCCATTCCAGGTCGCCTACCGCATGTCCAAGCGCAGAAACCTCAAGAAAGAAAAGCAGGAGCGCAACCGTTCCTACGCCCGCAAGTTCAAGAAGCGCAAACTGCGCAACGACGGCCGCGGTGAGGGCGCGGGCAATGGGGTAACCGGCACGGCCAACAACGGTGGCGCCGCCGACTGACCTGCCAATCGAGCCATCAAGGCCTGCGCTCCGTCGCTGGGCCAGCCCCAAGGGGATCCCGCAGGGGTCCCCTTTTTTTGACCGTTTCTGCGGCCGCTGCTGTTCTGGCCTCTCCTTCCGCCGATGTTCCTGAGCGTTGTCATCCCCACTTACAACCGTCTGCCGATCCTGCGCCAGTGCCTGCAGGCCCTTGAGCGCCAGGAGCTGGCTGGACCGGTGCAGCGCTACGAAGTGGTGGTTGTCGACGATGGATCCACCGATGCCACGGTGAACTGGCTGCGGCAGGAGGCGGCCAACCTGCCGCACGTGCGCCTGATCGAGCAGGAGCATGGCGGTCCGGCGGCGGGCCGCAACCGCGGCGTAGAGGCCGCCAGCGGTGATGTGATCGTTTTCATTGACAGCGATCTGGTGGTCACGCCCAGCTTCCTGGTGGCCCACGGTCGCGCCCTGGAACGCCACTGGCGGCAGCGGCAGAACCGACTCTGTTTCACCTACGGCGCCGTGATCAATACCGCCAACTTTGATGATCCCACCTCTGAACCCCACAAGCTGGGCGATCTTTCCTGGGCCTATTTCGCCACCGGCAACGTGGCCATTGATCGCCAGCTGCTCGAAACCGCCGGTCTGTTTGACACCCGCTTTCGTTTGTATGGCTGGGAAGACCTGGAGCTGGGGGAGCGGCTTCGCCAGCTGGGGGTGAGCCTGGTGCGCTGCCCTGGGGCGGTGGGTTATCACTGGCATCCACCGCTCAGCCTCGAGCAGATCCCCAACCTGATCCGGGTGGAGAGGGAGAGGGCCAAGATGGGGCTGCTGTTCTTCCGCAAGCACCCCAGCCGCCGGGTGCGATTCATCATTCAATTCACCTGGCTGCATCGGCTGCTCTGGGAACTGCTCACCCTCGGCGGACTGCTCAATGAGCGCAGCCTCAGGCCGCTGCTGGCCTGGTTGATACGCCATGGCCGTGCTGGTGTGGCCATGGAGCTGTTGCGCCTCCCTCTGAACCGGCTGGGGGTCCGCGCTCTCTACGCCGAGGCGCGAGCTGAGCGCCTGACCTGAGCTGCTGACCTGAGCTTCTGGCCGGATCCCGCAGAGCCGTTTGATAAGGTGCAAGGGTCCTTATCATCCCGCACACCTGCGTGTTTCGGGTGATCTGCACGATCTGGCACGCTCCGGAAACCTTCCGGCAGCTCGGCTGTTTGCGGATCCCTGGCAGGTGGAGGCGAACCCGAAACCCCCAAACAAAATGGCTGTTGTCACTCTTTCCGAAATGATGGAGGCGGGTGCCCACTTCGGGCATCAAACGCGCCGCTGGAATCCGAAAATGTCGCGCTATATCTATTGCGCGCGCAACGGAGTTCACATCATTGATCTCGTGCAGACCGCCGTCTGCATGAACAATGCCTACAAATGGACTCGCAGCGCCTCGCGCAGTGGCAAGCGGTTCCTGTTCGTGGGCACCAAAAAGCAGGCTTCCGAGGTGATTGCCATCGAAGCGGCCCGCTGCGGCGCCTCCTACGTCAACCAGCGCTGGTTGGGCGGCATGCTCACCAACTGGACCACGATGCGGGCCCGCATTGATCGCCTCAAAGACCTGGAGCGCATGGAGAGTTCTGGTGCCATCGCCATGCGGCCCAAGAAGGAAGGAGCCGTGCTGCGCCGTGAACTGGAGCGCCTACAGAAGTATCTCGGTGGCCTCAAGAACATGCGCCGCCTGCCCGATGTGGTGGTGCTGGTGGATCAGCGCCGTGAAACCAACGCCGTGCTCGAAGCGCGCAAGCTTGATATTCCCTTGGTGTCGATGCTCGACACCAACTGCGATCCCGACCTCTGCGATGTGCCCATCCCCTGTAACGACGACGCCGTGCGCTCGGTGCAGCTCGTGCTCGGGCGGCTTGCCGATGCGATCATCGAAGGCCGCCATGGCGCCCAGGACCAGCGCGGTGGCAACGAAGACGAGGAAGGCTGAGGGCCCTTAACCCTGTTCTTGAGCCTCCGGCGTGGGGCTCCAGCTGCAGAGTTTCGCTGCTGATCAATCCGGCTGAAACCGCATCATTAATCACCCTGAATTTGACCGTTTATCATGGCTGAGATTTCCGCCAAGCTCGTAAAGGACCTGCGCGATAAAACCGGCGCCGGCATGATGGATTGCAAAAAGGCCCTGGCCGAAACCAATGCCGATATAGCCAAGGCCATCGAGTGGTTGCGTCAGAAGGGAATCGCCAGCGCCGAGAAGAAGGCTGGGCGCACCGCGGCTGAAGGGGCCATCGGCAGCTACATCCATACCGGCGCCCGGGTTGGTGTGCTGGTGGAAGTGAACTGCGAAACCGATTTCGTCGCCCGCGGCGAGATTTTCCAGGAGCTGCTGCGCAACGTGGCGATGCAGATTGCCGCTTGCCCAGGGGTGGAATATGTGTCTGTTGACGAGATCCCGGCGGAAGTTGCTGAGCGCGAGAAAGGTATCGAGATGGGCCGGGACGACTTGTCCGGAAAGCCTGAAGCGATGAAGGTGAAGATCGTGGAGGGGCGGATCGCCAAGCGGCTCAAGGAGCTGGCCCTTCTGGAGCAGCCGTACATCAAGGACAGTGGCGTCTCAGTGGCCGAGATGGTCAAGCAGGTTGCCGGCAAGATCGGTGAGAACATTCAGGTTCGCCGCTTCACCCGCTACACCCTCGGTGAGGGCATTGAGGTGGAGAAATCCGATTTCGCCGCCGAGGTGGCGGCCGCCGCCAAGGCTGTCTGAGGCCCTCCTCCATTGGATCCCAGCCTACGGGCCCAGAGCGATATTGAACAGCAGCTTGCAAGCCTGAGCCAGCAGCTGCTTGCTTGTCGTAGCGAGCTTTATTCCCAGCTCGCCCTCTACCTCCAGGTGCTGCGCAAAGCCCTGCTGGCCTCGGTGCAGCAGGGCTGCTTCACCCTGGTCACTCGCCATGCAGATGAGCCCTATGCCGCCCTGCCCCCCCAGCAGCGCCAGGACCTTCATCGCCGCACTTCCAACCTGGTGCAACGCTGCACAAGTTTGCTGACGGTGGAGCAGTTGGCAGTGCTCGGCGCCCAGTTGGAGCGCCAGCAGCGCCGGGCCCAGCAGCGCCAGCAGCAGCAGCTGATTGAAGCCCTTGAAGAGGTTCAGCAGCCCCCCAGCGGCGAAGCGCTCCCGCCGGGCTCAGTGCGGCTCGATCTGGCACCAC
>JAWOHV010000284.1:0-9909 GCA_046484965.1 Prochlorococcaceae cyanobacterium
GCCCGGAGGCAGGAGCCGGCACCGGAGAGCAAACGGGGGCCCATACATTTGAGCAGCCTCTCCGGCCAGTCCCCGGTGCCGGCTCCCGCCAGCGTCACAACCAGCTTCAGCAACCTGCTGGCGGCGGCGGCCGAGGGAGCCCGCCAGCTGGAGGGAGAAGGCGTGCTCAGCCTGGCCCTGGCGCTGCCGGGGCGGGACCCGATGGCCCTGCTCCCCCACCTGGAGGAAAGCGAGCGCTTCCGCTTCCTCTGGGACAGCGCCCCCGGCCTCTGCCTGGCCGCCAGCGGCCGCACCAACAGCCTTGAACTGAGCGGCCCGCGCCGCTTCGAGCTGGCCCAGCGCTTCAGCGCCGTGAGCCTCAGCCGCCTGGCCGCACCCCAGCCCTGTCCGCCCCTGGCCCGGCCGCGGGTGCTGCTGGCCTTCGCCTTCTTCGATAGCCCCCTGCAGGAGGGGGATGGCATCCCCGGCGTCCAGGCGGTGCTGCCCCGCTGGCAGCTCAGCCGCCAGGGCCGGCACTGCTGGCTGCGGCTGCAGCGCAGCCTCGGCGGCGAGGTCTGCGCCCGCTCCCTGGCCGAGGAGCTCTGGGAGCAGGCCCGGCGGCTGGCGGCGCTGCCGGCCGATCCCAGCGCCGCCCCAGACCCGGCCCCCGGCCCGGCCATCGCCAGCAGCTCCGCCTGGCAGGACGGCTACCGCTCGGCGCTGCAGCAGGGTCTGGAGCTGGTGGAGACCGGCCGACTGCGCAAGCTGGTGCTGGCGGTGCGCCAGCAGCTGCTGCTGGAGCGCCAGCTCGATCCCCTGCAGCTGCTGGCCCAGCTGCGCCAGCGCCAGAGCGGCAGCTGCCGCTTCCTCTGGCAGCAGGCCAATGGTCCGGCCCTGCTGGGCGCCTCTCCAGAGCGGCTCCTTACAGTGCGCCAGGGCCAGCTGCGCAGCGATGCGCTGGCCGGCACCGCCCCGATCGGGCCGGCGGCTGAGCCGCTGCTTCGCTCCGAGAAAGACCGGCGCGAGCACGAACTGGTGGTGGAAGCCATCACCGACGTACTGCGGCAGGCAGGCCTGACTCCGCGCCGGCCGCGCCACCCGCGCCTGGCCCGCCACGGCCAGCTGCTGCATCTGCACACCCCGATCACCGCCGCCATCGGCGAGCAGCAACCCCTAACGCTGGCCGGCGCCCTGCACCCCACCCCCGCCGTTGCCGGTCTGCCGCAGCGCGAGGCGATGGCCGCCCTGCGCAGCCTCGAACCCTTCGAGCGCGGCCACTACGCCGCCCCGATCGGCTGGATCGACAGCGCCGGCGACGCCGAACTGCGGGTGGCCATCCGCAGTGGCCGCCTGCAGGGCCGCCGGCTGGAGCTCACCGCCGGCGCCGGCCTGGTGCGGGGCTCCGAACCTGAGCGCGAACTGCAGGAGGTGGCCCTCAAGCTGGGCGTGCTGCAGCAGCAGCTGAGCCTGCCGCTGGCGCGCCCCTGAGGGTTCAGGCAAGCAGCAGTTCAAGCAAGCAGCCTCGCGATCATCTGATCGGCCAGTGGGATGCCGCCCAGGCGCTCCACCTCGCGGATGCCGGTGGGGCTGGTCACGTTGATCTCGCTGAGGCGGCCGTCGATCACATCGATGCCCACGAAGAACAGCCCTTCGGCCTTCAGCGCCGGCTCCAGTTCAGCGCAGATGGCCCGCTCCTGCGCCGTGAGCTCGCTGGCCTCGGGCTGGCCTCCCAGCGCCAGGTTGCTGCGGAACTCGCCGCTGCTCGGCACCCGGTTCACCGCCCCCAGGGGCTCGCCATCCACCAGCAGGATGCGCTTGTCGCCGGCGGCCACCCCCGGCAGGAAGGCCTGCACCATCACCGGCAGGCTCTCCATGGCGGTCACCAACTCCAGCAGCGCCCGCAGGCCCGGCGTTGCCGCCGAGGCGAAAACCACCCCCTGGCCAGCCCTGCCCCCCAGGGGCTTGAGCACCACCTCGGCATGGGCGGCGGTGAAGGCGGCCAGCTGCTCCACCCGGCTGGCCACCAGGGTGGGTGCCATCAGGTGACTCCAGCGCAGGGAGCTGAGCTTCTCGTTCCAGGCGCGCAGGGCCGCCGGCCGGTTGATCACGCGCACGCCCTGGCGCTCGGCCAGCTCCAGCAGGTGGGTGGCATAGAGGTAGGCCTCATCCACCGGCGGGTCCTTGCGCATCCACACCGCCGCGAAGGCGCCCAGGGGCATCAGCTGCCGATCCCCCAGGGCACACCAGGGCTCACTGCCGGCGGGCTGGAGCTCAAGGGGCTGGGCCAGCACCCAGGCGCCATGGCCCGATCCCGATTCGCCAGCGGGCAGCTCCTCGGCCGCCGAAAGATCGGCCATGCCGCACACCCACACCAGCTCGCCGGCCCGCCGGGCCGCCTGCATCAGGGCCACGCTGGAATCCTTGGCCGGGTTGAGCCGGGCGATCGGATCGATCACAAACAGTTGGGCCCCCACCGCTCAGGCCGCCAGCAGGGCGTCGAGCTGGCCGGAGCGCTCGAGGGCATAAAGGTCGTCGCAGCCGCCCACGTGCTGGCCGTTGATGAAGGTCTGGGGCACGCTGCGGCGCCCACCGCTCTTGGCGGCCATGGCCGAGCGGGCCGCCTCATCGCCGTCGATCACGTATTCGCTGTAGGCAACGCCCTTGCGATCGAGCAGGGCCTTGGCACGAATGCAGAAGGGGCAGAACCGCCAGGTGTAGATCTCAACGGTGGCGCCCATCGGGGCCTTTGCACAGATGATCTGATCCTAGAAGTGGCCGCCGACGCAGCTCCTCTGCGACCATGGTCCGTACCACGGTCATTACCATGGTCATTACAACCTCATTCATCACGGGAGCAGCGCCATGGTCTGGCAGATCAGCGCCAGCCAGTTCAAGGCCCGCTGCCTTGGCCTGATGGACGATGTCGCCCGCAGCGGCGAAGCCCTGGTCATCACCAAGAACGGCCAGCCCGTTGCGGAGCTTCATCCGTGCCGCGGTACTCGCCGCGCCAGTCCTTTTGGGCTGCACCTCGCCACCCGCCTCGACGGCGACGTCGTGGCGCCCCTGGACGAACCCTGGGATGTCCTGCAGTGATCCTGCTGGATACCCACGTCCTGCTTTGGCTGGACCGCGATGACGCCCAACTCGGCCACCAAGCCAGGAAGAGCATCGCTCAGGCCTGGGAGCGAGGCCAGGTGGCCGTGAGTGTGATCAGCTTCTGGGAGGCTGCCATGCTCGACCGTCGGGGCCGTATCCACCTGGGCCTGCCGCCCGAGCGTTGGCGAGCCGATTGGCTGGAGGCTGGCCTGCTCGAACTGCCCCTCGAAGGCGGCATCGCCCTGCAGGCCGTGGAGCTGGACGCCTTTCATGCCGATCCTGCAGACCGCTTCATTGCCGCCAGCGCGATCTGGCACCGCGCCACGCTGCTCACAGCGGATCAAGCCATTCTCAACTGGGCAGGCTGCCTGGAGCGATTGGACGGGCGCCACTGATGGCGCCACTGATACGGTCAGACCATCAGAAAGCTATTGCCGTGACCGCCGCCACTCCGCTGCTCGACCTCACCGACTTCAAACGCGACCTCTCCGAGCTCACCGACCGCCTGGGCCATGCCCAGGACTGTCTTTGACGTACCGGCCCTGAAAGCCCGCCAGCAGGACCTGGAGCAACTGGCCTCCCAGAGCGACTTCTGGGACGACCAAAAAGCAGCCCAGGCCAAGATGCGCCAGCTCGATGAAGTGAGGGCCCAGCTCGAACAGCTGGCCCAGTGGCAGGCGGCCGTGGCCGATGGCGAAGCCACCCTCGAGCTCTACGGCCTCGAGCCCGATGAGGAGCTGCTGGCTGAGTCCAACGCAGCCCTGCAAACCCTCAAGGCCGACCTCGACCGCTGGGAGCTGGAGCGCCTGCTCTCAGGCCCCTACGACAAGGAGGGCGCCGTGATCTCGATCAACGCCGGCGCCGGCGGCACCGACGCCCAGGACTGGGCCCTGATGCTGATGCGCATGTACACGCGCTGGGCTGAAGACCATGGCATGAAAGTCACGGTCGACGAACTCAGCGAGGGCGAGGAAGCGGGCATCAAGAGCTGCACGATCGAGATCGAGGGCCGCTACGCCTACGGCTACCTGCGCAACGAGAAGGGCACCCACCGGCTGGTGCGCATCAGCCCCTTCAACGCCAACGACAAGCGGCAGACGAGTTTTGCCGGCGTGGAGGTGATGCCCAACATCGAGGCTGAGGTGAAGCTCGACATCCCCGACAAAGACCTGGAGATCACCACCAGCCGCTCAGGCGGCGCCGGCGGCCAGAACGTGAACAAGGTGGAAACGGCGGTGCGCATCCTGCACATCCCCACCGGCCTGGCCGTGCGCTGCACCCAGGAGCGCTCCCAGCTGCAGAACAAGGAAAAGGCCATGGCCCTGCTGATGGCCAAGCTGCTGGTGATCGCCCAGGAGCAGCGGGCCTCCGAGATTGCCGACATCCGCGGCGACATCGTGGAGGCGGCCTGGGGCAACCAGATCCGCAACTATGTTTTTCACCCTTACCAGATGGTGAAGGATCTGCGCACCCAGCAGGAAACCACCGACGTGCAGGGCGTGATGGACGGCGACCTCGACCCCTTCATCCAGAGCCTGCTGCACGCCGGCGTTGAGGTGGGAGCAGCCGGCGATGAGTGACGCCCAAGGCCCACTAGACACCCAAGCCCCCCCGGCTCCAGAGCCGCCCACGGCCGGGGCCCCGGAGCCAGCCGGCGAGAGCCCCAGTTTCGTGAAGCTGGCGATGCGCAACATGGTGCGCAAAGGGCGCCAGAGCCTGCTGCACTTCGGCCTCACCGCCGTGGGCTTGCTGGGTTTCATCGTGCTGGTGGCCTGGCTGGGACGACCCCAGCCGCCCGGCGGCTGAGCCATGGCCGCCGCCGTCGATCTCGACCTGTCCTTCTCAGCCGAACCGGATCTGGCGCCAGAGCTGCGGCAGGCCGCCGGCGCCTGGCTCGATCCCCTGGACGGCGCTGAATGCTGGCAACAGCTTCTGAGCGAGTGGCTGGCCCAGCTGGCCAGTGAGCTGCGCCCCGAGCTGCGGGCGCCGGCCTACAGCCTTGGCCTCCTCCTGGTGGGCGACGCCGAGATCGCCAGCCTCAACGAAAGCTGGCGCGGCCAGAGCGGCAGCACCGATGTGCTCGCCTTCGCCGCCCAGGAAGAGGGCCTGGAACAGTCGCCACCAATGCCCTTGCCTGAGCCGCTCGAGCTGGGCGACATCGTGATTTCGGTGGACACCGCCGCCCGCCAGGCCCCCGAGCACGGCCACAACCTGGAGCGGGAACTGCTGTTTCTGGCCAGCCACGGCCTGCTGCACCTGCTGGGCTGGGACCACCCAGACGAGGCCAGCCTGGCGGCGATGCTGGACCGCCAGGAGCGACTGCTGGCCAACAGCTCGAACGGCGGTAGGGTTCGGCAGTGCAGCCCGTAGGGCCGTGCCCATGCCGATGCTGGTCCCCAACGACCCAACACCAAAGCTTCTGGATGCAAGCCAGCGGCAACGTCTGCAGCCGCAAGGCAGCGCCGATGAGCACCGCAGCGCCCGGCGGCTGCGGGTGAGGGCCTGGAAGGTGGCCGGCGATCTGCCCGCCAGCTTTCGCTACGCCGCCCAGGGGCTGGCCTATGGCTTCGCCAGCCAGCGCAACTTCCGCATCCATGTGTTCACCGGCCTGGTGGTGTTCAGCCTCGGGCTCTGGCTGCGGTTGGCCACCGACCGGCTGGCGGTGCTCGTGCTCACCGTCACGGCGGTGCTGGTGCTGGAGTTGCTGAACACGGCCACCGAGGCAGTGGTGGATCTGGCCATCGGCCGCCGCTTCCATCCCCTGGCCCGCATCGCCAAAGACTGCGCCGCCGCCGCCGTGCTCGTGGCCGCCATCTCTTCGCTGCTGATCGCCCTGCTGCTGCTGCTGCCGCCCCTGCTTCTCCGCCTGGGCCTCTGAGATGCTGCTCGTGATCGACAACTACGACAGCTTCACCTTCAACCTGGTGCAATACCTGGGGGAGCTGGCGCTCGAGCATCCACTTGCGGCAGATCTGAAGGTGGTGCGCAACGACGCCCTGACCCTCGAGCAGATCCGAGCCCTGGATCCGGCCGCAATCCTGATCTCCCCGGGCCCCGGCGACCCCAACCAGGCCGGAGTCTGCCTGGACGTGCTGCGGGAGTTGGGCCCGAGCCTGCCGATCCTGGGGGTGTGCCTGGGCCACCAGGCCCTGGCCCAGGCCTATGGCGGCAAGGTGGTGCGGGCCCGGGAGCTGATGCACGGCAAAACCTCGCCGGTGCACCACAGCGGCGCGGGCGTGTTCGAAGGCCTGCCCGAGCCGCTCACCGCCACCCGCTACCACAGCCTGATCGCCGAGCGCGCTTCGCTGCCGGCCTGCCTGGAGGTCACCGCCTGGCTTGATGACGACACGATCATGGGCCTGCGCCACCGCGACCATCCCCACCTCCAGGGGGTGCAGTTCCACCCCGAGAGCGTGCTCACCGAAGCCGGCCACGCCCTGCTCGCCAACTTCCTGCGCCAGGCGAGCAGCTGAACGTCCCTGATGGTCAGTCGGGCAGGGGCAGTCCTGCGTGGGTCAGCGCGATCCGGCACTGCTAGCTTCGCGCCACCTCTGTGCCCCTTAGGGCCGCCCTGAGCGATGGCTTCCGCTGCCGGCCCGAGCGCCACTTCTTCGCCCTCCCATTCCGCCCCCCGTTTCTCCCCCCGCAGTCCGATCCGGCGCCGCGGCCCGCTGGCGGCGAGCCTTGCCCTGGGGATCAGCGGCGTCATTGCTGGTGTCTCGGCTGGCGTTATGGCTGGCGTGCTCAGCCCCGCCGCCCAGGCGGGCAGCGGCGTTTCGATCACCAGCTACGGCCACAGCGCCCTGCTGATCCAGGGGGGCGGCGCCTCGGTTCTGCTCAACCCCTTCAAGCCGGTGGCCTGCGCCGCCGGCCTGGCCACGCCGAGCGTCAGCGCCAATGTGATCCTGGCCAGCAGCCGGCTGGCCGATGAGGGGGCCAATGTGGCCAGCGGCAAGTTCCTGGTGGATCCAGGCTCCTACCGGGTGGCGGGCCTGAAGATTGAAGGCATTGCCGCCCCGCACGACCGCGTCGGCGGGCGCCGCTTTGGCCAGTCGACCCTCTGGCGCTGGGAACAGGGCGGGCTGAGCTTCGCCCACCTGGGCGGCACCGCCGGCCGCCTCAGCCCCTCCGACAAGGTGATGCTGGGGCGGCCCGACGTGCTGATCATCGGCGTGGGCGGCGGCGCCAAGGTGTACGACGGCCGCGAGGCCGCCGAGATCGTGCGTGAGCTGCAGCCCCGCCGCGTGATCCCGGTGCAGTACGTGAGCGGCAAAACCCCCGCCAACTGCGACCAGGGCGGCGTTCAGCCCTTCCTCGACGCCATGGCCGGCACCCCGGTGAAGCGCAGCGGCCGCAGCCTCAGCCTGCCCGGCAAGCTCGGTGATAGCACTGTTATTGAGCTGCTGCGTTAGAGGCGGAATTGGCGGGCATTCAGGCCTCGAGATAGCTCTGGCGCCAATCCTTTAACAGCTGATCAAGCACCCACGGATCGCTGGTCGCATGGTGCAGCTTCACTGCTAGTGGCATCACCAACCGATCGCCCTGCCACTGCCGCTGGCCAGCGTAGAAACTGCAGCGTCCCGCAGCATCATCACTGTGACTATGGAGCGTCAGGCCCGTGAAGGCGAGGTTGGGCAGATTGCCAAACAACACCCCAAGGCTGAAGGCATTCCAGTCGGCACGTTGCACAACACCCGCACGCAAGCAGCCCAATTGCTCGGCGTAGCTGGCGGCATAACTCTCCCAGCTGCTGCCAATGCCATCGGGGAGCACCAATTCCACAAACCGCTGGGCACCTCCCACTGCTACCGGCACCACCAGCGGTGGGTTCTCCACCACCCACCACTCTCCATCCAGCTTGCGCATCAGAAAACTGGTGTGCTTCGCCAGGGTCTGCAGCAGAGACCAGGTGAGCCAGGCAAAGAAGGAGGCTCCATCCTTGCGATTGGCGTCATGGCGTTGCCAGGCCCGGCTTACATCGAGGGCCAGGGTGATATCCAGGTAGGGCAGCTGCGGGGTGTGGGGGTCGGTGAAGAAATCGAGCGACCATTCCAACCAGCCCTGACGCTCCTCGGCTGTTAGGGCCCTAAGGCGATAGGAATTAAGCGCTGCGCTCATCGCTGCGCTTCCTGGTAGGCAGCCCAGAACTGCCGCATCTGCTCCAGGGTGCCAATGCTCACCCGCAGCGAACCGTCGATCAGCGGCTTGCCCGCCATCGAACGCACCAGAATCCCCGCCTGCCGCAGGCGCTGCTCCACCTCCGCCGCCGGCAGCTCGGGCCAGATCAGCAGGTAGTTGCCGCCTGCTGCGTGGTGCCGCACCCCGGCGGCCTGCAGCTCGCCCAGCAACCAATCGCGGGCGCGCAGCACCTCGGCCACATAGGCATCGGTGTAGGGCTGATCGGCCAGGGCGGCGTGGGCAGCGGTCACCGCGAAGCTGTTGATGTCGTAGGGGCCGCTGACGCGGCCGATGCGATCGATCACCGGCGCGGCGCCGATCGCGAAACCGATGCGCAGGCCAGCCAGGCCGGCGGTTTTGGCGAGCGAACGCAGCACCACCAGATTGGGGGTGGCAGCGAAATCCGCCAAGGAGAGCACGCTGTCGCCCGTGAAGGCCTCGTAGAGCTCATCCACCACCACAAGCGTGGCCGGCGCCGCCGCCGCCAGCTCCAGGATCGGCTGCGGCGCCAGGCGGGTGCCGGTGGGGTTGTTGGGGTTGCAGATCAGCAGCAGGCGCGGCGGCTGCCAGGAGGGCTCGCCGCTGCCAAGAAGCGCCCGCCGGATCGCCGCCAGCGGGAATGCGAACGCCGGCCCCTCATATGGAATGGCCGTGATCGCCATGCCCTGCATTTGGGCGCAAGGGGTGTAGTAGCCGAAGGTTGGCGATGTGGTGAGCAACGTCTCCCCGCACTCGCCATAGGCGTGAAAAATGGCGTGAATGGCGGCGTCGACGCCGTTGAACAGGCCGATCTGGTTGTGCTCCAGGCCATCCAGGCGCTGCATCGAGAGGTTGGCGATCACCGCCTCCCGCAGGCCGTCGTATTCGGGATAGATGGCGTAGTGATCGGCTGGAATCGCCCGGATCGCCGCCACCACTTTCGGGCTGGGGCCCTGCGTGTTTTCGTTGAAGTCGAGCCGCAGCAGGCCGCGTCGCCCCTCCAGCGGGGCGCTGTAGGCCTGCAGGCTCTCCACCTCCAGGCGCGCCGCCGGGAAGCTGGGCGAAACGCCTGCAGCGCTAATCGGGGAACCGCTCACAAGCCCTGGTCGCTCCAGTCGCCGCGGGTGTCGCAGAGCGTGGCGGGATCCAGCGCCTCTTGCAACGACCAAGGCGATGCCTGGGGCAGGGCCCTCAGCGGCAGGTCGCTCTCCCGCAGCACAAGGTCCACGCCGCCCTGAAAGCCATCCTCCAATGGCTCATCCAACCGAGAGCACAGGCTCGGGTTCTGCCCCAGCAGCACGCCCAACCGACTCACAAGCTCCCGGTATTCCTGGCGTCCCAAGGCCTCAAGCTCCTGCTTCAGCCCGTCCCAGTCGAGACGACCGCTGTCGTGGTCATGCAGCGACTTGACGGTCATGGAATGGCCGGTGCAACTGCCTTAGTCACGCTAGACAAGCGCGCGCCAAAAATCCGCCAACACTGGGGGAGTAAAGGCTTGGAGCATCACATCCGCTCCAGCGTCGGGATGCCCAGCAGGCCCAGGCCCAGCTTGAGGGTATCTGCCGTGAGCCGGCAGAGGGCCAGGCGCGAGGCGCGGGCGGGCTCAGCGGCCTTGAGCACCGGCACCTGGTCGTAGAAGCGGTTGAACACCTGGCTGAGCTCAAACAGGTAGCTGCA
>JAWOHV010000011.1:0-4121 GCA_046484965.1 Prochlorococcaceae cyanobacterium
CCTGGTGTTCGGCACCCTGCACACCAACTCCGCCGTCAAGACGGTGGAGCGGATCCTTGGCATGTTCCCGCCCACCGAGCAGGAGAGCGTGCGCCGCGCCGTTTCTGAATCGCTGCTGGGGGTGATCGCCCAGGGGCTGCTCAAAACCACCGACGGCAAACGGGCCGCCTACCACGACATCCTGATCAACACCGACGCCTGCCGCGATTACATCCAGCGGGGCCAGCTCGATGAGATCGAGGAGATCATGGAACGCAGCGGCTTCGATGGCATGCAGACCGCCAACCAGGCCCTGCTGCAACTGGTGCAGGACGGTCGGGTCGAAGCCGAAGACGCCCTGGCCCAGAGCCTCAAGCCGAATGAACTGGCCCAGGCCCTGCGCGGCAGACAGTGAGGCGCAAGTGAAGAGGCTTCTTGGGCCTCAGCCCAGCAGCCGACTCACCAGCAGCACGGTGAGGCCGATCGAGAGACCGAGCATCGCCAGGCGACCGTTCCAGAGTTCAGCCTGGGGGGTGAAGCCGCGGCGCCAGGAGTTGAGTTCCTCCTTGGCCACCGGAACCGGCTCATCAAGACCCAGGGCCGGGAGTGGCTCTGGGGCCGTGGCCATTGCTGGGACCGTGGCCACTGCCCTCCCGGGCTCGAGCTGCTCCGCTGGGGCCATCGGGCCAGTGCAGGGAATGGCAGCAGCCTAAAGCTATTAAAAACACGGCTGGGGTTCGTAAAGCTGGCCGGCCTGCTGCAGCGGCAGCCGTGCCGCCACCCCCAGCCGCAGATCACTCACCTGGCCAGCCGCCAGCCGCTGGGCAGCGGCCACGCCCACCATGGCGGCGTTGTCGGTGCAATAGGCCAGCGGTGCCAGCCGCCAGGCCAGGCCCTCTCGCGTGCAGCGCTCCTCCATCAACCGCCGCAGCCGGGCATTGGCGGCCACGCCGCCCACCAGCACCACCGTGGCCAGGCCCTCTTCGCGGGCGCAGCGGCAGCAGCGCTCCACCAGCACCTCGGCCACCACCTGCTCAAAGCTGGCGGCCAGGTCGGCCAGAGCAGGTAGCGGCAATGTCTCGGCAAGGGGCCCCGATTGCTTCAGCTCAGCCCCCTGCTGCCGCTGCTCCTTCTGGACCGTGCGCAGCATCGCCGTCTTCAAACCGCTGAAGCTGAAGTCGTAGGGATGGAAGCCGCCGCCCGGCAGCGAAACCCGCCCCTTGGGCAGGGCAAAGCGGTGCGGGTCACCGCCGGCAGCTGCGGCCTGGATCGCTGGCCCGCCGGGGTAACCGAGGCCCAGCAGCCGCGCCACCTTGTCGAAGGCCTCACCGGCTGCATCGTCGCGGCTGCGGCCTAGCACCTTGTACTTCCCCGGGCCATCGACGCGCACCAGCTCGGTGTGGCCGCCACTCACCAGCAACACCAACAAGGGCCCCGGGGGCAAGGGCTCGCCCAGCTGCACCGAGCAGAGGTGGCCCTCGAGGTGATGCACCCCCACGAAGGGCAGGCCGTGCAGGCGGGCCAGGGTGCGACCGCTGAGCGATCCCACCAGCAGCGCCCCCACCAGCCCCGGGGCCACGGTGGCGGCGATGCCATCGAGCTCAGCGAGGGCCATGCCGCTCTCCGCCACCACCTGGGCGATCAGCTGGGGCAGGGCCTCCACGTGGCGGCGGGAGGCGATCTCCGGCACAACCCCGCCCCAGCGGGCGTGCTCGGCCACCTGGGAGGCCACGGCACTGGCGAGCACCCGCTGGCCGGCCACGATCGCCGCCGCCGACTCGTCACAACTTGTTTCGAGGGCCAGAACCGTTGGCATCGCTCCCAAGGGGCTCCCTTACTGTCCGCATTGACATCCTGCTCTGCGACGTGAGGTGGCCCAGCCGGCGGTGGTCCAGCCGGCGGTTGCCCCCCTCACGTTCGCCAGGAACAGCCCCCCGAACCGGACACGATGGGTCGACTTTTCGCCGTTCTGCTCTCCGCCTTCCTGCTCTTTGGCTTCGCACCCGCCGTCCGGGCCGATGTGGCTGGTCTCACCCCCTGCGCCGAGAGCCCCCGCTTCCAGCAGCGCGCCGCCGGCGCCAAAACCGACCAGGCCAAGGCCCGCTTCGCCATGTACAGCCAGGCCGTCTGCGGCGCCGATGGCCTGCCCCACCTGATCGTGGACGGCCGCTGGAGCCACGCCGGTGACTTCACGATCCCCGGCATCGCCTTCCTCTACATCGCCGGCTGCATCGGCTGGGCCGGCCGCAGCTACCTGCAGGCGATCCGCAACGACAAGGACGCCAACATGAAGGAGATCCAGATCGACGTGCCCCTGGCGCTCAAGAGCACCCTGGCCGCCGCCACCTGGCCCCTGGCCGCCTTCGGTGAGCTCACCAGCGGCAAGCTCACCGAATCGGACAGCAAGGTCACGGTTTCACCCCGCTGAACGGTTTCACCCCGCTGAACGGTTTCGCCCCGCTGAGCTGCCTTCACTTCAGCTGTTCCTGCATCCCCCCGCCACCGGATCTCACCCAGGCCTCCCCATGAAGAAATTCCTGACCACCGCCCCCGTTTTTGCCGCGATCTGGTTCGGCATCACCGCCGGGATCATGATCGAGTTCAACCGCTTCTATCCCGACCTGCTCTTCCACCCGCTCTGATCGAGGCCGGCAGCCAGGCCCTTCGGGGCCTTTTTTTGTGCCTGGCCCCACAGCTCAGGCCCTGTCCCCAGCTCAGGCCTGGCCTGGGGCCGTTTCCGCCAGCCCCATCAGCCGCTCCAGCTCCGCCAGGGCCACGGCCAGATCGGCGTTCACCAGCACCGCATCGAACTCGCCCTCGGCGGCCAGTTCGATCCGGGCCCGCTCCAGGCGGCGGTTGATGGCCTCTTCGCTGTCGCTGCCACGGCCGCGGATGCGGCGCTCGAGCTCCTCGAAACTGGGCGGCTTGATGAACACCTGGAAGCCTTCTGGAAAGCTGCGCCGCACCTGGCGGGCCCCCTCCAGCTCGATCTCCAGCAGCACCGGCCGGCCGGCCGCCAGCTGGGCCTCCAGGGGCGCCCGCGGCGTGCCGTAGGCATGTCCGGCGAATTCGGCCCACTCCAGAAAGCCACCGGCGGCCACCTGCTGCTCGAAACGCCCACGATCGAGGAACAGGTAATGCTGGCCATCCAGCTCGCCGCTGCGGGGCGCACGGGTGGTGGCCGACACCGAAAGCCAGAGGCGCGGATGGCGCTCCAGCAGCCGGGCCACCAGGGTGCCCTTGCCGAGGCCGCTGGGTCCGGTGATCACCGTGAGCCGGGCGGCGGCTGGCGCTTTCATCGAGGGCAGAACGGCTGGCAGCAGAGTAGAAGCGTGCTGCCGCGAGCCCGCACTACCGCCCAGCCGCTCCACAACCCGCCCGCTCCACCGTGATCGCCCCGCTCCAGGCCCTGGATGTAACCAGCCTCAAGGCGGTGCTGGCCGAGCTGCGCGCCACGCTGCTGCCGGCCCGCTTCGAGAAAGCCCAGCAACGTGACAGCCACACCGTGCAGCTGGGCCTGCGCAGCCTCAGTGGCCGCCCCTGGCTGGAGCTGAGCTGGCAGGCCGAGGCGCCGCGCCTGCTGGCGATTCCGCCGCCGCCCCGCCAAGGGGAAGGCAGCACCTTGGCGCAGCAGCTGCAGCACGGCCTGCGCGGCCTGGCCCTGGTGGCCCTGGAGCAGCAGGGTTGGGAGAGGGTTGTGACCCTGGCCTTCGCCGAGCGGCCCGGCGCTGCGATCAGCCGCCGGCTGGTGGTGGAACTGATGGGCCGCCACAGCAACCTCTTCCTGCTCGAGGCGAGCGGCCGCGTTATGGCCATCGGCCGCCAGGTGCGCGAACGCCAATCGCGGCTGCGGCCGATTGGCAATGGCGATAGTTACCTGCCGCCACCGCCGCTGGCGGGCGATCCCCCCGAACGCCAGGAAAGCTTCGCCAGCTGGCAGCGGCGCCTGAAGCTGCTGCCCCAGCCCCTGGGGGAGGCCCTGCGCCAGAGCTACCAAGGGGTGAGCCCGGCCCTGGCCCGCCAGCTGCTGCAGGGCAGCCCCGCCGCCCACAGCCCCGCCGCCGACAGCCCCGATGCCCTGCTGCTTCAGCCGGTGGAGCAGATCACGGCAACCTGCTGGCAGCACCTGTTCGGGCGCTGGC